>JAAURJ010000010.1 GCA_012032285.1 Sphingomonadales bacterium
GAAAATTTGATGGTCTTGTGTATGTCTATGTCGAATATCTGTTGTATAGGGACATTGGCATAGGCGGCTATTAGGAAGTTGCTGGAGCAATTATTTTCCAGCATTTCCTTCAGCTGGTCTGGTGTAGCGAGCTTTCTGGGTTGAGGACGGATGTTTTGGTCAATGGTGAAGCTTTTGGAGCGGTTGCCGGAATGTTTGCGATATTCGCCGATGCTGAATCCCAGCTGGTAGAGTGCATGCTGGAAATTGTGGTCGATGACGATTGTTTCGTAATCGCAATAGGAGCCTTCAAAATGGCAGAGGCTGTCTTCAAGTGAATTCATTGGCATGAAGACATAAAGAATCTCGCATCTGTCGTGCCTACCAAACAGGTCTGAAAAGCTGCTTGTGTCTTTGTCCGCGGTCTTTTGCGACCAATAATAGTAAAGGTCATCGAGCCATTCGCATGAAAGATCGAGGTCTTCATTTTCCGACATGATTTCGTCGCGCACGCTATCATGCCAGCAGTCCCAGCTGTTGTAGCCTTCGCTGATAGAATCCGGGAATTCTGGTTCTCGGTTTTTGTATTTTGCATCAAGCGTCTGGCTTGCAATTTTATTCAGCTGGTCTTGAGTCCATTGGGAATGTCCCGATTGATATCTTTGCCAGTCATAATGGTCTGTAAGATTGTCGAGCCATTGCTGGCCGGGGATGCTTTCTGCAAAATTGGCAATACTGGTTGCGCCGGTAATACCGGCGGGAAGCTGGGGTGTGAACATGGAGTTGATCCTTTATGCGTGTTCGCGGATGGTTTCTTCGATGAACCGGCGGGTCGATGACCAGATCACCTTGTCCGCGTTGATAACGGCAGCGCCGCCGCCAAATTCGCCTGGTCGTAATTTGTCGCAGCTGAAAGACCACTCGATGCCCACGGGCAGAGATTCGGTGAGCGCCAGTCGTAAGATGGTCACAATGTTTTCCGGGTTGGCTTGGTCGCCGTATATTTGGACTATTAGTTTGTCGCTGTTATGTTCAAATTTGAAGTCGGCGCCGGGGTCAAGGTTGTCGTTATCTTCGAATTTATTAGCGAGATCGCCCAAAGGATTGTCTGGGTCTATGTTGTCAACAAACTTGTGGAAAGCAGGTGAGGCAAGAGCCAGAAAGTCGAGCTGCGTTTGGCTGTCTTCTGTGGCAATTTCGGTCGCGGTGAGGATTTCTTCAAGGAGCGCTTTTTCGCCCTCGGTGATGTAAAGGTCGGTTGCTGTAGAACAATATGTGTTTGCCATGGGATTTTCCTTTTAATTAAGTCAAATTCCTATTCTTTCTCCTCCTTCCCTTTTTGTGCTTCATTTTTTGCGACATTCTGTCATTAGATCAGCTGTGGGCAGCTGCTGGCTATAAGATTGTCGTTGTCATATTGTGGGCGATATTCAGCCTCTGCTGCGAGCATGGAGCATGACAGATTTTCGCCGCGTGCGTTAATGACAAAGACGACGGCTCTTTGATATCGGTCTTGCGTGATTTCATAGGCTGTCATGCTTTGGGTGATTGTAGCCTGAAGTGCAGCCTTTTGGCGATACGGGTCGCCTTTCGCGCAGACACGGCCTTGTGTGCAATGACCGAGCATTTCGGCGGTATCAATGGCAAGTAGCCTGTAGCGCTTTCCTTGGCAGTTGAGAGTGTCGCCATCGATTGCATGGCAGTTTGTGATTTGTGTTTGCGCATATTTGGCAATATCGTTTTGAGCTTGGCAGCCCGTTCCGGTTAAGGCGAAAAGCGCAAGGTATGATCTGTGGAGTTTCATTTGCGGTATGTCCTGATTATCCAGATTATCTGCAATACTGTGATCACGGTGAGCAGCAGCATGGGAATTGATGCCAGAATAATGGATTTGCTTTTCAGCATATCAAATATGAGGGATGCGGCTATGATTGAGAACATCAGTATAGCTACAGTTACAACAACCAGAAACGAATATAGCAGCGCATGGCAGGATTTCTTTGCCTTGCCTTTTGGCGTATTGAGCGTGGTTTTCATTGTTGATTTTTGTTTCTGTCTTTCTTTCTTGTTTTTCCGTCTGTTTTTTTCATTTCATGCTCCCTGTTTGGGTGAGTAATTGGGGCTATGGCTTGTGGGCGTGCAAATGTTTGCGCGCGGCATTTTCGATGGTGGCCGTGATTTTTCTATTCCCGCTCATCATTTGCCGCAGGCGTGTTTGGCCAGCATGGTGAAGTTGGTGCATTGCCATCCATTTTTTAAGCGTTGGGGCATTTGCGTTGATGATTGCAGTTAGCTGTTTTGCGTTTATTCGGGGTTCCAAATTCCAATCGCGTAATTCTTCTGTATGAGCCGACCATGATGGCGCGATCGGTCCGCTTTTTTTAATGAGCGTGAAGACCCGTATTTTGCTTCGATCTTCGTGAAATTCAGCGACATTTAGATATTGATGGTTCTCCAGCGCCTTCAGCCATGGCCTTGTAGAAGCCGATGTGGTTTGCGCCACTAGACATAAATCGTCCATCCGAATTGGTTTGTTGCGCTTATACAGGATTGTCCAGCAGCGCTGTCTGGCAGAGTTTTTTGGCATTGTTCTCATGTTAGATTCCGTACCAGCGTTTGACCGCTCTATTGATGATTTCGGGATTGTGTTTTGTGGCATATTCTTGCTGTAAATCTGCGATCTCTTTATCACTGGTGTTCTCGCCCGTTTCGTTAGATTTACTATTTGCGTCGATCATTATTATTGCAACTTGTCCGAAGTTGTGGATGCTGTCTCGCTCAGGCGCATAGGCTTTGGAGCGGGCAGAATGTTGCGCTTGTATTTTTGTGCCAAATATATTGCTTCTTCTTCGCGGCAACAATGGAAAATGTAGCATTTCAGAATGCACGCATAAAGCGATATTATTGCCTTGAATTTTGATTTTTATGAGATGTAAATATGGCGCCATGAAAAGGAGCCATTATGTTTACTGACTTGATTTCGAAAAAATTCTCGGATGCTTTTGATTTGGACGTCGAACTGAGAGATATTGCTGATAATAGCGACGAATTTCCAACCTTGCGGGCATTGGCACTATTGTCCATTGGGATGCCGCTTCATGACGGCTATATGAGTTGTCGTGAGCTGCTTGAGATTTTACACTGGTGTGCTGACGGGCGGCCTGAGGGCAAAGAACGTTTGGCAAAACTGCTCGGAACAGACTGCGATGATTATCAGCGAGCGCTGTATTACACGCTGGCAGCCGCGGCGGTTATGAAATGCTGGGCGATCTCAAGCGATTGACAGATGTTATGGCTTCGCGCTGTAAGATCGCAGTAGCTTGCAAAGGGTCTGGTTTCGATCAAAAGGAACCTTTTAATCCTTATGTCACCGCCAGGGCAGACGGGCCGTTGGGTAAATTCAATTATGACTTTCTTGAGGCTGAGTTTTGGAACGTGTCCTAGATATGGCCTTCGATCTGGCTTTTCTTTTTGCCGGTTGTTTGCGCTGCGTTTTGGGGTTTTGTGCTACTTTCGGTGCTTCCGGTTTCTCTTCTGTTTCATTATGTAAAATTGTTAATTCTTCTGGGCTTACTTCATACCAATCGTCGGTGCACCAGTCGGCGCGCTGCGGCGCGTAGGGGTAATTGATGATCAAGTTGTTTTTGGCCAGATAAACGAAGGGTTCTGTAAAGCCCTTGCTCCCGTCGATTTGGACAAACCGTATGCCATTATGCCAGCCTTTGCGGCGCATGCTCTTGTTTTGGCTTTCCATGAGGGTCAGTGCTTGCGCGAGTTTCATGATAATTCCTTCAAATTATATAGCGAATAAGAGCCGCTTTTGTGTTGCGCGCTGGGATCACTTTATAGGGTTGAATGCTTGAAAAGGTAGCAATAATTGTGTGTTCGATCCCTGTTTGTTCGGTCATGGTCACAGCCAGTCGGTAGGCATTGTTAAAGCTGGCCAAATTCGAGGGTTTTATCAGTTTGTTCGTCATGAGGTTGTCCTTCGGGAGATGATCTTTTTTGACTTAGGCTTTTGAGAGTCGGTAATAGTTGCTGCAGTGTCTTTGCAAATTGGAGCGTGTTACAGATTTCGCGGTGTGTCGCGTATAATACGATGTAGCTGTCTTCGATCCGGTGGTGGGTGTTGGCTCTTATGACGACATTTGCTCCTTTGGCCTTTCTAGCGGTTATTTCGACTGAATAATTGTCAGCGATAAGGAATATTTTTCCAGGGTCTCCTGCCCTTCCTTCTTCGTGTTTTAGATTCCAGTCTTGGTCAGGAATATGTAAATAATCAGCAATGCCGGTGAGAACCTTTCTGGCTTCAAGATGGAATTTCACTCGCACTTTGCGATTGAATAATATGTCCATGGAGGCGAGTTTTTCGAGGTAAAATTTCCTTTTTATTTCCTTTATTTTTTTCTGACATTGCGCTTCTAGTGCGGCAATTTTTGCAGGCGAATTACCTCTTCCCGGATAACCGTTAAGGAGATCTATTGCTGGGCATTTGGTTGGGTCTTTTTTGGCAAAATGACAGTCATCGAAGGCACGATTTAGCAGCCATATTTTATGCGATTGGTTGATTGGTTCATGTGTTGAGGGCATCGATAAACCGGAACACAGTATCATACCCTGCTGCATTCTGCTCAGGCATATTCCTTCTCCTCAGCCGGAATATTCGCATTTTTGGCAACGCAAGCATTGATATAATCGAGCGCTTCATCAGCTCGTGCAGCTGCGGTTAGAATGGCGTTCTTGTCATTTCTCAGAATCTCGATCCAGTGAGCGATATAGGAAGCATGGCCTTCGACCATGTCGTCTGGAAGCCCCAGTTGCGCGCTTAAAAAAGCTGCGCCGGTTTCCGCGACGAGTTCTTCAAATGCGTATGCTTTGTCGCCAAATCTTTTGCCGAATTTCCGGTCAAGCCGGGTATGATGTCCGGTTGCGTGGATTAGTTCATGGGCTTTGATTGCGGCATAATCGGGATAGCTGCGAAATTGCTCCGGGTTGGGCAATTGGACATAGTTGCCGCGAATGTTGAAGAAGGCAGCTGAGCCGCCATGACGATATTCAACGTCAGTTTTGGCAAAAAATTGGTCCAGTTCAGCTTTTTGTTCGCAAGGAGGCTGTTCATTTGCCGTGATTGGAGGAAAGTATTTTTCAGGGAGTTTCTCAATTTGCTCGACATTAAACACATGGTAGGACTTCATAATTCGGCGAAAATTCTGGCTGTTATAGTCGTCTTCTGGATCTTTTGATTGGTCATCGACTGTGATTTGTTTGTAAAATATCGCTGGGCTCGATTTTTCGCCTTTGCGGACTTGGCCTCCTAATTTTTTGGCTTGTTGGAAGGTCATCCAGTATGGCGAACTATATCCTTTTTCGGCTGCTGTTGCCCAAAGATAAAGGCAATTGATGCCGCGATATGCCGTGCCGCAGGCGCGTAGCGGGCGGGTTAGTTTTGCTCGGGTCCATGGTTTTGTCCATGGTTTCACTCCTGCTTCCAATTTCGCAAGAATGGTATTTGTGATGGTTTGGGCAATGTCTGATTGGGGCTTTGTCATGGTCTGATCCTGTGATTTGGATGAAAAAAACCCGCAGCCAGGTTGCTGGCTGCGGGCGATCGTTGTCAGATTTGGTGATTGTCAGGCGGTTTCTGTTTCCGCCTGTATTTCGTCGCTCTCGATTTCATCTTGCTCTGGGACTGGAGATTCCTTATCTCCTGCCCCATTGGTTTCGAAACGCAGTTCTTCAGGAACCCAGCTTAATGCAGCTTCTTTGATTTCGGGGTCCACGAGTGTTGTTCCAGCGAAGATCTTCTCTGCTGCTTCTGCGATCTCGCTCTTTTTTGATGAGGCATACCGGGCCGCCAATGTAGGGTCTCCTAGATCAGCAATGATCTTGATGATTGAGTCCTTACGTAGCCCATTAAAATAATTCTCTTTGGTAGGGCGCCAATGGTGTGCTGAGTTAATGCCAATGATATTGCCGATATGGTTCATGAAGCGGTTGCTAAATTGGTCTGAATTGAGCGAGGCTGTCAGTCCGCTGGACATCATATAAGCAAGCCACGCGGCTTTATCGGCAGGGTCTGCTTCGCGGAAGCGATCAAAACTGCCTGTGAGGTCGCTGGCGCTGTACCAGTCCGCGTTAAGCTGTGATAAAATGACATCGCGCTGTTTCTCGGCATCGGTTTGCGGGGCTGCTTGGTGGCTAAGTGGATCGTTTTTATCGCGGAATGCCAATGTCAGCCCGGTTGCATGGCCGTCAGTGTAGGACAGCTGGGCTAAGATCATTTTGAAAATCACCAGATCGAGCGCAAGTTGGCTGTCTTGAGCGATATGCAAAGCGAGTATGTCTCGCCGGGCCATTGCCATCAATTCGGTTATTTTACGGCTGTGGACCGGTTTTTCATCGTTTTCGTTGTCAGTGGCATTGTCTCCATTCCGGCTTTTTGACTTTAACGGCTTGTTACTGAGTAAGCAGTGATGGCTGGTCAGCTCGCCATTTTGGTTGAGATGCACGAATGTTCCTATAAATTCCTTATCTTCATCTGGGATTGGCCCTCTGCGGTCCTTGATGGCGGAATATTTTTTTTCAAGAGTGTCAATTTGGCTGCTTATATCATTTTCGTTATCATCATTGGCCTCTTCAAGAGCCGCGTATAGCGCTTGAATTTGTTCTTTGATTTGCTCGCATTCGGTTTCTTCTTCCTCGGTGAGTTCGATCTTTGGGAGGGAGTAATGTTGGAATTTTCCAGTCTCATTATAGTCAACATAAGTTGACAGGCCGTAGCGGATCCATCCGAAGCCATTTTGAGCCCTGAATTTTTTTGCATCCTGCTGCATTTTTTCATCGGCGAGTTTTTCGACGATATGCGGATCAAGCCATTGGCTTTGATCTTCTTTTGCAAAGAGGTCTGCTTCGATGCGGCCTCCAGCGGCCAGATATGCTTTTTCACCCACATATAAGGCTGCGGCATTTGTCGACGGTATGCTGTCATCGAGTATCGTTCGCCGGATCATATTTGTGTTATTTTGATATCCGCCCTCAGACAATTTTGTCCATGCAGAGAGCTGTTGGCTGTGGTCGCCTGTCAGACCGTAAGATTTCGCACTTTCGATTGAAATATAGCCGCCGCGCAGTGCTTCAAAGATCGTTGGTTCAAGATTGCCCAAGCGTAGCCTCATGCGGACATGGCGGAGGTCGCAGCCATAGCGGGCGGCAACGTCTTCTTCATTTTTTCCGCTCTGGATCATTTCGGAAAAGGCTTTGCATTCATCTGCGGCTGTCATTGCGATCCGCATGGTGTTTTCGGACAAGGAAAGGTCTTTTTGTGCTTCCTGGTCGATATCTCGAACATCGCAGGCGACTTCATATTTTTTTGGCAATGTGCCGTTCTTAACGAGCTGCGTTATTGCGCGCAGTCGTCTACCGCCGGCGAAGACTTGGTAATGGCCTTTTTTCTTGCTTGCTGTTACTTGCAGATTTTGGATAAGGCCGTTGGCAGCGATGTTGGCGGCAAGCTCATCAATGCTGTCTTCTGCATTGCTCTTGCGGACGTTGTTTTCTGATATTGATAATTTTTCGATTTGAATCATGCTAGTCATTGCTATTCTCCTGAGTGGTTGAGTTGATGCTTTCATGCACCAATGCTCATCCCCTTTTTCCCCCTCCCCTTTCTGGTTCGAGATTGTGCTGGAGATCTGGGTTTAATCTTTTTGGAGTTTGGTTATGATCGCGGGGGCTTGGCGGCCTGGTATAAAAAGCCGGGTTTTGAAGCTTATGATTTCAGTGAAGCAGCCGATTGATTTATAATAGCTGAGCCGAAGTGGGTCATAGTCTTGGACTTCCAGCCTCTGCTCTTTGTTGACGATCTTGCATGTCAGCCTGTGTGTGTAGGATTCGTTCGGTCTAATCGCAATTGTTTGGCCGGCTTTTGCAAAGCTGATGATTTGCGCTGCGTTGTGGTTGGTTTCGACTTCGATGTTAAATGTACTGCATAGTTTACGCATCATGGCGGGATGGACAGTTCTTCCCAAGAGGGATTTTCCTGTTTGGTCAATGATCCGCTGGACCTTGCTATACTCTTGGTCAAGATGGTTCCAGATTGGCAGCAATTGTCCAGTGACGATAAAGATTTGCTCTTGCGTAATGATATCTTTCAGCTTGCGTTCTTTTGCAGTCCATAGCGCTTTGAGATGTTCTAGGTCGGCCAGTTCCCAGCTCGATTCAGCTAACTCGGCTTTTGTCATTAGGCTTTTGCCGCCTGGTCTGGTGATTATGTAGGTTTCAATGACGTCGCCTTCGTCTGTCATTTGGGTGTGATAGGGGATGCAAATGCCTGGATTTCCGGATTTGGTGTTGAATAGCAGTTTGGCGCGGCTGTTTTTTGCAATTCTCAAAGCTTGTGCTAGGGTGGTCACAGGTTTTCTATATTTGAGGTCAAGAGTTAGTAATTCGGTTGTTGCTTTGGAGCGCGGGTCGGTTCTGAGGATTTTGCAGTCAGTGACCTTGATTTCTTCGACCTTGAAGGTTTCAAGCCCGATATCAAGTGTGCCTGCTTTGCGTGCATCTTCTACACGGATTTCTATCATCGACATAAATTCATCGAATATGGCATTTTGTGTTTCAATCTTCATGGCCAATATCCGGTTCAAATAGCGCTGGATTGTTGGATAGATTATATCGCCTGTTTCTCTGTCGATCAGTTTGAGGCCGGTTTGTTCTTCAAACATTGCCAATGTGGTGCTTTTCAGCTTGTTTTTGGTGAGAAGGTTGATCCAGGCAACAAGTGCATCTTTTGCATATTGGCTTTCCAGATTGTCCGCTGGATTAAATAGGTTTTGCCCTCCGGTTTGTCGTTGGCCCTTGGTAAGCGCGCCTAAAGAGTCGAGCCTGCGGGCGATTGTTGAAATGAAGCGGCGCTCGCCTTTACAATTGGTTGTGACAGGCCGAAAAATGGGTCCAGAAGCTTGGTGTGTGCGATTTGTGCGTCCAAGCCCCTGTATTGCTTTGTCTGCCCTCCAGCCCGGTTCGAGCAGGAAATGCTCGCGGCGCTCTTGGTTTTTGGCATTGAGACTGGCATGATAACTTCGGCCCGTGCCTCCTGCATCTGAAAATGCGAGTATTCTTTTTTCTCCATCCATAAATGCTTGGGCCTCTGCTATATTGCTTCTGGCAGATCGCGATTGGACAATTTGTTTGCCGGTTTGGTCAAACATAAGACGTCGGGTTCGCCCTGTTACTTCAGCTACATTTTCCTGCCCGAAATGGTTGATTAGGCTATCGAGTGCAGATGAGCAGTTGGGTAGTGCGCAGATTTGTTCCAGCAGGTTTTCGCGGGCTTCCAATGCTGCAGCTGATTGGATCGGGCAGCCATTGTTATCCAGCATCGGCTCCGAGCGTTCTTTGCCTTCATCGTCTACATAGATGCGCATTTGCGTTGTTGGGAAAGCGTTTTTCAGATAGTCGATTATATATTCGGTTGGTGACAGCTCGACGTCGAGGTCGGCTTTTTCCTGTTCGTCCATATCTGACAGTTTGCGCCCAAGCATCGCTTCGGCGGTTGTGACCAGCTGCACCACGCAGCTTCGGCCTTCTTCGAGTGAAATTTCGATTGCTAAAATGAGTGCAGGCATTTTCATTGCAAGCAGTGTTTGATTAAAGAATCTCTGCTTGCTGCTCTCGAAACGCGATCTGGCTGTTGATAATGCTCTGCTATTAAGCGTGGCGCCGGTCGCTGCGCATATGATATTGTTTAGTTGGAGCGTTTTCTCAAAATTGCGGTGGATAATGGACCAGGCGTCGGCATAGATATTGAATATAGCGATTTGTTCATCGGTGAGTTCGTGCTCAAGTATGTCATATTCTACGCCCTCAAAACTGAGTGAGCGTGCAACATATAGCCCTTGAGCCTTTAGCTCGCGTGCAACGATTTCCATGGCTGCAATGCCGCCTTGTTTGATTTCAGAAATGAATCCGGCTTGGTTTGAAAAGGCCGTGTCTTTGCCCCACAAGCCTAGCCTGCTTGCGTATGCGATATTTTCAATTTCCGAGGCGCCTGTGGCGCTGGAATAGATCACTCGTGCGTTCGGAAGAGCATTTTGGAGCCTCACTCCGGTTAAGCCTTGGAGAGATGCTGATTTAGCCCCAAATTCGTTTTTCGAGCCTGCTGCACCGCCCAAAGCATGTGATTCATCGAATATCAAAGCGCCGTTGAAATTGTCGCCTGCCCATTGGGCAACCTGATGGAGCCTGCTTCCTGCATCAGTTGAGTTGCGGATTGTCGCATACGTAGTGAATAATATGCCCTCTTTCATGTCGATAGGCCGTCCACTTTTCCAGCTGCTCAAAGGCTGTATGTCGAGTGCAATATTTCCAAGGGCTTTCCAGTCTCGCCGGGCATCTTCAATCAGCGCTGAGCTCTCGCTGATCCAGATATGTTGCCTGTCTCCCTTGAGCCAGCGATCCATTATTATGGCTGCGATTTGGCGGCCTTTGCCTGCACCTGTTCCGTCACCTAGGAAAAAACCTTGGCGGTACGCGCGTCCTTGATCGGATTCGGAGAGTCGGAGAAGATCTTCGTCTGTTATGAATTTACCTGGTAGATATTGTTCTGTTGCTTCTCCGGCATAAATGATCGTCTCCAGTTGTGCTTCGCTCAATATCCCTTCTGTTATAAGTTTGCGAGGCAGCGTTGGTTTGTAAGTTGGTTTAGGCGACTTGATTGATCCCATCGCTGCTGACTCAACAAGTTTGGAAGGATGAGGCTTTGCGCTCGGAATATCTATCGTGCTGGGCTGATATGCGAGATATTGGCCGATAATTGCTGGTGGAGATTTTTGGTCTGATATTGTGTATGGCAGTTCTTCAAATTGGTTCTCTGGAATCTTCAGAGTTGGTTTCTGCCTTGGCTCTGCGGGCTTGAAAGCTGAGAACAGATTTTGGCGATGGGCTTTGATCGGTTTTGCGTCTGGTTTTACTTTTCTGATAAGTGAGCTGGAGGATTGGAGCACATCTTGAAGATTGCCAGCAAGGCGAATTGGCGCAGAATTGGTTTTTCCCTCGTCAAGAACAGCGATTTTGATGTCGATTTGTGTTCCATGTTTTTTGAACGCTTCAGCAATATCGTAGATCGCCGTTAATGTTGCATTGCCGCACTGGTTTGAAAATTTGGCTATCTTTTGCTCGGTATTGCAGAATGACTCTGGCATAATTGCAACAATTCTGCCGTTTGGAGCAAGACAGTTTGCAGCGCTGAGCAGATGTTTAATTGCTGCGTTCGGATCCGGCTGCCCATTAGTTTTGGCAAATGGTGGGTTCATCAATATGATGTCATATTTTTCTTCAACGAAAGCATGGATGCTAGAGCTATCTTGGCAAAGGTGGCGGGCTTTTGGGTGTGCGATTTTGAGCAGTTCGCATCGCATCGGATCGATTTCGTTCAGGGTCAGTTTGTGACCTGCTGATTTTGGGAATGCGGCGAGCAATCCTGTGCCTGCATTTGGCTCCATAACAGTATCATCTGGCCGGGCTTGTGCTATCTTCCAGGCCAGATAGCTCACCGCAATTGGTGTTGAAAACTGCTGAAGTTTGATTTGCTCTTCTGACCGTGTGGTGTGCGTTGGTTGCATGAGGTTTATGCTCAAAAGCATATCTATTGCATCACCTCCGGACGGCAGATTTATGGATTTCAGGGCCAGGATGTTTGCCAGCTCGAGCATTTCAAAGCTGTCTTTTTGGGTCCAGATTCCGCTTTCGTTTGTTGTTCCAAAGCTGGATCGCATTGCTTGATTGAGCGTATCTCGTGATATAGCTTCGCAGTTTACGATGAGTGCGGCGATTTTGTTCGCGGCAGCTTCAATATATCTTGATTTTTCAGCGGCACTTAATTTTTCGGTATTTAGCATGGTCAGCCTTTCAGACAGATTAAATCTGCAGGCCTTTTCCCCCTCCCCTTTTATGCTGCGATCTTGATCAGAAAATTTGTTGGAAAATATGTTATGATATTGTAATCATTCGCAGTGCGGTCAGCGACCTGTTGCTCGACTGCTAGATCACTAGCTGACCGCACATATTTCGTTTTAACTGCTCAGGATTGAACAGGTTTTACTGTTTGGAGTATGGTACTTTTTGTGGTGTTTTCTGCCGCTGGGGCTTTTTCATATATAATTTTTGCAATTTTATGTACCTGTTTACCGTCAGCTTTTAGTGACAGTTTGCCTAACAAATTTTCAATCTCGTTTGTGATTTTTTCGTAGGTAAGCCCCGGTTTTTCTTTCATTGGTTCGCGGCCCAGCACTATCCAATTTGGCAGCACGCAAAATTTTCTGTGTAGTTCTATGAGTATGTTAGCGGTTGGTTTTGTTTGGTTTTTTCCCAGTTAATCAGCGCCCGCTTTGATATTTGCAGTTCTTTGGCAAACTTTTCTTGGGACAAACGCTCGTTTTCACGGATAGTTTTTATCCGGTCACCAATCGACATATCGATATTTTTTTGAGGTAATTTTCTTTCATTGTGGCGCTTCTTGGCTGTTCGTATTTTTCTCAATGTTTGCCGTCGTGTTGTACTGTGGAATAACAGCAGCGGTCTGTGCTGGTTTTAATGTCACGCGCGCATTGGTTACAAGTTTGCGGTAGGCATCAAGCATTGCATAGGAGCTGACCTTTCCAATATCTGTATTCGCAAAACTTCCGCCCAGCGCCCCTACACCTAAATCGAGTAGTAATCCCCCTCCGATAATCGAAACGTCTTTATGCCTTGCTGAACCTGTGGAGACAATTTCTTGTATTCCTGTCTTTGCATTTACGACACTGAGCAGCACCTGGCTTTCCAATGTTTTGGTTTTTAAACCAACGGCCGAGCCGAACAAGCCCCCTATTCCGCCGCCACCTTCGCGTGATTTAGCGTCTGAATATAAGATCTGGTAAGTCAGTATGTAGTCGACAGCTGTTATTTCTTTACCTGTGTTTCCTGTTCGTTCATTTTCTTTTTGGATAGCCTCAAATGCTGCTGATCGATCTGCGATTTGGAAGCACCGGGATTTTGCTGCAAAAAGCTTCAGTAATGGGCCGGGGTCAACTTTGTCGGGACCGCCTTTTTTATTTTGTTCTGCGAGGCGGGCAAGTGCTGCGAATTGAGGCGGGAGCTGGTCGGTTGGATCATCGGTTTTTTGTTCCACTAGTTGGACAATTCCGATGGGTTTATCGCACATTTCAAGCGCGGTGTTTTCGTCAATGCCGGTTCCGCCCTTGCCCGTCTTTTGAGCCGCTGCAGGAACTGCTGTCATTAAGGTGATAGTGCAGCTATAAAAAAATATTGTGTTTTTCAGCATAGTTTTTTGCATATTGGCATTTCCTTTTTTACGGTGTGTTATTGTATAGCTGTTTTAAAGGCCATGTTCCCGCTTATATAGTGCCCATGCTTCTTCGATGAGAACGCCCTGCACTACACCTCGTCGGTTTTTTTCTTCTTTGATTTCGTCGGAAACATTTGGCAAAACTTTGGCGTGAACTTGGCCTGTTCTTGGACTTGGTTTGCGTCCTGGTGTTCCGCTGCTTTCGCGCGAATTGAAGCCTTTTTTCGCTGCCCGTTCTTCCATTTGGCTTAATTCTTTTTCGCTCTGAAGTTTTCGTGTTGATCTAAGTTTTTTAAGGTCAACTTGGAACGGTGTGACATTATCATTTTTGGGTTGGGTCATTGGTGTTGCCTTTCTCTAATCTGATCAATACTGTTTCAGCAAAGCGTTTCGCATTTGCTTTGGCTGCTTCCATATTACCTTGCGGCGGCATAGTGTATAAATTACCGCCGGTTGCAAATAGTGCAGAATAGGCAGATCGTAGCGCTAGTTTACATTCAATCACGTCGACGCCTTGTGATACGAGCGATTCGTGAATGCCTCTTTCTTGCATTGAAATAATAGTATTGCTCGTCATGGTGAAGGCCACTGCCAATTGTATTTTTCTACCTAGAGCTTCTTCTTCTTCTTCGATTAAATTTATGATTTCTGCACCAATATCAGCGTCTAGGCTTGTTGGGCGCATTGGTGTTATAACAAGATCGGCTTGAGTTATTGCTCTGGACATTTTCCGCGAAGCTATTCCTTCTGGGTCTACTATCACGATTTTTCCGTCGCCTTCATGCTCTCGGATCATTTTAATGATATTCGATTCAGTGATATCCCCAATCACCTGTATGCCATTCGGCAGTTTTGCCGCGTTTGCCCATCGTGTGACGGATAAGTTAGGGTCGGTGTCAAGGATTGTTACAGGAATATCTAGGAGCGCCATTTCTGTTGCAAGAATGACAGCGACTGTGCTTTTCCCGGTTCCACCTTTGGGCGACGCGATAACGATTGTGGGCACTTGACCTCCTTTATATCTGATTAGTTTAGATACCGGATACATATGCAAACCGGATATGCAAAGCAATCCGGTTTATTATTATATCGGATATTTTTTTTAATGGGATATCTAGGTTAATCCGGTATCTTTTTAAATCCGGTTTTACAGCTAATCTGGTTGTCACATAAATCGGATTTGCTTTCATATCCGGTATTTTGAACAATCTGGTAATCTAATTTCTCAATCTGAGTGCCTTTTTATCTGATATGTGACATGGTATTTCAAATTTGATCCAGCTCCACCGGCAACCAAACGTTTATTCTGAAGTGTGCTCATAAGTTTAAGAGCGCCAGGCTTGCTGATACTGAAAAGCCTAGAAATTTCATTGAGGTTCAATCCATCGAAAGCAGCTATATAGAGAGCCGCGTCGGTGAATTTCGAATTTCTGCGTTGCGCTGGGTAAAGCGAGTACGCTTTCCGTTCTAAATCAATAATATAAAACATGGTTTCCGCCGTTGCGGCCGCAGATTTTTCTATGGAATTAATGATAAGGTCTGCCATCATGTCGGGGTGGCAATCTGCTCGGAACATCTGGCGATTAAAGAGGGCAGGGAAGGGGACTGAGAGGACATCGAAGCCAAAGGCTTGGCTATTTGCCACTGACAATAGGTTGAGAGCCCAGCACGGCGAATATGCCGTCGCCTGCAGGGTATCTGGATTCAAACTTTCGCTTATCCTGTTGGCTTTCACAGCAGTATAGATCGCAGCTGCAGGACCGGATTTGGTGCTAATATTTTTAACCGTACGGCGGGTGTTTTGGAACTGAGTGTGGAGATTGTCTACTATCTGCAATGCGGCATCGGTTTCTTGTGCGATTGGTTCGCCGGATATTTGTTGCACCAACTGAATGGCATTTGATATCCGGTTTTGCGCATTCTCATTTGCTTTTGCGAGTAAGGTAAGGAAAGCTATTCTTTCGGACATATTTTCTAAATGCGTCAGCTGTGTTTGATAATTCAAGCCTCGATCCTGACAATAGGATAACCATGCCTTTCTTATAGCAAAGATCGCCATAAGATCATAAATATCATCTCTAAATAGGGCAGGGTGGTCTGAAATCAGTCGGTTGACCGTCGCGATTTCGACAAGATACCGATTGATTTTCAGGCTCACGTGATTTGGTATTTCAATCATCATTTTCGTTTATAGCGGGCATCAAAAACTGGCAATTAATATTAACCTAAAACTCGTTTAGGTTGGTGCCAATTTATTTGCACTATTGATAATTGCAGGTTATCGCTATATCAAAAATGATATCCGTTTATTGCGAATCGTTCGCAATTACTTTCACTTTTGGCTCAAATTCGAGCTTCATCTGTTTACGTGCTTGTCATTTTGAAAGGAAATGTGGGTGTCGAAGTCAGTTATCTTGCCGGAGACACTTGAGGTCATCGATAAACTGTACGGGTTGAATCCTCGTATCGGCGCTGTTGATGATGTATTGCTTGATGCTGTGTTTCGGGCTTGGTCCGAGAATACTCGCCGGGCGTTTCGATCTGATATTACGCTTTGGCTGCGCTGGTGTCATTTCAGAAGGATATTTCCGCCGCAGGCTTCGTCAGCTGACGTTGCACGTTGGATAGGCGAATTGGCTGAAGGGAAGGGTGTTTATGATCGCAGCCGCGCTCCTGCAACGATAAAGCGCTATTTGGTTCATGTCGGCCGTGCATACCGTTTGGCAAAGTTAAGCGACCCTACTTCAGATGATTTAGTGTTGTATGAAATGAGGGCGGCATTCAAAAAGCTTGGTAAGGGGCAGAAACAAGCTCAAGGATTGCGATATAAAGGCGATATTTCTGACTTCGATAGCCCTGCAGCTCCTCTGTCTCTGGTAACGCTCTTGAAGGCGTGTAAGCGCGGGATAGGACGTCTTGATGCTTTGGCGCTGCGCGATATAGCATTATTGCGAACTGCATATGATACTGGTTTACGACGCGCTGAGCTGGTGCGAATCGAGGTGGTACATATTGACGGTCCTGATGACAACGGTGCTGGGCGGCTCTTTATCCCAAACAGCAAAACTGACCAGATGGGGGAGGGGGCTTACGCCTATCTTTCTTCTTCAACAATGCAGGCGCTAGGCGATTGGTTTTTGGCTGCTGGTCGTAAGAGAGGGCCGGTATTTTCACGCATTAGAACCTATTCCGATGGGTCTGTTTCTGAAATCTGTGAAGAAGCACTTCATCCGCAATCTATAAGCCTCATATATAAAAGGCTTGTTCGCCGGGCGCATGAAATGGGATTTTTGGGCGATATGCCGCTTTCACGACTAGAAAAGCTGGTGGCTGACATTTCAAGCCATTCTATTCGGGTGGGTGTTGCTCAGGATTGTTTGGCAGCGGGCGAAGATATCGGTGCGATTATGCAGTCGTACCGCTGGAAAGATCCCCGGACTGTTTTGCGGTATGGTGCAAAATTGTGTACGCGCAGCGGAGCAAGTGCCCGCATGGCTAAGCGGCTTGAAATTTAAGTTTAGCATATCTGTAAGGTGGTTTTGCATGTTTTTTTGGCTTTCTAATTTGGTCAATCGGTTCAAATATTTGCTTATGTTCGCTGTTTTTGGTGGGCTGGGTTCTCAATTTGGAATGATGCAGATGGACGGTTTTGATACGAGTAGTCTATCTTCATATTGGCCTCTTTTGCTTTCTATGGTCACAGGGATATTGCTCACTCTTGTTCGGTTCATGGTAAGGCTTTTGACCGCGGCTTTGCTGTTGTTTGGAGCATATATTTATTGGTCTGGTTCACTGCCGCAAATTTTTTGACGACAATGCTGTTTGATGATCGCGGTCTGTTATAACCGGTTTCAATCCATTTTTCTGCGTTTCATGATGGTTCCCCATAGGTTCAGTTCATCTTTGTGATATTTGGCCCACATACCCATAAAATAGCCGCCGGCATTTTTGCTGGGGTTGTTGACATTCCATTCTAGCGTGATGGCAAACATTATTTGTGCATATCCGAGCGGAAGCTCAGCCAGCGCTTTGATCCATAGATCTCGTTTCAGATGGATAAGGTTATGGCCGTGACTACTTATCGCTTTGCCGAGCGCTTCCCAGCTGCGGCTGTCCTTTTTTTTTTCATCGATGCATATAAATTCAGCGACAGATGGGAAAAGGTGAGGAATTTCGGATGATGAGATATCCCCATATTGTGTAAATGTGATTTCATGCTCCTTTTCTGGTGGATCTGAGGGTGAGTTGGAGACACTACCCTCTCCGCTACGGCTACCTTGGTAAGCCTTTATATCTCCTGAAGGAGATTCGGTGCTTGTAGAGGTAATTTGGGGGTCATTTTTTCCACCCTGGGGTGTTAATTTATTTGGTTGAGTTTCGCTGAAATGTTTATGCAAAAGGTCTGTGAGTTTCTTGTTCGCTTCGCCCAGCTGTTGCCATACGTTCATCATTTTTTCTAGTGATCGTGAATGGGCAGCATCTTTGATTTTGGGTGCGAGACTGTCAGTGAGTGTAGCAATGTCCAGCCACCGGTTTTCTGCTATATTTAGGTGCAAGCATTGCTCATACATTTGGCCGATGTTTCTGGTAAAGCGAAGCGCTTCGCGTTTCATTTTTTGGAGCTTGCTGTAATTTTTTTCAAATTGTTCGATTGCGATTTCATGGTCGTGAAATTTTGCTGCAAGCGGCGCGAGATTTATACCAACGGTTATATCGAGTAGATGGCCTTTTCGTGGTCCAGTTGTATGACGGCCGCCCGATCTTTTTCCATTGCTTGTTTCGCTCCTGCTGATGAGCCCCAGGTTATTTAATTCTCTCATCTGTTTCTTCACTGAGCTGACGGTAAGTCCGATGTCAGCAGCTAGCCGTTCATTACTGGCAAAACAAATTGGACGTCCATCATGCCAGTCAATTTCTCTTGTATAGCTGAAAAGTGTCGTGAGTAGTAGCATTGCAGGTTTGCTGTAGCCTAGAATCGGCCCAGCTTTGGCGCATATTTCTAAAATGCGTTTGTAATGAATGCCTTTGTCCATTTGAAATTTCGCAGCGTATGCGTCTGCATCGATCGTCGCTAATGTGACGGTCGTAAATCCGGTCTTTGCTAAACCTATTGCCATTATTTTGCTCCCTTGTGATCCCGGTGAGCGGGCAAAAAAATCCTGTTGCGCGAAGCACGCTATATTGACATCGCTGTAGGAAGGTTATATCAACGCTCTTTATCGTTAGCGCTTTTTGGGCACTGCAATGCCTGATATGTCTTCCACTGATGCCCGGCTTCGTGCCGGGCTTCGTTTATCCGCTCACAGCGTATCCTTTCTCTTGATGTTAATATTATTCTCATCTGACTGCTGGCAGTCGGTCGAGCTGCTGTGCGAGGAGAGGGTGCTATAACTCCCATTTTGATTCGTGCTGGTTATACTGGTTGACATAAATGCCATTCGATCCTCGCTGAATTTAGAATGCAAAAAAGGGCCGCGATAATCGCGTTAGCCTTTGCTTTGGTGGATTGTTTGTGCTATCAAGGGATTTGATGATTATCCGCTTTCAGCCGCCAAGCTGTGAAGCACTATTAGATGCCCGGCCCTGCGCCGGGTTTTCTATGTCTGCAAATGGCTTCCTTTCATTTTGATTTTAATACTCATCACTGGCGCACGGTCTTCAAACCAAGCTCCTGAGATGGGCTTTGAAATATCGTTCGTTTTCGAATGTTTCGCGTAGCAATGAATAAGATCTTGTTTAATTTCTGTAGGCATTGCTTCATTCAATCGTTTGGAAAACGGACGCAAAAACGGCTGTGAAAATCATTCACTGCTTGCTCTGCTATTTATATGATGCTATGAGGAATTTGCTTCAGGTTCTCTTGTAGCCGTATGGCTTATGAGCATCGTTTTCAGGAGCCCGGCCTTGTGCCGGGCTTTTTTTATTTTCCAGACAATTTTTTCTCCTCGTTAAAATTGAAATTTGGTTGCAGTGCGGTGTCATTTGAACGCTCCAGCGCGTCGGGCATGGTGATCAGGATCGCGTGAATTGCTTTAGCTCTGGGCAGTCCCAATTCCTTTTTGATACGAGTTAAATATTCGATACTTTCAACACTGAGAGCAGTCGTGATGTCATGCACGGGTTCAGTCCTGGGAAATATTGGCGGCATCTCAAGTTGTTTCGGTTCGATCTGTTTGGCAGTGATCTTTACGATTTGGTCAAGCATTTTGCCGAGGCTTCTGATTTTGTGCCTTGCTTGCATTTCTTTGATCTGTTGGTTTAGTGGGCGTGGGAGTTGCACCCTAAAGGTCAGCTCCCCTTGGCTTTTAAGGCGCTTGCGCCAATTGGCGCTTTTCCGGGCGGGCGTTGATTCGAGTCGAGCTGTATCCATGGCGCTATTTTGCGTCATAATGGGGCTAGTGTCAATGTTTCCCCATTTATTTTGATGCAACTGCGCGATAGGGAATATTGCTATTGGTGGCTTATTGTCAGCTTGTGTATGGTTAGACATCATTTTCGTGTTCCAATGTCTTGATCAGTTTGCTTAAATGGCTGACTTGAGGGGATGGTGTTCGCTCTGTTTCTTTTTCTTCGAGTACGGCGCGCCATTCCTGAATGTCTTGCACTCGGATCGGGAATGCTCTTGCCCTTTTGAGCATTGAATACGCTAATTGCAGAGCGAAATATGGATCTTGGCTCAGTATTAGTTTATCTATTTCTTGCAGCGAAGCTATTTCATCGCCGTGTAGATTAGCTTCTGTTCCTATTGTTGATGAAGGGGCTCTGCCGTGTTCAGCAAGCTCATTCCCTTCAGCCTTGATCGCCATTGCTACAATAATTGAGGCAAATCCAATTCCGAACCCGATAATTTCGAGGACATTTATCGTTTGTTTGTTGAGACCGATGTTATGGTTGGCCAATATGTCAAAAATGGCAATTGGCGCAGAGATTAAGATGATTCCCGTGAATAGCAATATTCCCGTGATATGATTTTGAAACAATATGTTATATTTATTATTGGGATTCCCTAGGAATAAGCTGTGCGGGTTATGTTCGTTTTGACGATGGTTCATAGCATGCCGGCTCGTTACAAAGTGTAAATTTCCGGGAGGCTAGGCTTTTCTCAATGTAAGTTCAAGATATGAAATGACATAGGACGGGTTTACGGGTACTTGCTTGTGAGTGTTGGATCAAACTTATTGCTAAAGATATCTTCATAAATGTGAGCTAGTTATTATGTTTAATCATTCCTTGTTTGCTTGACTCAAAATGGTGTGCCAATGACAGATTCACTTAGTTTTCATCCAGAAGAGCAAAGCCTGGGGGCTATAGGGGATGCTTTGTTTTTGGATATCAGGCATAGGATCATGACAGCACATTTTGGCCCTGGACAGTTCTTTTATGGGTCAATTATGGCATCTGAAAAGGGTATCGATGCAAAGCTTATGGCGTCCGTCGCAAGGGCGCTTCAGTGTCATGGGTATGTTACTGATTTAGGTTCAGGCAAATATAGTGTTAAAGGATGGTCACAGGCGGAGTTTAATAAGGTGCTCTTGCAAATGCGTGATAGTCAGCGTAGTATCTTGGTGAAATTTGCCGAACATATGTCGGATATAGATCGGCTTCGTCTGGCAGCTTGCCTTGATGTGGAAATCAAGTCTGATCCATTACCTATCGATGTGGAAGCTTATTACATCAGATGGTTGATGTTTTTTCAATGTTCGCTTCATGCTTATGGGATGGGGTCTTTTAGAACATTCGCTTTGACTCTTACGCCGCCGTATTTACGCCGTCGTCTTTTAACCGGCTTAGCGCCGGATTTGATAAAGATGACCTTTTCTGGTCTTCGGAGGCTTTTCGATGCCTACAATCTGAATGCTTCTGACAAAATTGTTTCCCTGGTGGATGAATATTGCGAGAGGATTTTTCCTATTTTGATTTCTACTAATGATCTTTATAATGAGTTTGGATCATTTTCGGAGGTTGATTATAGGATGCTAGCTATTTCTGGAAAGCCTTTGTTTCGTAAACCAGGCGATAACAGACCTGATATTGCGCTTGGCTTTCGTGAGCCGCTCAGTTGGGAACAGTTCAGGGCGTTGGGTTTTAGCGTCAAATGTTAGATATAGTTGTTTCATCACAGAAACCGGACACCACAGAGATACGTGTGTTGATCGCGTCGGTTGATTTTTCTTTCACCGATCGATTCCAAAAAGCCTTTTCTGCTCGGGGAGCCCATGTTTCTTTTTGCGAAGAAGGTTTTGAGGCTTTAACGATGTTAGAGACATCGCGTTATAGCATTTTGTTTTTTAATGGTGGTTATCCCGATAGTTCTGAACCAGGTCTTTTGGGTATTGGTGGGAACGAATTGGCTCATATGTGGCGTCAGATTGAGCGTCGGGGTGAACATATGACAATTGCTTGCGTATCTTTAAGTGCTAGTTCAGGTTTTTCTAGACTAAAATCTCGTTTTTTTTGCGATCCAGTTGAGCATTCTAGCAATCGCGGTGTTGATTATCATTTTGGGATATCAGTCTGATGAAGATATTGTTCTACCGTTGTTGGAAGATGTTCACGTTAGCAATGCGCAGTTGTTGTGCAAATCAGAGACCACTAATGATGAGAATGGGGTTGTATGGATTAAGTTTTGATTGATATTTCAATTTAATACCATAAGGAAAAGGGGGCCTAAGCCCCCTTAAACATTATATAATGAAAAATTACCCGTTGCTTCCGCCACTGCGGCCGCCGCCCATCAGCCAAGACCAGAAACTTTCTGTTTGGCGTTCGACTTGCTTAGTTTTTTCAAGTGCATTTATCATGTTAAAACTCCGTATTTTTTGGTTTTATTAACCAAAGAGTATTATAAGAAAAAATTAACCTATTTCAATAATAATTTATTAGTATGTCTTGTCGGCGATTATTGTGATATTCGATTTTATAAAATCGTCAATTTTCAGAGGTATATCTATAATTTTACCGCGCGCTTGGTTACAACCCATATGGCGTAATTCTGTCAAGATATCGCTATCTTCCAGGTCATCGGCAGTTGTGATAATGCTATATAGCTTGGCGATTCGTAAGGCAGCGTCAACGAGGATTTTTTGTCCGATTGACCGGTTGATATTTGTAAATTCTCTTGAAAAGAAAATTTCGTCAAACCTAATATTCTGAAGAATGTGGATGTCATCAGAGGATGTTCCGAAATCGCCTAAGCCGATTTTTACACCTGTATTTTTCAGTGTTTTTATTTTGTTTATTACGGATTCATTTTTGAGATATTCTCTGAAATCTATTATTTCTATTGTCAACGCACTGGGCTCGCAGGATTCCGCTTTTAGCATGTCGATTAGTTTTGTTATGAATTCTTTCTCCAGTAATAACATTGTAGGAATTTTCAAGCTGATGGTGAAAGAAGAGTTTATGCTGCTTAGTTTTGCTGCGTGCTGTATGGCTTCGATTGTCAGATAATCGTAAAGCATCGGTACATTGTTTGTATTCTGCGCCATTATTTGTATCTGGGATGCGGTGATATTGCCTTGGATCGGGTGGTTCCAATGAGCGTTTGCTTCGGCAGAATTCATTTGGCCGGTTTGCAAATTTTTAGTGGCGTTAAGCATGACTAATACTTGTCCATTTTTTATCGCCCTGGAAAATTCTTGTTCGAACTGTTCTCTTATTTCTGCTAGATAATCGCGTGGATTGCTAACGATATATGTTGAGCCAGTTTTATGCGCTTTAGTTGAAGCAGCGATTGCGTTCGCGCTGCGCTGTTTAACACTTTCCATTACGTCTCGGTCTATGCCGAAGTAAATATCGACTTCTAGTTTATGGTTATCCACGTCGATTGATTTGATGAAGAGATTTCGCAAGGCCGTGACATAATTAACAAATTCTTCAGTTTTCATTGAGGGTATTTCCCATAGAAACTGTCCGGTTTCGTTATGGGTAAGCTGTTTTTCGTCCACTAGACTTGTTAGTCGATGACCGACTTCCCTTATGATCTTCGTGTGAGTTATTGGTTCTTCAAATCTCGCTTTGTTTTCGGCTATTGTAAATTTAGCGGCGATCAATATGCCTGTAGAGAGAATTTCATTGGCTGTGTAACTCGCTGAATTGTTGAAGCCGGTTTCAATTGTGCGCTGTACTCTTAGAAGTGCTGCTTTTTTGAGGCCTACATATATTCCGCTTGCTATGAGAAATGTGATTCCTGGCAAAGGATCATTTGGGATATGAATTACTGTTAGCCAACTACTCGCTACCAATAGAATTGCAATACCTCCGATCGTTATAAATTTGCTTTGACGTAGGCCTGTTGTCGTTAGTAGCGTCATTCCGACCAGCAAGGAGAATATGAATAATGGTCCCCATCCGATGCTGATTGGAATATTTCGTTTTAAGGTTTCAGTTCCGAGCGCATGGAAAACTACTCCTGGGTATTCACCCCAACCTGGCATTGAATGGACGTCATTTTGAGATAGGTCGGTGACGCCGACGATTACAGTTTTTCCGGCAAGTTTTTTCGCTCCTGCGGTTTGTTTGAGAACGTCAACCGCATTTACGATGGGGATAGTTTTGGGGTTGATCGAATAATCGAGTTTATAAGTCGTTACTTGGTCTGTTTTTATATTGGCAGCACTTGCTGATAGTGATTGGATGCGACCTCGACTTGTTTCTATGTTGAGTGGTATTTCCCAGATATAGCTAAAGAGATATGGTAAGTAGGCCGATACGGCGGGTGCCTTGCCTACGACCTGCTGATGTGAATAAACGGTTTCAGGTGTGGTTGTATCATTATCGCTAGCGAGGGCAATGATCTTCGTTTTGCTCTGCATTCCTGCGAGCGTTCGACGAAGCGCGTCATCTTCCCGGGGTTCTGTTTTACCTTGATACCCAATATCGACGTATATGGCTTGGGGTTTTTGCTGGTCGATACGTTGCAGCAATTCTGCTTGCTTGGATCTCGGCCATGGCCAGCGCCCAACTTCTTTTATTGAGGGCGAATCTATTCCTACGATCACGACTTGCCCTGATGCTTCTTTTAGCTTAATTTTTTTCTGTAGGATTTCTATGCTAAGCGAGATTGGCTGCAGAAGTTCTATTCCGCCAATTATCGCAGTGATTGCAGCGATGAGTGAAATAACACCGGCAATTTTGCGTTTATTTAGAGTCAAGGCCATGGCAGAAGACTATATTTCCAAGGTAAAAATTTGGTTAATTCAGCATTAACCGCGTTGTTCAATATGGCACTGGATGCTAAATGCCACATATTTGAGAGTCTTTGTTGCGTTGGATTTTCAATGACTGGTGCAGTGTAGTATTGGCGATTTCGCCTTGTCAGAAGTGCATTTATTGAACCGCTCCCCGGGAACGGGAGCAAAGGTTTTCTGAGTGAAAATGTCAAATCTTCCATTTTCGCTATGCTATGGAATTTTTGGTTTCTAGGGTATCGAGTTGTAACTTTCGATTTGGTAAAAGCGAATAATAGACAATATTGAAGCTCGCAGGTCGTTTCGTTTTGAGTAGGTTTTCAGCAAAGGTTTTTCAATGTTTACGGCTTGTTTGGGTTGGTGGATATGTTTCTGAAGACAGAGCCGTCGATGACGGAAATAGTATTCTTTGAAACGCGCTTCCAGATTTTGTCGGGGGTTTATCGGTCAGGCGCAATCATTGATCGGGATGATGTATGTAAGGAATATGGAGTTTCTGCAAAGGTCGTGTTAGATGCGTTTAGATTGCTTTTGGTGGAAGGGTATCTGGATTCACCCAAACGTGCAATATATGCCATTCGTGCTTGGGATGAAATACAACTTCAGGATCATTTTGAAATGTGGGCGACGCTTACTAGCCTAGCTGCGTCTAGGACCGCAGAGCGAGCCTCTATGGAGGAAATTGAGGAGTGTGCGATGTTATTGTCAGATCCTGACAGTTTCGATTTTGGTTTACCCAATTCTGTGGAGGAGCACATTAGGGAGTTTTGTCTTTTCAATGCAGAACTCTTTCGATTATCGAAAGCGGTTCCGCTTTTGGGTTTATCGCAAAATTTCATTCCAAATGCTCTTCGGCGATATGGAATCTACTGTTCGAGTGCAGAACAGCTGAAAAATGACCGGAAACTGCTTTCCGAGATCACTGAGCTTTTGTATCAGCGTGATTCTGTTGGCCTCAGAGATGAGGTTGCAAAGTTAATAATGCGGCCGTTGGTCGATGTTATTCAATTTGTATCAAGTCATCAAAAGGAGTCCACATCGGTTGTGGTAAACCGTTTTTCTGCAGACATGAAAAGTAAAGGCTGTCAATTTGGGCTGGGTGGCCGTGAGCCATCCCTTGACGGCACGATTTACCCTTATGGATATGTTGCTAGATAGTGGGTTTTGCGCAATTTCATCTAAACATATTATGAGGTCATTATTTTATAACCATAGCCTCAAAGTCTTTCCAATTTAGCGGTTCGCGGAACCCGACTTGCATGGGTGTGCCTGGTTCACCATAAGGCGTGAAGACCGGTTGTTCAGGCAGCGAGCTATCATTGTAATTGATTTCGCCGTCGTTGGCCAAACTTTGATATCTGCTGTTTTGAAGCACCATGGCGGGTACCCATTTTTCCCACTGATGGGTAGCTAGTAATGAAATTTGTTTTTTGTCCTGTTGTTCAATGGCCTTGATCAAGCCTTTCATATAGGATTGCAGTGATCTCATACCAGCATGGCCGATCGAGTATATAAGGCGTCTGCGCAAGACTGGAGGTACAGCCGACAAGAGAATTTTTCTGAAGTTTCTGACTTCAGTTGAATATAGGATGGTGTGCCAATACATCCATGCTCGTATTTGGAATGCTTCACAAACGTCAGCGGTTAACTCGCCAGAGAGGTCTATATCAATTGCTTTTCTGAGCATGGATAACATGTCTTCATCATTACGTTCGCTAACTTTGCTGAGCATAAACTCTGCCATCTCTCGCAGCGTTGTCAAAAAATCTACGATTTCATCGTCGGACCAGCTGATGATTCTGGCACTTTCTAATTGCCAATCGACCAGATATCCATGATCTGACAGGGCTTGGGTTACTTGGAATGCTAGTTGGTCGGAAAGCTGAAAGCTCTTAGCGAAGTTCTTCAATTTAATGAGTTGGCCTGGCCGATAAACGCCCGTTTGGATGCGATGTCGTGTTTCTAGAAAAATTCGGTCCCCGAGGTCGCCGAGTGATAGCTCGCTATCAAAGAAACCTGTGTCGATGTCGCTTGCAGTCATGGATATTGTCTCCTAACGGTATAATTTTATATCCAAGTTTAGCATCGACTGTTGGCACATGGCCAGAAAATATTCAACTTCTTAGGTTGTATGCGGCAGACTTTTTGTACCGCAGCCGCAAAATAGTTTGATTGGCTAACGCTATACTTTTGATATGTATTTTTGCGCTCGTTTTTGAGAGGTATGTATTATCCATGTCAATAAGCCGGACACAGGGAATTTGAGGTTGTGGTGAAATTAAAGGCGAGCGCTGCTCAATATGATGTCAGCCAAGATTTTTTTGCGATAATGACGGAGGCAATTTGTCTCCACAGCAATCGGACAATGAAGTTTCAAACATTGCGAACTGTTGTGGCAGTTATTTCTGAGAGGCTCTATGATCAGGAGTTTGATCCAAACCATTTTCAGATTTTCATCGACACTGTGCCCATTAGCGGTCCGAACAGGATTTATCTGAAGGTTGAAACTTGTATCAATGTGAGACTTACAGAAATGAAGGTTCGTTTGGAGAAAATCCACGGTTTTCCTTTGTCTGATCGCACTGCAATCGCCTATTTTGTCCATTTGGGTATCGAACAAAATCTGTATTGACCAAAAAAACGTACTTGACAGTCTTGTCCATACTATGACATTTCATAGTGCGGAGCCAAGGGAAGGGTTCAGTTCGCGCTTTTGGCGTCGATTGGGTTGAACTCCAAAAACTTGATTTCGGTAATAGTCTGATTTCGTTTCGCTCGATGTCTGCTGATTTCGAGAGTGATGGAATGTGTCTAATTTTCATGGGGGTTTAGGGATACTCTGCTCCGCCTGAATATTCGGGTACAATTCAACAATGGAGTTCTATATGAAATTTTCATTACAGTTATTCACGCGCCAGCAGATGTTTGTTGTCGCATTGTTTTTGGCGCTTGCAGTCTGTTTTGCAACGATAGATCCAGTTATGGCGGGCACGGATGCCACGTTTAAGCCCATTTCTGACCGTATTGGTGCGTGGCTTACCGGCAGTTTGGGTTATGTCATTGCGATCATCGCCTTCATGATCGGTGTGGTAAACGCCATTCGCGGCGAGCGGGGCATATGGTCAATGGCTTTTCCATTTTTTCTGTCGATCATCATTGGTGTTGGTTTGACGGTTATCCAAGGCGGTTTCACCGCAGTAATCTGAATTCAATCGGCTGCTTCATGATGATGGGGCAGCCGTAGGCCATGAGGGGGTTTTATGAGATTTTCTGTCAAAATCGCTACACGGGAACAGCTTATTTTTTTAGGACTGATGCTGTTTCTTAGCATTTTTGTCGCGTTAAGCGATCCGGTTATTGCAGGTACGGATGCGACTTTTAAGCCTATTTCTGATCGTATTAGTGCGTGGCTGACTGGCAGTTTGGGTTATGTCATCGCGATAATTGCCTTTATGATTGGCGTCGTAAATGCGATCCGCGGTGAGAGGGGCTTGTTTTCAATGGCTTTTCCTTTCTTTTTATCGATCATCATTGTTGTCGGGCTGACTGTTATACGAGGCGGCTTTACTGCGGTTATTTAATTTTGAGGGTGGCTGTAATGCCGCCCTTTTCATATGGGAATTTCTGGTGTCATACGCGAGTGAATATCGTATCTATCAGCGTCTCAACGACCCTGAAATTATCGCGATTTGGACTATCGATGAGTTTTTTGCGGTCATATTTCCTTTTTTTCTGGGCGTCGTGCTGAAGGCAGTATTCATAGGTCTGGGTACTGGCCTGGTTCTTTGGTGGGTGTTGAAGAAGGTTAAAGCTGGTAAGTCATTGGCATGGGCTTATGGCCTTCTGCATTGGCATTTTTCGGGGTACTTTCCGAGCAAGCATCTTCCATCGACTAGTGTTCGTGTGCTGACTGGGTAAACACTTATGGATACAAGACAGGCTTTTGCCGATAATACAAAATATCTTGCACAGCGAAACATGATAGCCGGTATCTCTGGCTTTTCGTTGTTTTTAAACCTAATTTTAGGCGTCTACGTCATGTTTCGTGATGAGACTGTAGTGCTCCAGCCTGTTATTCAACAGCCGCTTAAGATTACAGGGTCGCATATAACTTCTGATTATCTTGAACTGGTGACGCGGGACACGGCTATCGCTGTTCTCAACCGCACTCCTGCCAGTATCGATTATTGGATGAATAATGTTTTGCGTATCACCGATCCTGCCGCTTATGGCCAGGTCAAGACCCAGCTTTTGCGGGTTAAAAATCAGCTCGGCGACACGGATATAACTCAGCATTTTGAACCTTTGACGATTTCAACTTATCCCGATGATTTGCGTTCTGAGGTCACCGGAATTGTATACGTTTATGTCGGTTCTGCGCAGGTTTCAGAGACCCCTGTGCGTTATGAGTTTAATTGGACATATCGTGGGCTCAGCTTGAAATTGAGCGGATTTAAGGCACTTCAGAATGGCCCCGACGAGAATAACGCCCTGACTGCTTCTCAGGGTGGTGAAGGGGTTGTACAATGATGCGTAGAATTGTTTATGGTTTACTTGCGCTGGGTATTATTCAGTCGCCTGCTTATGCTGACCAACGTTATACGGTTCGGGATGGCGGCGAGATTGCTTGCCAGCTTTCACTGCGTGATGTTACACGTATTTCGGCGGTTGGCGACTTTATTGTTACGGATGTCAAGCGTTCAGCGAGTGATCCTACTTTAGAGTTTTCTGTTGCTAATGAAGAAAACCGGGGTGATTTGTATCTGTCTTTTCAGGATGGGTCGGGGGCTCGGCGCGTTTCTTTTTTTGCCATTACGCAAAAGAATTTTGTCTATAAATTTGATTGTGATGTTGTTGATCTCCCTTCGCAACAGATCTTTATCCAGAACCCAACTATCGACGAGTCGGAAGTGCAGGTTGCGTCTCAAGATGGTTGGGAGAGATTGCTTGCCATAGGCAGTGCGCTTGCTGAAGAAAGGCCTTATCCCGGTTTCGTTGTTTCATCTGTTCCGCTTGAGCCGCAATTTGTGGGCGGGCTTAAAACGCAGGTCATAAGAACATACACTGGTCAGGACATGGTTGGTAAGGCTTTGGACATTACAAACGTCCGTAGCAGCCGGGTAACTTTGCGTGAGGATGAGATAAAGAATGCGTCTACGATCTGGTTGTCATTATCGGACCCTGTTGTAGAACCTGGTGCCACGGTTCGTCTTTATGTCTTGGAACGGAAATGACAACGGACACTGCCTTGAACACGGAAAGCATTGCTGACCAGCATGCACCGCCTTCCTTAGCGGTTCTGGTTTGGGGCGCCTTGATGCGGTTGATCTTGGTTGCTTTTTTGGGTTTGGCTCTTCTTTTTGCCTGGTTTTATTATACTGCCGCTTCGCAATCGTCGGAGTCCTTGGAAAAAGGTACAGCTGTTGTTGGCAGCAAGCGCGCTATTTTGCAGCTACCTTCGCAAAAATTACAGGGTTTTGAGCCTTTTATATACTCAGGCGTGACACTCAACATTGAATCAGAAAATTTTGTTCAAGATGCAGAGCTGAACTACCGGCTCGCTATGCAAGAGAGAATACGCGAAATTGGTGATTTGCTGTCGGCTAAGGGTAAGCCTGCTGCTGCTTATAGTCTGACATATCCTGCACAGCGGACATTAAACCGCAAAATAGAAGGTGATAAAAATCCATGACTGTACCTGCTCAGCCTTTGGATAACGAGGGCGTTCCCAAAAGTGGCTTGGACGAATCTGTTTCTGGTATGGAGGCACTTCGTTCATCGCAGGAGGAAAATATACCTCCCGGATTTGCCAGTGCTGAAGAGGCTAATCTGTCTGCAGCCCGGAGGCAGAAATTTATTGTCTATGGAGTGGCAGGTGGTGCTGCGTTACTTATCGGTGCGAGCTTGCTTGCTCTTGCCAATTCTACATCAGAAGGTGGCAAGCCAACTGTTGAGGCAAATGGGGTGCCTGTGATTGGTGCCGATGGGCAACCATTGGATGGAAACACAAAACAGATTGATGTTGGAACTTCTGCAGCTCCGAGCATGGATCCTACTTTGCAACGATCGCAGACCGAAAATAAAATGATCGATCTTCAGCAGCAGCTAAACGATGCTGAACAAAGAGGCGACGTTGTTGCGCAGCAGCGCATTCAAGGTGAGCTACAAGCAGCCCGGGCCAGTCAATCTGCTGGGATATACGCATCCAGTATAAGCAGTCGGCCGTCTTCTAATAGTGGGCAGGGTGCAGAGGTCGCCGCCTTGCGTCAGGAGATTGCAAATTTGCGTAATCAACGCGCAAATCCAGTGCCTCTGCCTGTATCTGCGCCGGTGCCTTCTTCGGTTGCAGCTTATCAGGGGTCTACTGGACCATCTCCGGTTGTCGATAATTCAGCTTCTGCCTCTGCTGGTGGGGGCAATGTGATAAAAATCGGTTCTTATTCGGCTGCTGGCGGTAAGAATGCTGAGCGAGCCGGTTTGACTTTTGCCGATACGAAAAATTACTTGCCGCCCAATTCAATTGCTACAGCCCGTGTAATTGTTGGCGCGGATGCGTCCACCAACGTTCGCAGTCAGTCAGATCCTATACCGGTAGTTTTACGTATCACTTCACGCGCCCGTTCTGTTGTGCTCAATGACAAAATTTTGAATACCGACATTTCAGGCTGCCTGGTGAACGGCGCTGCCTACGGCGACCTTTCTTCAGAAAAGGTTTTTGTCAAATTACAAAAAATGACCTGTGCTGCTAGCAATGGCGGGGTTGCTGTTTCAGAAGTAAAAGGCTTTGTCGCTTTTGCTGGTAAGTCTGGTGTGCGCGGGAGAGTTGTTTCGAGAGAAGGCAGCTTTGTAGTAAAAGCATTTCTGGCGGGACTTGTGGGCGGTATTGGACGTCTTGGGGAGAATGTTGCATCCAGTCAGCTATATTCACCGACAATCACATCGGGATCAAACCGTCCTCCTATAGATCTTGGAGCGATTGCTGCTGGGGCAGGGGGGTCTGGTATTTCGGATGCGGGCGACAAGGTGTCAAAATATCTGATCGAGCGAGCGGAGCAATATCAGCCGGTGGTAGAGATGCCTACCGGTATTGATGTCGAGGTTGTCTTTTTGGATGGGAGTTTTGTGAGGTGAGCCCCTTCCTACAGCGGATTTTTGTGCTTGTTTTCATCTCGGGATTCTTCGCGCTGATTATCGTGATGGAAAAGACTGATGCTTCTCCTGGAATTAGGGTAGCCGATCAGCAGTCGCTTGGTGCTTTTCGGTCTCTCAAAGAACAATTGCCGAATACATTGATCAAATCTATAAAATGTGATCAGCCTATGGGGCTCTGCGAGGTGCGGGCAGGTGATAATATTTTCTATACTGACCGGGCTTCAAAATATCTGGTCATCGGGCATATTTATGACCTTGATCGCAAGGTTAACTTAACCGAGGCGAGTTTATCAGGTGCGCCTCTTGGAGATAATGCTTCGGATGGTGTGCCGGTTGAACGGGTTGGATTGAACGAAAATCGCAGTCGTCAATTGGCAGCCAACAAAAACTCTGTTGCTGCGACATCTGAAGAAAAAGTGGATGCTTCCACGCTGCCTGTCTCGGGGGCTATCGTTTGGGGTAATTTCAAAAGCCGCCCTGTTTATGTCTTTTCTGATTTTCGCTGCGGATATTGCCGTGAGCTTTCCTCTGAGCTTGCTGCCTTAAATGTGCGCGTCGTAGAGATGCCGATTTCGATTTTGGGGTCGCGGGAAATTTCCAATTCGGTTTTCTGTTCCAAAAATCGTCACAAGGCTTTGCTCGATGCTTATGCCGGTAGGAATTTGCCTGCTGGTAGTTGTGACACGTCGGCCTTAGATAAAGTTGAAGCATATGCAAGAGCACATGGTTTTGATGCAACTCCTATTCTTGTTCGCGGCGATGGGACAGTTTTGCGGGGCATGAGACCCCGACATGAATTGGCGAAATGGTTGAATGGAGGCCGCTTATGATAAAACATGGCATCATCTTATTTGGTATGGTTGTATCCTTGTCGGGATGCACAATTTTTGGCGAAAAGAATGTCAAAGGAAATTTTGCCTGCGCACCTGCTGAAGGAACCTGTGCGCCGACGCTCAATATTGATGATGGGGCTATCAAAAAGCTGCGGGAAAATGCGCGGGCTGGCACAGCAGTTGTGGTGCCAGGTTCGACGACATATATAGCTAAACCAATAGGTCGCCCTGCGAAAATAGTCTTTCCCGCTTATATAGACGCGCAGGGACGGTTGCACGAGGCAACTATCGTTCACACTCGTTTTAACGATAATATCGTCGTTGCTGACCAATCGTCAATGCCGGTGGCAACTGGGCCTTGGGTTTCTGGGTCGGTCGATTTGGTAACTCATGCTTCGAAAGGCAGGCCGATGAGTCCAGTTAATCCCGTGGTTTCTTCGCCTGTCTACTCTCCTGCGCCGGTAGCTGCTGGCGACAGCGTTAATAGTGCTGAGACCTTGCCTATAGATCAGGGAGAGTGAGGCTGCGGTATGTCTTGGGTAACTGAAACGATAGAAGGACTAAAAAAAATCTTCGGTGGGTCAGGAGAAACTGCCTCTGAAAAAAAATACCGCCAAGATTTGATGCAATTTAGTTCTTTCCTGCCTTATCATGCTTATGATTCTGAGTTTGAATTATACCAGAATGCGAAGTCCAAAGGCTTCATTATTGAAGTGTCTCCGCTAATAGGCGGTGATGAGCGGTCTGTGCGTATTATGCGTCAGCTGCTTGGTGAAAATTTTCCTGTCGGCACCTGTGTTACAGCAACCTGTTTTGTTTCGCCGAAGGTTGCAGAAAAGCTCAATGATTGGTTCGTCCCTCGTATGGTTGCCGGAGGGGTTCATAAAGAAATGGCTCGGCGGCGCATTGCCTATCTCGCAAGAGGGTCTTGGGATTCCCTGGGAGGAGAGTCCCCCTTCCATATTCGTAATTTTAGAACTTTCATTACCGTCGAGATACCCGGCAATAAAATAACTGATCAGGTGATGGGCGCTATCCGCAGCTCGATGATGGCCAATCTAAAGACAATTGGAGTGTTTGCTAAAAATTTGACGCCTGAGGATTTGATCAGCTTGATTGATTCAATCCTTGTGCCCACGCAGTCAACCTATGCGCGATCCTTCGGATATGATGATACTCGTTCATTAAATGACCAGGTTCTCCCGCGAAACATGCTTATGGATGTTCGTATTGACGGCGTAGATTTGCGTACCGATGTCTTCAATCAGCAAGATGTAAATGACATGCTAGCGTCGAAACGAAAAAGCCAATATGAATATTTTAATGTTCGCGCTTTTCATGCGATGGGCTTTCCCAAATATTGGGCATTATGGGATAATGTTGATCTCATTGGCGACCTCTTTAATGACCAGATGAATTTACCTTGTCCGGTGGTTACGACTTTTGCGTTTCAGTATCAGGATCCTGAGACTGCCAAAAGTAAGGCAACAATCAAATTTATGCGCGTTCAGCAGCAGTCTGAACAAAGATTATCCATGTTCACGCCAAATGCAAAGGAGCGAGCTTCAGACTGGGGTGATTTCAAAAACGACTTAGAGGCTGGGGGCCTACCGATCCAGATGTATTATGGTGTTTTGATTATTTCGCGTTACGGTGAACAGGATCGCAATGAGCGGATAGTGAAATCCATATACATAAATAAGGGTTGGGATTTGCAAAAGGTTCCCGGCCTGCACGTTCACGGTTTGCGTGCTGCCTTGCCAATGACCATGGGCGGCGGCTTTTTCGATGAACTTAAACGCAAGGCGTTGACCCATCTGTCTTCGAGTAATCAGGCTGCGAGTTTGCTGCCTTTGCAGGGTGAATATCTTGGCTCACATCGCAGCGATATGCTGTTTATGGGTTGGCGAGGGCAGCCATTCTTCTGGTCGCCGATGGAAAATGAGGCCGGTAATCATAATGTGATTGTTTTTGGCAAATCAGGGTCGGGAAAATCTGTTCTTTTGCAGGATTTATGTGCTTCGTGGGTTGGTTCTGGTTCACACGTAACTGTTATTGATGACGGCCGCTCCTTCGAAAATTCGGGCGCTTTACAGGGCGCACGCAACGTAGAATTTACGATGTCGTCTAATTTCAGTTTGAATATTTTTAAGATGATCGATCCATCTATGATGGCCGCCGATGGCGATTACAAATTGGAATGTATGTCTTTGTTGAAGGCAATGATTGGGCAAATGTGTCGTTTTTCCAATCCTCTTACAGATACCGAGGGCGGCATTATTGATGCTGCTGTTAATGAGGTTTGGGAAGCAAAAACTGTAAATGCGACTGTTGATGACATTATTGCTGAATTAAAGGGTATGGAGAACCCGCTGGCTGTTGATCTTGGTACCGCAATGCAAGCTTTCGGTTCAAAGGGTACTTTTGGAAAACTGTTTTTGGGTCAGCCTAGTTTTTCTCTTTCTGACCCATTTACGATTTTTGAGCTTAGCGACCTGTCTGGTCATGAAGAATTGCGGGCTGTTGTTCTGACAGCGATTATGTTCATGTCATCGCAGAAAATGCGTCGTATGGACCGTTCCATTCCCAAATATCTGATAATCGACGAAGCATGGCAGCTGTTAAAGGGTGGTTCTATGGCAGAATTTGTCGAGACCTATGCTCGTACATGCCGAAAGTATGGCGCATCTTTGGTGACAGCTACGCAGTCGCTGGCTGATTATCATAAATCGGCGGGTTCGCTTGCTGCGCTAGACAATAGCGACTGGACAGTGATGCTCGAGCAGAAGGCCGAAACGCTCAACGAGATTATGAAATCGGAGCGTCTTTCTTTGTCCAAATATCTGTTCAAATTTGAAGTCTGTCGCGCGTAAAGGTCGTTATTATTCGGGCGTGATGATCACTGGTCCCGAGATGCAGGCTTGGGGCAGGTTAGTGATCGATCCTTACTCCGGGATGATCTATTCGAGTTCGCCAGAGGTATATGGCCGTATCAACGAGCTGAAGCAGCAGGGGTATGAGCTTACCAGCATTATCGGACATCTCTTGGACGGTAGCCATTTGGTGATGGAAGATAATGGTCAAGATGTGAGCGCGGCATATTCATCATCCATGGTGGATGATCCTGCGCCTGAATTGGTTCAATAAGCAAAGGGTCTGAAAATATGAAACTACATCTCAAACCTAGTGATTTCATCATTCCGATCTCCCTTGCAGTTGCTTTTGTGTGGGCCGTTTGGGTGACGCTGCGCGTTTATGGTGACGAAAACAAAGTGGTTCGTCTTGGTGCTGCTTCGATTATTCAAGAGTATATGACGGCCGCAGCAGGCAGTTCTTGGACTGAGCAGGAAGTCAAACAGAAGACCGATGTATTCACAAAAACGCTCGATGAGCTGATCGAGGCAGAGGCCGCCAAAGGTCATACAGTTTTAATGACAGAGGCGGTTCTTTCTAAAAACACAGAAGACATTACAAATAAGGTGCGCTCCGAACTGGTTAAAAAAGTGGGTTGGCCCACGCCTGCACCTCGACCGGCGCCAATACAGCTGGGTCCATCGGGGCAGTGATATGACGGTTACGATTACTGAACAGCACATATTGGCAATTCATGGTTGGTTGAAAACCAACCGGTCTTTGTTGCTCCGTTGTTTGCGCTATTTGGTGATTGGGCATGTCGCTCTTGGCCTCCTATATTGGTTGAGCACTTTTTATGTGTTTGTGGTCAATCGTAGCGATTCGCTACCGGACTATCTCTATTATTCATCCTATGACATGCCTGTAGAAAAAGGAGGGTATGTTGCTTTTTATCCCAAAAAAACACCTCTTGTCAGGGCACATTTTGGCGGTGAATCGATTATATTTGTGAAGCATGTCTTCGGTGTGGCGGGCGATGTTGTGACGCATAGCCCCCAGGGTGATGTGCTCGTCAACGGAGATTTTGTGGGCAAAATAAAGCGGTCCTCTATGCGCGGAGAGCTTTTGGATGAAGGTCCAGTCGGTATCATCCCAAAAGGCTGCATTTATGCCGGTTCGCTTCACAAGAATGGTTTTGACACCCGTTATGCTGCAATTGGCTATATCTGTTCAGCGCAAATTTACGGCGGTGCGAGGCCATTGCTATGAGGTTGGTTTATCTTTCCTTCTTTATGTTTTTTGTTCTCTATCCTTCGATAGCAGAGGCGAAGGACTATGGCACGAGAGGCAAGACATTTGTTGTAACCGAAGTAGATTTGTTAAAGGCTATCGCTTCGAGACTGCGAGGCATGAATCAGAGCGGAGAGATTGCCCGGCTGAATGAGCAATTCAAGCAGCGCGCTATAGCTAAAATCAACCGTCCTGTTCCAGTTGCAGGTCTGTCCCCAGCAGTGGAGCCGAGATCATATTTTTACGATCCCACAATGGTTTTTGGAGGCGATGTAAAGGACGACAAAGGCAAGCTCATTGTGCGCAAAGGTCAGTCGGTTAATCCGCTCGACCTGCTATCTTTCAACCAGACTTATGTTTTTTTTGATGCTGACCGGCCAGAAGAAATATCCTATGTCACCTCCAAATTTGCTAATGAAGTCAACATCAAGTTGATAATGGTCCGCGGTGCTCCGATCGAAGCAATGCGGAAATATAAACGCCGCTTTTATTTTGACCAGACGGGCTATTTAACGGGCAAGTTAGGCGTGAAGCATACTCCCGCCGTCATGAGGCGCGATGGTAACCGCCTGAAGATCGAGGAGGTTCCTTTATGAGGGTCTCTTTGTGTGTTTGGACGCGCTGTATGGCGATGTTGTTTGTTTGTTTCGGCTTGGTCTGCGTGCCGGCTAAAGCTGCACCTACGACTTGCACAGGTAATTTTGTCAATCCGATAAGTGACATTGATTGGGCCGCAATGTTTCCTTTGTCAGTTGGCGGTCTGGAGATCTGGCCCAATTGGAATAATCTCCCCGATACCAAAAATCCTCTTTCACCGATTTGCGCATGCGGTACTCCTGTTCCTCGGATTGGTATAGCTGTCGGCTTTTGGGAGCCGGTTCGGTTGATCGACGTCACCTATAAACCATGGTGTTTCGTGAACCTTGGCGGGGTTTCACTTGATCCTGGTCTCGATGTGGGCGTGGGAACTCAAACAGGTATGCCTAATGCTGGGGCAGAAGGGGTTCATAACATTGCTCAGTGGAACAATCACTATTACATATATCCGCTCATATATTGGTTAAACCTGCTTGCTGATTTTGGCTGCCTTGAAGCTGGTGATGTCGATGTTGCTTTCATTACCGAAGTTGACCCGTTGTGGCATGATGATGTGTCAACGGCTCTATTTGGCCCTGAAAATGCGGCTTTTGCAAATTTGTTGGCGCAAACGGCCTGCATTGTGGATTGTGTTTCTTCGACAAGAAAATTGCCTAATGATAACTTATTTTGGTGTGCTGGATGCTGGGGCCCGATGTATCCTATGACTGGTAATACGCATCATACAGAAGTTCTTCAGTCAGGAAAATTATCAGCGGCGAGGCTCATGTATTTCTTGCACCGCGTTGGGATCACCTCGGGCACGATGGGCAGCCAAGGATTGTGTAACAAATATTTCATGCCGGTAATGCGCAAGCAGCAATATCGTTTTCAGATGGTAAACCCGGTTGCCAAAACCGGGTCTAGGTATTCGACTACGACTTTGGGGACCTCTACGATGATGCGCAATTCGGGGACTGTGTACCCTGTGAAAGGCGAGGACCAAGGCTATCTTATTTGGCGCAAGCGGAATTGTTGTGTCTTATGATTAAAAGGCGTTTTCTTGTTGCTGTTGGAGCATTTGGTGCTGTCGCAGCTGCAGCATTTGCGCAAGATATGGAAGGGATCAGCATCGAAGAAATCAATCGCCGGGCTGCTGAATTGTCAGCTGAAGCATCTGAGCTGGTCGGGATTGCGCAGGATAAGGCAGATGCCAAACAGAAGGAAGCCGAAGAACAGGTCGCGGCTGCTAAAGCGGGTGCTGAGCGTGCTGATATTTCTGGTATAGAAGGCATTGAGAAGGGCGATATTTCTTCGCTTCTGGAAAGAAGGTCTGCGCAGAGTAATGACGGGCTTGTGGTTTTTGTAAGTCTTGCGATGCCTAAAGATTCCTTACGCAAGGTTATTCTCGACACATCAAATGCTGGAGGCATGGTTTTATTTCGCGGATTTCCGAATAACAGCCTTCAGCAGTTTCGTGTTGGTCTGCAATCTGTTTTGCAGGAGGGTGATCCGACGCGCAATATTGCGGTAGACCCCCGTATGTTTCAGGCCTTTAATGTTACCAGCGTCCCGACTTATGTAGCTTATGGTGCACCACTCGACCTATGTAGCGAGCTGGAATGCGAAAGCACTCCGCCTGCTCATGATATTATGCGCGGTAATGTGCCTCTTGAATATGTTCTCGGAGAATTTGCAGACGGGCGGGGGCCGGGTGCTTCTGTCGCGCAAACAGCTCTCGTAAGGATGCAGTTGCGATGAATCTGCGCCGCTTTTTCATGCATATTACTCTTGGTGCTGCGGCGCTCTCTCCGGGTTTGATTGCTTTTGCTCAGCAAAATAGCGGCACTTACTCGGATGGCACAAGCACGGCCAAGCGCGCATTGGATGAAAGTCAGCAATTTCCACAGGCTGATGACGCTGCGCAGCAAATTGATGCGTATGATCCTAATCCATCTTTTCCTGTAACAAGAGAAACTGCAGAAAACCCTGGAGTACTTGATTCACAAGGTCGTCAGCAAGCAACCTATGGAGACCTTGTTGTATCGACCAATCGCCAGCCTCGCTATAATCCTGATGAGATTAAAGCTCTGGTTGGCCCTTCTATTCGAGTGTCGAATGATCCCCAGACATATTTGGGGGGAGTAGATGCAAGTGGTCAGCCTATTTCATGCCAGCCTGTTCCGTTTGGCGGGGCGACGCCTACAACATATGAGACGAGCTGCAATACCGGTGCGGCAGTAGCTCAGACAAGTTCAATCTGCACTATGCCGTTACGCGTGGCTGTTACAAATACAAATAGCTATCAGTATTTTTGTACCAGCGATGCCTTCGATGAAGGCGGTGGGGGCTGTTCTGCTTTTTCCGAGGGTTTTCTTTCAGGGGCTTGCCGCATTACTAACAGGCGCGTTGTTCGCCCTTGCTTAGTTCGGGAACGCAGTGGATTCTGCCCCGAACCTGGGGAACCTTATACGATCAACACCGTTGTTTGTAACGCAGAGGTTTCTGGTAAAACACCGGTGAGGGTTATTCCTGGTACTCCGGTTGTTACGGAAACCAGAGATACATCGGCCTGCACTTCAATTGAGCAATCTGGCAGCTGCTCGGTAACGGAGGAGACCTGTTTGGACCCTACTCCAACTACACGGGTGATCGATGGGGTTTCTATCACACGCAGCTGTTGGAATATGTCGCGCAGCTATAATTGCGATGTTGTCACAAGAGGCAATTCGGATTGTCAAAGCCTAGAGAGCAATCCTCTTTGCAGATACGATCGCACCGAATGTTTGGATGCACAACCGGCAAATGGTAGCTGTAATGTCGAAGACCGTATTTATACCTGTTCAGCCTCAGCTACATCACAGGGGTCTTCTACCGCTTATGTCTGCGCCGATGGCATTTATTGCGTGAATGGTGAATGCCAGCAGGTTGAAGCACAACCATCCAATGATTTTCCAAAAGCAGTCGCAGCCTTAAATAGCGTAAGCCAAGCTGGTCAGGATTTTGATCCAAATAACGTGTCTATTTTCACTGGTAAGGACATGCGGTGCAGCAAGCCTGTTTTCGGGATTACCAATTGCTGCAATGGTGGTTCTGGTATTCCTCTTATCGGCGCCTGCAGTAATGATGAAAGGCTTCTTGCAAAAGCTGTAGACAACGGGTTGACGCACCGGGTTGGCAGTTATTGTTCCAAAAGTTTTTTGGGCATCTGTTCGTCCCGGCGGACTACCTACTGCGTTTTTCAGTCAAAGCTGGGCCGGTTGATTCAGGAGCAGGGTCGGCCGCAACTAAACCTGAGTTGGGGTAAGCCTAAGGAACCTGTGTGCCGCGGAATTACCCCTGATGAATTTTCGCGCTTGGACCTTTCAAAATTCAATTTCAGTGAAGTGATCGACGATATGGCATCGCTCGCGACCATTCCGAATGAAGCGCAGGCTTTGGCTGATCTTCAAGCCAAAATTCGGGCATATTATACAAATCCGGTGAGGTGAAATTATGAAACTGATCTCGAAGCGCAAAAAGGCATTACTACTTGTTTCCCTTATGCCTGGATTATCTGCGTCTGCTCTAGGAGCTGCGCAAAACACTCATCCTTCAAACATAGGGCTCGATGATGAGCCTGTAGCCTATTATGGTTCTATTGATCCCGATGACATTTTGGAAGATGAATTGCAGCCGGGTGAGAAAGCATCTCAGCCTGAAGAAGAAACAGCGGCTCAGAGCGATAGTCAACTGGGCGATTCTTTCTATTGCGAAAAGCGGCAGCTTGGGCAGTGGTTTTATTGTGAACGGCTGAAGGAGCCCGAAAAGAAGGGTTCACCTTCAGTTGCAAAAGCCATGGAAAAGCAATTGACGGCTTCGCAGCGGGTCAAATTGATCACGCGAAAGTTGGATGAGCTGCGCGACCGTGCTATTTTGGAACCGACCACCGAAAATCTATATGCTTACATAAGCTATCAAAACAAACAGTCGGATCGTGCTTCTAAATTTGCTGATGTTTGGGAACGCACTATGATTGCCAGTCCTGAACTCGATTATACTTTGAAACGGCCTGTTTCAAAGCTTGGCAAGGAAGACTTCAAGGAAAAACGTCAGGCAATGATGGATGCCACTATGGCAAGCCTTAAAGAGCGATATGGTGTGTTCTATTTTTATTCAGGGCTAAACTGCTCTTCTTGCGATATTCAGGCTCCTATAATTTCATCGCTTAAGGACAATTATGGCCTGACTGTCATGGGTATGACTAGCGATGGCTATGCACATCCATTATTCCCGGAAAGCAAGATGGAGAACGGTGTGCGCAAGACCATGGGTCTTCCTGGCAATATAAATCCAACGATCGCGCTTTATGACACATTGCAAAGACGCTCGATTTTGATCGGAAGCGGGATTTTGTCGTCTGATGAAATTGTAAACCGCATTTATCTGTTGACGCAGACCAAGCCAGGGGAGGATTACTGATGTCAGTATCAAGGCGTGAGGTTCTAGGCGCAGTTGCCTTAGCAGGATGTTTGGGAGCAAGCTCGTCTGCATTCGCTCAAGACATGGTTTCTGTTGCCGATCTTGGAAGGCGTTACGGCATATTTTATTTCTATGCTTCAACATGCGCTGCTTGCAGGGTTCAAAATCCAATCTTGTATTCTCTTCGCCGGCAAGGTTTGCCGGTTATGGCAATTTCCCAAGATGAGGGTCCAAATCCATATTTTCCTGATTACAAGATCGATGGGAAATTGGGCCAGCGTTTGGGTGTTCCCAGAAATATAACACCCACCTTGGCAGCCTTCGACTCGCTGCTAAGACAGACCGTTATTTTGGGCTCTGGCGTCATTGAAGGCCGCGTCATAGTCGAAGGCTTGCTCCATTTATTACGTCAGTCAGGAGGTGCGATATGAGCGGGTTTAATTATATGCTGAGAGCTTTTGCCATTTTCTTGTCGATTGTGTCTTTGATGCACCCGGCTTTTACGCCTGCTGTGCATGCAAGCGTCGAAAGCGAAATGGGAACATATTACAATGATATGTCGAGTGCGACTTATAATGTCACCGGACCGTCGGCCTTCACCTCACAATCGATGGGTTATTATTCCGGCGGATCGATCTATGCCCGTTTTCCGCAAAAAAACCTATACCCAGTTAATCTGCAGCTTCCTTCGGCCAAAGCAGGTTGCGGAGGGATTGATATTTTTACAGGGAGCTTTTCTTTTGCAAATTCCGATCAGTATGTTGCCATGGCGAAATCGGTCATAAACAGTGCAAAAGGATATGTTTTCAAACTTGCTATAAGTGCTTTAAGCGGTCTTATTGGAGCCCAGCTTTCCGATGTGCAGGGGATCATAAATTCGGTCAATTCTGCGAACATCAATTCCTGTGAATTGGCGCAGCAGGGTGTGAACAGTCTTTTGAGCGAGATGGATCTTGCCCAATCTCTTACCTGTAGGCAGATTGCCAGCACAAAGGGGGATTCATCTGATTGGTCTGCTGCGATGGAAGATTGCGCGCGGCAGGGGTTTCGAAACCAAGCGTCTACTTCAGCAGCTCAGTCTTCTAACCCGGATGTAAAGGCAGTGTCACAACAGGATCCAATGTCTCCGCGCAATATCACTTGGAAAATGCTCAAAACCAACGGTCAATTCTCCTCCCGCGATAATAGTTTCAACGAGATGATGATGAATATCGTAGGAACAGTTATCGTTTCCCGTGAAAATGAAAACTCGCCGAACAACATAGCATTTTATGGTGGAAATCTCGACACTGTGATGCAGGTGATGCTTTACGGAGGTTCTGCTGATATTTATGTGTGTGATACATATTCCGAAAATGGGTGCATGAAACCTACCCCGAAAAACCGCAAAATTGAGTCCGCCGGTTCTATTCGCGGGTTGGTTCTCAAGGATTTACAAGGTATCAAGTCAGCGATCCAGAATAACCGGAAGCTGACCAATACTGAGCTTGCGTTGGTCCAGAATACCACTGTTCCAGTATATAAAATAATGCTGGTTACGGTATCTAAAGGTGGTTCCTATCTTGCAGATAGCGAGATCGAAGTTTTGGCGGACCTGGTTGCTTTCGATATGATTGACCGGATGCTCACAAGTTTGTCCTCCGAAATTACTAACACTCAGACTGCTGTGGGGAACGCCACTGGTGCTGAAATGGCCCAATGGCGACAGCAATTTGATGCTGTGCAATCCAAAATGGCTGGTACTCGTCAACAGGTGATAATGCGCGTTGAGATATTGCAATCGCTTCTTGGCCGCACCCAGATTTTGGAATCCTCTCTTAAAAATGGTCTTAGCAGCCAATTGCAGGCATCAATGGGCTTTGCACGTACGCTGCGCGAAGCTGGTGTGCGTTAGGCGTTTTTGGAAGCAATCTGCTTTCAGGAGAAATGTTATGTATGAAGTTATCACAACCGGCGGCATTGAGTATATGGTCCAGGCTTTCAATGCTGTTGCTGGCTGGACTGGGGGAGGCGGCTATCAGAGCTTTCTTCGTGTGGTGATGATGGTGGGTTTTATGTATGCCATCATAATTGTCACCTTCAATCTTGAGATAAAAACCTTGATGAATTGGTTTTTGGGTACGCTCTTGATTTATGGTTGTTTGATGGTGCCTACGACAAGTGTGCGGATTGTTGATACTACCAATCCGGCCTATGGGGCCCGTGTTGTCGGCAACGTGCCGCTTGGCCTTGCTTTGATGGCCAGCACAACGTCGCAGATCGGTGACTGGATGACTGGAACAGCGGAGACTCTTTTTGCTCCCCCTAATGGCCAGCAATATCGAAGCAATGGCATTCTTTATGGTGCATCGATGATAAATCAGGTCAACGCATTGGACATCGACGACCCTGTGTTCAATGAAAATCTGACGAACTATGTTCAAAGTTGTGTGATGTATGATATATACCTTAACCGTAAGAAGCTGTCCGATGTAACACAAAGCAATGATATCATGGCGAGCATTGCAACAACCTCAGTGTCTCTGTTCGTTCCAATTCGCAAATCTTTGACTGCGAATGTTGAGCCGACCGTTACTGTATGCAAGGATGCATATAATGATATAAAACAGCAATGGGCTGCTTTCTTTCAATCTAGGCAAGCAAAAATTGCCAAAATTTTCTACCCCAGTCTGCAAAACAATCTTGCTACGGCTAAGGTCGTAAATGATCTTCCGCTTGTTTATGGAGCTCTCACTCAGAACTCACAGGATTCTCAGAAGATCATTCAGCATGCAATGGTGATGAATACCTTTACTGCTGCTCGTAATGGCGGCCAAGGTGACTCTGCGATTGATGCTTTTACGCAGGCCCGCGCCGATGTTCAAACGTCAAATACCTATAACAGTCTTGGTACGGCCGCGCGTAAATGGGTGCCGATCATCGGGATGATTTTGACAGTGCTATTCTATTCACTATTCCCGATCATTTTTGTGCTCTTTTTGCTGCCTCAAACCGGCTACATGACGCTGAAGAGTTATTTTGTAGGATTTCTCTATTTGGCCTCGTGGGGGCCGATATACGCAATTTTGAACATGTTTCTGGTTAGTCGGTACTCTGCTGATATGTCAGCGATCGCTACAGGCGGAATGACTTTATCAAACCGTGTTGGTGTCCAGAATGTTACCAATAGCACCTCTGAGCTGGCAGGGTATCTTCTCGCTTCTGTTCCATTTCTTGCAGCCGGCATTACCCGTGGAGCCATGGCGATAGGGTCTTTGTCGCATAGCTTTTTGGCTCCGGCGCAGTCAGCTGCAGGGGCTGCTGCTGCTGATAAGACACTTGGAAATTACAGCGGGGGAAATTTGAATTGGCAGAATTTGCAGGCAAACAATGCTTCGACCTTCCAGCAGCAACTAGCCCCTGCAATGACTACTGGTTCTGGAGTATTTCGAAATATCAATGCTGATGGGTCTACCAATAGCGTTTATAGCGGGCGTGAGGTTTTTGATAACAAACCTGGCATCAGCAGTTATTTCACCAGTATTACATCGTCGTTTGGTGCCGGTCAATCTGCAACGCTTAGCGCAGCTGCAACGCGAACCGAAGGAAGGGAACTTCGAGCTTTACAGAGCACGCTTGCCTCTACATCCCGTTCGCTCTCAAGCAGCACTGGCGGTGGCACAACAACAAGCAGAGGCACTCAATCGTCGAATACCAATATCTCTGCTGGAGGAAGACGCGTGAGCGAAGGAGTCACTGTTACTGACGCCAAGGGTAATGTTATAAGCAAAGGTGAGGATGAACGCACAGGTTCTGAATTTAGGGATAGTGGGCGTACACATGTAGGCGCGGAAGCCTATCTGGAGGGCAAGGTAGGCACGCCTCTCGGTGGTATTGTTGGAAGTGAAGTAAAGGTAGGGGCAAAGGCGAGTACTGGATACACACGCTCATGGGACGATGCTGATATCGAAAGTAAAGGAAAGTTTGAAAGCGATGTAGATAACGAAAGCTACAATAGGGCGGAAACCGACGACAATCAAAAATATTCTGACCGTGGCTTTCGTAATGAAGACGGAACATTCAAAAGAGTGTCAAATGATGAGTTTTCTAGTTGGAGCAGTGAGAAGAGGGACGCTTATACCCAATCGTTGAGTAATGAGATTTCAAAGAATGAAGCTTTGGCAAAAAAATATGATGAGGCTGCTAGTTTTTATAATAGTGCTTCGACAGATGTAGTTACAAACCTTAACCGCGATTTTGAGGATTATGTAACTAGCAATCCTGATTATTCTGGTTTTGGTGCTAACGGCCGCGATCTGCTAATGAAAAGCCCTGGCCAAAGGTCAGTTGCTGAAACTGCTGCTTTTAATCAAGCGCTTCAAGGGTTTTACAAACAAGAGGTCGATAAGCACATCGCAGAATTTAATGATGCTAAGGAACATATTGATGACAGTTATAACGCTCAGTCTGGTTCATTTGCATTGCCTTCTTCTGTTCCATCTGATTTCGCGAGAGGTGGCGGGGTCAATGGCCCCGGTGGCTTTTCCCAGATAGCAGATGATCTTGGATCAACCCCTTATAATTCTGCTCGCGGAGGTGGAATAAATACGCGCTTCGTTCCGGGCCCGGGCACACGTTCATACGAACCATCAAAGGATCAATATGGAACTCCAGGTATGGTGGCTGGGATTGATGAGCTTGGTCTCAGAATGCAAGCGAGGGGATATTCACCAGTCAATGTTGGTGATTTGAGTAAGCAAGGTGGAGGCCCGATGGCTGGTCACGATGGGCACCAGACTGGAAGGAATGTTGATCTTCGTCCTATGCGGAAAGACGGGAAGAACCTTCCAACGAGTATAAATGAAACAACTTATGATTATGAAGCAACAAGAGCAATGGTGATGGAAATGAGACGAATAGACCCTGATGCAAAAATATTCTTCAACGATAAACGTCTGATTGCTGAAGGTCTCACGAGCTGGCTAGAAGACCATGACAATCATCTGCATTGGCAGAGATAATAGCTTAATTGGAATGTAATATGATAAATTATGGTTTGGTGGCTATCAAAATGAAAAATACCACAAATACGAAAACTACAAAGCCAAGGATGAAAATAGACATCTTTTGGCTAAATTGTCGCGCTTTTTCTATAGTCTGTGCGACCTGGCCAGCAGGATCATTGTATGATGCAAGCAGCACACGCAGCTGGTCTGCAGTCTCAATATTTTCAATCTGTTTTTTGAAAATCTCGACATCATAATGAGGGTTATTCATGTTCGTTCCAATCAATTTTGTGTGTGGATAATAACATCATTTTGTGACAGCTCAAAGTTCTTTTTTTTGTTCTGAATGGGAGGGAAAACCATGAAATTTTTGTCCTTAGTTTTAGCCATTATTGGCAGTATGTCACTGAGCGCCGGGCCTTTGCTTGCGGCGCCCCAAAAGGGCAGCGCGGCGCAAGCAAATGCCGGTGGTCAGCTGATCATAAACAATGCACAACTTCTCAACAAAGTGCGCAATGGAGCTGAACCTGCTCTACCGGAGAGGGGCTTACAAAAACCTGTTCGGTCGATAAGGTTAGGTGAGAGGCAAGCTGTAGTTTTGCCACCCGTTCAGACTCAAACTGCGCCGGACGGTATGACATTTGCAACAAGGTTGCAGTATGTTGAGCAGTTGATGGCTCAAGCGGGTTTTTCCAAATTCAAAGGCTCTCCTGATGTTAATGTTCTTACCGGTGTTACCAAGCCTGTGTCGATGAACCAAATGGCTGCGGTGGCAGATGCCTATTCGCAAACGCCAGCGCCTGTTTTCTCTATTGACGACATCATTAGGTCTGGTGCTGCTGAACCAACTGCGCCAACGATAGGCTGTGAGGCATTTCCATACCGTCCCACCGGGTTCATGAGTGCTGCCAATGAGGCCAACAGGCAGCTTCTTTTCCCCTATGTGCGTAAAGCTGCTTGCGATGCCGGGATCCCGGTCGGTTTGTTTGACGCATTAGTTGTTCAGGAAAGTCGCTATAACGCTTTGGCGCGTAGTCATAAAGATGCTTTTGGTTTGGCCCAACTGATGCCGGGAACAGCGCGGCAGCTCGCTGTAAACAGATATACCATCCATGACAACTTGCGCGGCGGTGCGAAACTTATGCGCGAGTTGCTTGACAAATATGGCGAGATCCATTTGGCATTGGCCGCGTATAATGCCGGGCCAGGCGCTGTCAAAAATATAATGGTGTTCCGCCGTACCGTGAAACCAAAAATTACGTTGCTACCATTCTCGACACATGGAGCAAAATGTCTGTCTATTAGATTGTGGGTTTGAAGGAACTCAGGTCTGTAGCTGACGGCAGGGTATTGGGATACAAAAATGTTGATATTAAAATGTAGTCATTGTGACTTTTATCTTTTTCCAACCCGTCCTTCATTTGAGATATTCAGATGCTCAAACTGCATGCACAGTCAGCTTGTCTTGAAACGTAAGGGCAAACACCGTATTTTGGATTTGCACCTTGTTGACCGTTATGTGTTGGGTATTCTGATGATAGGCTTTGTTGCTGCGATCCCATTCCCACAAATTTCACCCGATGCAATTAAGGCAATCTTTGTGCTAATGGCAATATGTGCTTTTATGATCCTTGCCGGCGAAGGCTATTTGCAGCTTGTTTCAGGGGTCGGCCGTGATGGTCATATGATGAAAAATACTATGGATGACAGGCTGCCGTCATATTTGCGGATCATGCTTGGTATATTCGCTCTTTTGGGTCCGTTACCGCTCATCTTGGCTTGGTCGTAGATGTGATAAATATGAACAAGATCAGATATTTAATATAACATATATTATCAACCAATCTTGTTGTGAGCGGTGGATTCAATTATGACTGACATTCTAGGTCTTACATATACTCAATGTATTCGGCGAACAGGGATCGATTGGGCTCATCGTTCTGCGCTCCGGTTGCGCCACGATTACGTTGGCAGTAAGGTCGCCCCCGGTGATTAAACGTGGTAGAGGGCATGGTAAGGGACAAAGGCGATGAGATTCAGTGACAAAGGCCGTGAGATTCGCATTCACTTTGGCAACGCGATTTCTGCAAAAAACTATACCAAACAATAATATAGGACATATTGCGACTATTTCGCAAAATTTCGTTCTCATCACATCGGTTCATGCCAAACTGACGGACCTACATGCTTGGAAATAACTAAAACTGATGCATTTGCCGTGGCTTCTATCACATTCTCATCGCCTTTGTCCGTTACCAATCCACTCAACGCGGTGAGAAACGGATGCTTTCCAATGTTCTTCAAACTCAACCATAATTCGAGGAACCATAATCACTAAAGAGATTCCAAACGTACCAGTAAACACTGATATAAGTCTAAGCGTTGAAGAATCTATTGATAGACTATTGGCTCTCAATGTAAAAAAAATAGCGGTTGCAGCTAGCAAAACACCAAAAAAATATAATAACATTTCAATATGTTTCTTCATTCTACCAGTTTCCTTGCGCGAGTGTTATACGTTTATTAGCGACCCGGGCAATTCACATTCCGCCAATATCCTTTCGCGTTCAGCAGGTTACCAGCTCCGATATCTCACTGCCCATGTAAGAATTTCTATCTTTCACAATGTAGGCTCCTTTGAGCGCCTCAAAGGAGCACCCAAATCCGCTTATCCCATTTCATCGCACCCACGCAACGCGGTGAGAACCGGACGCTTACGAAAAATGCGCTTCGATAAGCTGAGTTATGAAGGCAGATTGCGACTTACCCAAATAATCTGCCCCATGCTTTATCCGCGCAGCAAGGAGGCCCGGCAAGTAAATAGAGATTGGCAATTTGCTCAAATCTATGATCCCTTTGTTGCTTATCCCATGTCCATGGAGGCAGGGCAAAAACGCCCAGCGCAGGACCGGCGACCCTCTTCAGGATTAACTACTAATCCACAATCAATATCCTTCAAAACGGCTAAAATATCAAGGCTAATTGGTTCCATCAGCTGATGTCAAAGTCCCTTGTTTTTTCCATCTCATTGACTTTCTCATCTTCGTTTTGCTGCGTAGCTGTTTCTTGGCTTGATGATTGTTCTGCATTATTTTGAGGTGTTTCAGCAATGTCCTGGCCCATTTTGATCTTGGGCGCGTCCTTTAGATTGTCACCTCTGCTGATTGATAATTCGGCCATTTCAGACCTAAACTCTTCGGTGAGTTCCATACTGCCCGTCAATTTGAAATCATCTTGAATACTCATGCGCGTCGCAATTTCATTGGCGGCAGAACTATCTTGCTTGTTTGGGTCATCTTTACTGCCGAAAAATTCGTGAAGCTTATCGTTTGACAGATCGTCTTTTTTGAAGCCGTGGTCTTTTTCATCTCTGTCTTGAGGGCTTTCGGGCTTTTCTTTTTCGCCGAATGCGTTTTTATATGCTTCTTTGAAATCATCGAGCTTCGGATCTGGCAATTGCCCTGTTTTTTCAAGCGCACTGGTCGAATCCCGTGAGGCTGATTTGGATGTTTGCATCAGCTGCTCGACAGAATTTGTGTGTATCTCCAGCTTGGCAATAGCGCGTGTTGGTCCGACATACATATCACGCAGGCTTGCTTGTAGCGGGGATTTTGAACCAGCGGCCATGATCGCACCCAGTTTGGAGCCGCCTTGCACCTTATCGACGTTGAGCGCATAGCCTAATGTCAGCTTGTTATTCTGGCTATGGCCGTGTTCAAGCGTCACCTCCCGGTCTTTTCCCATGGCGTATGTGATGCCTTTTTCGTCTATGCTTTTGACCGTAGCGATATCTCCATTGATAATTTTCTCTTCTTTCAAATTACGGTTAAACCGAACGATGTCCCCGGCATGCAATGCGGTTGTTTTTTCAGTCGATAGCGTGATGCTATCGCCGCGCTTATCTTGGCCGGGCCGCGAGATATTATTGCTTTGGATTTTGCGCGGGTCAAAGCTATGAAGGGTTCCTTTGCTGTCCTGAACCGTCACTCTGCTGATGTGATCGCTGCTTGTTACTGTATAGTCGCCTCTGGAGAGCCCTAAGCTACGGCTTTGTTTATGCACTTCCATCTTGTCACCGGGATTATACGATGTGGCCATCCTCAACTGCTGGTCGCTTAAGACTTTTTGCTCATGGATTTTATGCTGGATGGCAGGACCTGTAATTTCGCCGCGCTCAAGGCGTTCCTTTTGGACCATCGAATTTATTGTCTCGCGGTCTTTATTGCCAACCGTGATCAGATAATAACCGGCACGTTCCTCCTGTGTTTTTTCCATGTAGCTTTTTGTAGCGCTTTCGAGATATTTCTCATTCACCACAAAATTGTCGCGGATCGCTGCGAAGGCTTCATCAACGCGCCCATCGCGGATATGTTCATTATATCTTTTGATGTCATTATTGCTGTGTCTCACAACATCGGTGAGCTTTTCATGCGCTGTTTTGATAGTCTGGACGACCTCGAAGGCTTTACCGGCCAAAACAGATTGTTTCTGGCCCTTATCGCCAATAGTCACAACTTTCTCGATACCCAGCGCTTTTTGGGCTTCTGTGAGTGCGAGCATGTCTTTGTTACTGGCCTTTGAGGCTTCATCCATAATCATCAACGCGCCGCTATATTCAGCCCGCATCTCTGCCAATTTTTGAGGTGATTCTTTAGCTGCATCAAATTGTATAAAAAAGGAGGCATTTGTGCGGGTATCAACGCCAACGCCCTTCATTTCCTCGACCGTTCGGGTGTCAGGGCCGATACCCATCACCTTATGGCCTTGATCCTTAAGAGCTTCAAATACCGGCCCGAGCATGGTGGTTTTACCTGTTCCTGAAAAGCCCTGGATATTCACATAGCGGTCTCTGCTTGTCAGAATAAGGCTGGCCGCGCTCATCTGCTCGGATTTGAGCTGCATGACTTCACCTGTTTTGCCATCGACGCGCAGATGCGGCTCCAGGGCTTTTTCAACGTCCTTTTTTTCCATAAAAGGTTCAGCCTTGCCGCGCTGCTCTTCAATATTGGCGATAATTTTGCTTTCTGTCGCAAGCGCGTCTTTGGTCGTGATATATTGAGCCGGCATACCCTTGGCTTCCGAAACTCCGTCAACGATAAGGCCATCGCTTTTGAGCTGGTTCATGCGTTCTTTGAGCATTTCAAGCGTCACGCCGGGAATGTTCTGGTCAAGTGCAAAGCGGAAGGCCTCACGCTCTTTGAACGCAGCTTCAAATTGTTCCTTATGAGCTATACCGCTGGCGAGTGCGACGGCTGCTTTCATCTCTGCGGTTGATCTTGTGTGTGCCTTGATATTTTTGGGCAGATAAGGGCTATCAGCAATTTTGGCTTCATAGGCCGCATCATGCTTGGCAACCATTTCTTTGTAACTTTGTGTAATAGTTTGCCGCACCTTCCCGGCGAAGCTGGTCGCTGGCTCGCTTTTTTCTGCTGATTTAATCGCGTCAGATACAGCCTTGGCCCCGTCAAAGCCGTTTGCTTTGTCGAAAGCCTTATTTTCGGAATTAAGCACATCTGCATCAAATTTTTTGCCTACGTTGCTTCTGGTATCATAGCGGGCAATGCGTTCAGCGCCGTAATTGCCCTTACCCTCTGCTTCTTCTTTAATGTCCCGCCCGCGCGGCGAGTTCGCCAGCACAACATCGCGCGGTACAGCTGCAATATCCCAGCCTCGCTTGTCTTCATTTTGCCTCAGCTCATAGCCCAGCGGCCTGATGCGGTTGGCAAAATCCTGCAATTGAGCCGAACTCATGAGTGCGCTGTCTCGCCAGATCATCCGGTTGTCGAGTGCGCGCCAGGTGCCGTCTGCGGTTTTTGTGATATTTGCTATGCTCACATGGTCATGCAGATGCGGCCTCCCTGCATCATCATAGCCGTGCGTTACGCGCGTCATTGCAAGATTGCCTGTTTTTTCATATGTTACATTTCCACGGTCGCTGATCTTAGCCTGAGCGTAATTTTTTTCGATATAGGCAAGGCTACTGGCGACAGAATCGCGCCAGGCTTTAACAAGCCGGTCATCGCCGTGGGTCACAGCAAGAATAGATACAGATTTGGGCGCGGAAAAAATCAGCTCTGTGCCAAGCTTTTGCCGGTCATCAGGATTTGTTTGGCTAATGCCTCCCTTGCCATCATTCTGGGTTGCATCTGCGGCCCCTGCTTGCAGGCTCTGCTTTTCACCGCCCGCCCCGTTACCCTGCCTGCCTGCATCATCTTGCTCTTGCTGGGGTGTGCTTTCTATGGCCTCAGATGGCGGCCCATCTGCCTGCCCACCAGACTTTTCATCCTTTGAACTATCAGGGCTGTTTAGTGCTTCCTTTTCTTGCTTATCAGATTCCGTTTGGTCGCTGGCGTTCTTTTCAACGAGGTTCCCGTCTTCCGGCGTAGTCTTATCTTCTTCATTGCGCAGCGCGGCAATTTTTTGGACATCGCCTTCAAAAACGGTTTCAAGCTCTTCTTTGGAGGCCTCGCCTGTTAACCCTAATTCTGCTGCGGCCTCGCCAAGCCATTCGGTCCCCTGAAATTCTTCCTTTTCCAGCTGCGACTCTTTGCTGGTGTGGTATTCTGCTGTTCCGCCCGCCGAACCTATGCTTCCAACATTGATCATGGTCACATATCCATGTCAAATTCACGGCTGTTCTCGTTATTTTTGTCTCCATTCTTGGGTGCTAGATCGCGTTTGGTTGTTTCATCGAGATCTGTTGTACCTCTCGTTTGCTGAGCCACTGCAATATCCTCTTTGGGCTTTTCTTGAGCCATATCTTTACGGAATGCGTCTGTAAGCTTTATGACATCCATTTCCGGCTTAGCCTTCTGACCATCGCCATCTTTTTTCGTTTTGACAGCAGCGTTAGCGGTCTCTTGGCTTGTTATAGTGCTAGCGTTGTTGTTTTCATCATTTTGAACATTGATGCTTTCTTGCCGCGCCAGTTTTTCTGCCTCAGCCCCCTGCCCTATTTTTGCCAGACCTGCGGCCTGCGCGACCTCTTCAAGCGATGCGGTGATATTCTGTTTAGCCGCAGCTGCATCTTTTACCTCCGCGCCGCCGCTCTCGCCTGTATCTGGCGCAGATGGCTTTTCCTGCTTTTTGGTTGTCGTTCTGATAAATCCTTCCCGGCGTGCATAGGCATCTGCCACCACGTGATATTTTTTATAGGTCAGATGTATTCTCGCAGTTGGAAAACCATCTGTCATTTTAAGATAGCCGTGGAGCGATTGCAGATTCATCAGGTCATCTGGCAAAACCAAAGGCTCGACTTGGGTATTCGCCGTCAGCGTCGATGTGTCCCTATTGGTGTTATTTGAGATCGAATAGGCCTCATCGACTTCGCGCACTTCGCGGTTCCCGATCAGCTTCGAACATATCTCGGCCGTATCGGGATCGGGTACAGCCAGCATCAGCTTATTGCGCGTGAGGTTTATCATATTGTTGGTGGCGTTATCCCCATACATCTCTTTCATTTTCGCAAAGCTGTGCAAGCCTACCATAATTGCACCGCCCTGATTTCGTATCGTCTGGAAGCCGTCTGTGAGCGAAGGCAGCTTATGCAAAGCGCCCAGCTCATCAAGCAAAAACCAGATTTTGAGATGCGGCTTGTTGGGCATATCCATTTGCGAATAAAGCGCTGTATTGATCCACAATGTAATCAGCGATCGCGTCATTTCTTTTTGGGTATAGCTCGATGCAATATATAAAATGCTGCTATGCTCCCGCTTTTCCTGTATCCACTTTTTAATTGAAAAAGGTTTTCCCTCATCGGGCAGACATTGCAGAATATCGGCATTGGCATTGAACACTGCTCGGATTGATTCTGCCATCCGGGCGGCATCTGGTGATGTCAAAGGGTCGGCAATTGTGCCTTCCATTTTGCTGTGGATAGATTTGAGGTCCGCGGTCATCAATTCTTCGACCAGGGCCTTGTTTGTCGCCCTACCTTCCATCAACAGTTTGATACACATTTCAGAAAATAATGTGCGCGCAGCAATCTGCCAGAACGGGTCTGATCCCTCCCCTGCTTCTGGTATCAAGGCTTTGGCGGCCGTCTTTACTTCTGGCTCTGTTTCGCAATCGTTGAAAAAGGACCAGTTCGGGCAGCGTTGATCAAATGGGTTCAAAATAAAATCGCGCCTTGGATCATAAAAACTCTCTATGAATGTTCCTGTAAGGTCGAAGATCACCGCACTGTGGTTATGGGCGCGAATTTGTTCGATTATATTTTTGAACACCACCGTTTTTCCTGTACCAGTTGTACCAATCAGCATCGTGTGGGTTTGCTCATATTGATAAGGAAAAGGAATCCCGGCTATTGAATAAGGAATATGCAGTTCAGCCTCATTCAGCTCGTCCATTTTCTTCTTCAATACATCTTCAATCTTCAAATTGGGAAACAGCTCTTTTGCCTTTTTGACCAGCTCGCTATTATTGAACGCCTGGATGCCACGCCGCAAAATATCTGGTTCTACCAAAATAGCGCCGCGCTTGTGGTGGTCTTTCAACATTTCGTTTCCGCGCTTTATTGCGATGTCGGAATAAAAGAATGTGAAGGTCAGCGTGATAACTGTCGATAGCATGATCGCTATACCCAAATATGTCCAGAAACGTCTCAGGGCTGTCACAACAAACGGGTTCGATGCAATCGTCCCATACGTGATATGCCGCACATTATCCTGAGTAATAACCAGGTCGTAGCTCTGGTTAGGATTGGATCCTAGCAACAGCAGCACATCGTATAACCATTTGGTAAAAACAAACCGAAGGTCGTAAGGAGACATCCAGACATATCGCATCACATAAAAAAAGAATGCGCTCACAAAAAAGAAAAGATATATCGGATATTTTGCTCCGCCCAGCCACAGGTTCAGTTGGTGATTTATAAGATTAGCGCCCCGCGAAAAGTCACCACTGTTGCGATAAACATCCCCGCGTTTTGTCTTATGCTGATGGTCTATCCTGCTGCGATCGTCGCGAATATCACCTTTAGCCAACGACTTTTCCTCCGTCTATCCGTGGATGCTTTTTATCAACATTTTCGACCGTCATGTCGTAAATTTTTTGGAGACCCTCTTGGTCAAAATCGAGCTGATTCCTATACACATTTGTCGCATGATTATACTCGACTATTTCAATCAGCCGTTCAAAACTTCGGCGATCACGCTCCATAGCTTGCATATGCAAAATGTAACTGGTCATGACTTCCCGCGCTGCTTGGGCGCGCGTTATTCCTAATCGAGATGCAACCTCGTCTAAGTAATCTATAACATTAGCTGGTATGCGGATCGTTAGCTGCCGCAATGCTTTAACATCTGCTCGGTTTACACCGCCGCGCTGCTCGGTCGCGGATATATTGTCTTCATTTGTCATTCAAATTGGATAGGTCAAAATGCCCTCAAGATAAAGAGGAAAACGCACTGTGCGCCCTGAAATTTGAACTATAGCCTCGTATACGCCTCTTGGCGAATCGTATACGCCTCTCTTATAATCCTATGTTTTACGTTAGCAGCATCTATTAAAGCCTCTTCTACGCATCTTGAAATGACACTTTGAACAGGGCTAACGTTCACATTCCAAAAAGCGCCTTCGGCTCCTTGGCGATCAAGGCTCATCGCTTCGTTCTCCTTCAGCTAATTTTCCGATTTGAAAAGCAGCCCGAGGCAGCGTTCTGGCGGAATCTCTTCCATCAATTTTCAGCCGCCGATGATGATTGCCAATGCCTGCTTTATTGATTAGCTATGCAAGAGGATTATTTCAGGAAAGGAAAAACATGTCTGACGCAAAAACTTTAGCCGCTCGCAAAAAGGAATTACAAGCGCAGCTTCGTGATTTGGAAAATCAAGAACAGCTTACTGCACAGAAACAGATAACTGATAAATCTCTTTCAATCCTCACGGACATTCTGCCGCAATATACGATTGGAAAAATTACCAAGGCGCAGGCAAAAAAACTGGGAGAGTATCTTTCAAAAAATGGGATTGAGCAGCTGCTACAAAAAATGTAGTTTTGCAAAAGGGGAGAATTTTCAATGCTTCAAAAATATCAAATAGGTGAATATGAAATTGATGCAAATGCTCCTGAATTTTCTGCAATGGTCGAAGCTGCATATAATGAAAGGGAAACTCCCATTTGTCTTTGTGATACCGACCAAAAACTGAAACTATATATCGCTTATCGCCATAACCAATATATTCTGGCACGCTGGCCTCATTCTGGTCACTTGCATAATCCCAAATGCGAACATTTTGAAGCGCCAGATTATCTAACCGGCTTTGGACAAGTAAGCGGCTCAGCAGTCATTGAAGATGACGAAACCGGCGACACGTTTTTGAAATTTGGTTTTCCCATGTCGAAAGGTTTGGCGCGAGCTGCTCCTACTTCCATGACAAATGACAAGCCAATTTTGAAAGCGGTCGGTACAAAACTGACCATCCGGGGTCTGCTGCATTTTTTATGGGACCGCTCGCATTTGACGCATTGGCATCCCAAAATGTACGGCAAGCGCAATTGGTTTATTGTTCGCAAAGAGATTCTGAATGCGGCGCAGGTTTGTAAGGTAAAGGGACATAGTTTGCGCTCTTCGCTCTTCTTGCCCGAGAATTTTTCATCGGCGAAGGCTGATGAAATTAAAGCAAGAGCCGCTGCTGTTTTGGGGCCGTGCTATTCTTCGGCGGATAATATCATGATTATGATTGGCGAAGTTAAGTCCATTCAAGCGGACCGCTTCCGCCCCGGATTAACTATTCGTCATTCCGCCGATCGTTCTGTCTCGATGGATCAAGGCGATTGGAACAGATTTGAAAAGCGTTTTTCTTCGGAGTTGATGTTGCACGCTGACGATCCCGACGGCCATTTAATTTTTGCAGGCACATTTTCCATCGGTAAAAATAAGATGCTCAATTTTTATGAGATGACGCTCATGCCTGTCTCGGCTCATTGGCTACCCTATGAAGATAAGGAAGAGCTTGAGCTGATTAGAAGCGCAGTCTCTGCAAGTCGCAGATTTGTGAAGGGATTGCGCTATAATCTTGATTCAGAAAAGCCGATTGCGTCGATTAGCTTGCGCGACACCGGCAAGCAAGTTACTGCGGTTCATCTCGCAAATTCACGGCCCAATCCAGAATATGACCAGGCGCTTGCTGAATTGATGCAAATGCCAGGCGTCAACCATATTATTTGGCGTCCTGGCCAAGTGCTGCCCTTTTAACCGGATCGCGGTGGCTCTTTTTTCTGCGATGCTTTGCCGGATTTGTTCTTGCCGTCTTTTTGGTCAGCATTTTTTTGCTCTTTGCTGCGTTTTTCTGCTTTTGCGAGTGCGGTTTGAAATTGGTTTTTGATCGATATTTTCATTCTCCTTTCTGAATGAAATTCGTGCGGCGGTTCAGGCATTCAAGTATATAATTCCCCAAAAAAAGCCCCTGCCGTTTCACCGGCAGGAGTGAGGCGGCTTATGCAGCCTTTCGGCAATCCGCTTTGCGGATGACAAACAGGGGGACGCCCGCGGCTCTGGCTTTTTGTGCAAGATTGGCTTGAATGCCTGAACCTTCGCACGCGATAACCTCAACGGGCTGCAACGAAATTATGCGCTCATTACGTGCAAAGGCTGCGCGGTTGCCGTGGCTCCGGTCCAGCCTGAATGCAATGACGCTGACGTCATTAGCGGCGGCCCATGCTGCTGCAATCGCGTCAACGCCTTTGCGCTGTGCGGTGGTAACCAATATCATATTTGGCACGCGCTTTTTGACGCTGTCGAGCCGCGCATAAATAGGCGCTGCTTCTTCCCATTCTGCACCGCCTGAAATAGCGACTAGCGGGCCTTCTGGTGCAAAGGCTTCGCGCTTCTTGGCGGCTCTTGCTGCCAGAAAGTCGCGGGCGTCTATTTGGCTTGCTGTGCGTCCTGATGCGCTGCGGCTTCCTGTCGTAGCGCTCCATGGCTTGCCGCTATCGGTGCGGTAGCGGGCGGCTGCATGGTCGCGCATGGCTTCTATGGCCTCGCGAGCTTCTGCAAGGCTTTGGCAGATGCGCTGGGTGTCTTCCATTTCTGTTTGGTAAATTTCTGATGGGTCATAATGCCGCGCAAGTTCGCCAAGCTTTTTGGCTGCATCATCTTCGCGCCGCTCAATCTGCCTTGCAACCATGTGCAAGCTATTGACTATGCCCCAGGCAATTTGTTCTGCGAAGGGTTCCAAACGGGTATCTGCCAAAAGTTCAAAGGGTGTTCCTGTAAGGCTTCCAGCCAGAAATTCGGCAAAAGCGTCGTCGGGCAAAGGGGCCTGCGTGGGTTCGTCAAATGCTGAAAGCTGGCTGGTTTCTATCTGCTCGGAAAAAGCGGCGGCGAAACTGTCTGATGCGGTTGCATCTGCATAATGTTCTTTCAGGTCTGCAAAGCTGGTAAAGCGGGTCATTATATGCCCTCCTTGTTATTTTGTGAAAATGGGAATAGACGGCTTCCAAGCTTTTGCGGTTCAAGCTGGCGCTGGTTTACTCCATGGCGCTAGTCTTGATGCAAAAGTGGGCCGGTAGGCGTTGGCGCGCCTCCGGCCCTTTTTTGGCTTTAAGCAAATGGGACGCTATCGTCCAAGCTTGCGGTGCTTTCGCCTAGGCCATCATCCTGCACCTCAATTTCTGCGTCGGCCTGCATTTGCTGGCGGCGATTATCTGCGCCTTGGTCCCAGCATACAACCATTCCTTGGCTTCCATCTTTGCCGGTGAATGGCCAAAGGACAACAGGGAGCGGCTTAGGCATGATAGGATCGGACAGTTCGCCGGTATAAAATACCTCGCCGGTTGCTTTCTTGGCCTGCGCCCAAAGAGCGCCAAGTTCAACCTGTGTCTTAAACCCGTCAAAAGAGGCCATCACGCGATAGGCAGGGGCTTTCTCGTGCTGGCTTTCAACGGGGCGCAAGAAAATAGGTGCGCAAAGGGCAAGCGTGGTGATTTGGCCGACAAGCTGACCGCGTGATGATTTGGTTACGATACCTACAGATTTAGACATAATATTCACTCCATTTAGGCCAGTTGGCGCTGGCCGGTTTATGAGGGGGACCGTTCCGCCCTACCCCTTCTTAATAGGGTTTTCCCTTTATTTTGTCTAGCAAATAGAAACACTTGACAAGCTTTCGCCCAGCCCGGTCATTTTTGGAGAGTCCTGCTTACCAGCTGCGCAGCAGCCGACAAAAAACGCAGGCGGCGGTAGCCGCCTTTCCTTCTTGGCGGTTGATCATGGCGCAAGCTGTCCTTTTTTTGCCGTCATTTTCGGAGCCGTCCTTGCTGGGGCTCAAGCGACAGTGATTTTTTCGCCATACAACAGGCACGGGAGAAAAGAGCTTAGCGAAGGTTGGTTTTGGGGGGATTTTGCTTCAGCAAAATTAAGAGCGGGCGCAGCCGCCAAAATCCCCCCAAAGCCTACCGTAGCTTCTTTTCGACGCAACTCGTTGTATGGCCTAAAATTGCTGTCACGCCGAGATCCTGCAAGGATGGTGTAGAAAATGATGGCAAAATGCGCCGTGATCCCGCGCAATGGGCAGCTTGGCTGACCATTGCCTGGCGTAGAGCGTAGCGCAAAAGGCCGTAGGCTTTTTGTTGCTGCAACAGGCGGTAGCCTTGCGTGAGCGATCGTTACCCGAAGGGCCAAGACGCTGCAGGCGGCTTGGGCGTAGCGAAGCGAAGCTAGAGCGCGCTGCCAGTTTACTGGCACACGCCATTCTTTTTTATTTTTGGCTGTTGCTCCCGGTTTAACTAACTATTTTGCAGATTTTTCATCTTCCGGGTCAGGTTTATCTGTCATACCCGCATTAGGTTTCGACATTGTAAAGGATTGTTTTCGGGATAGGTTTTAAGGCATTGGTAAATGTATATTATACAGGAACGCCGCTGATAAGGAGAAACTTTGTCGCTCTTTTATATTGCAAAAAAAAAATAGCCAACCTGAAGTTCAGGTCGGCTATTGTCAGTAGAGTTTAGCACGGGCGCTGTTCTCTGAGAGCTCATATTTCGATTGGGATATCTTGGTTTTGGTATCGGTATTCTTTCTCGCAGTACGAGCAGGCCAGCGTTTCACTGCAGGTTAGCTCTTTGGATGGCGGTTAGCCGTTATCCAAATTGGAATGCTGTTGTGAATTTTGCCAGCAATATGACAATAGTTAGAAAGCCCGTGAGCATACCGGCGAATTTCACGATCAGGCCATTGGCTGATTTTGATATTGATGTTTCAAGGTTTGCGGCTGACAGGCTGACAGAATTTTTGGTTTCGGCTATCAGTGCATTGATCTCGGCAAATTTGGCATCTACGGCTGCAAATTTGGAGCCGATCCTTGCCTCCATCGCTTCCAGGGTGAGGGAAAGTATTTCGCGCGTCACCGTTTCATTTTCGAGGCGTGCAGCGGCATTGTGAATGCTTAGCGCAATTGCTTCGGCTTGGATGGGTTTGATACCGGCTTCGGTGAGTGATTTCTTCATGTCTTCCAGTAGATGCTTCGGGTACATGTCATATCCTATCATGTTGAGGGTTGTGCTTCAATTTGAAAAATTGATGGCGGCACCGGGAGGAGGGATAGTGCCGCCATCGCCCTGAAACGTTCAGGGAAGGAATTCAAAATCGTCTACGATGATTTCGGTCTGGTATCTTTTGGCGCCTTCTTTCTCGTAGCTGGAATAGTGAATGTGACCGTGAACAGCGATGGCTTCGCCTTTTTTCAGATACTTCATCGCTAAGTCGGCCTTGCCGTTGAAGCAGGTGATCTTGTGCCATTCTGTATCCATTTGGGCATAACCTGTTTCTTGGTCCCGCACTGTTTCGCCGTCGCGGCGTTTAGGCCGGGATGTTGCGAGGCTGAAGGTTGCAACTTTGCCTGTCTGGCTTGGATTGTCGCCGAGGCGCCGATAAGAAAAACTTTATTCATTGGTAATCTCCTTGTCTGTAAGCGAGCGGCTTTTTCCGTTTGCTTGGCCTTTAAGAGAGCCGGGTTTAAGGGGGAGATGCACCGGAGGCGCAGCCGTAGGGAAACCGGAAAAACAGGCTGGCGCGGGCCGCGAAGCAACTCGGGCCTGTTTTTCCGGTTGCATCTCCTCCTGCCCGGATCAAAGGGCATGAGAGCAAATGGATTTAAGCCGCTTGCCTTGCAGCTATGGTGTTCCTGAATGTCGGTTTTGTCGGACCGCTTGCGCACCGTGTTTGCGGGTGCTGCTCTGTCAGCTTGCTATGTACCGATCCTTCGCTTGGCGATACCGCTGGGCTGTCTGGTTATGCTTCTGGGTTTGGGGTGGCTGGTCAGCTGTTAAATCGGTTTGGCCGTTTTTTGTTATGGTCCCAAACAGGCGCTTTGAGCTGTTCTTCGGTATGGCCCGTTACCCAGCCCATGAGAAGGTCGGTCGATTCGCGAGGTTGCCTGCCCTTAATCATTTTTATGATTTCTGGATCCTGCGCGGGTGCTTGCAGCCCGTCATAATAGCCTTGCTTGCCGAGTGCCCGTCCATGGTCAAATTCTTTGTGGTTGTGCATGATCGTCCTCCATGCATTTGATGTTCAGGTTTAGTACTGGTTGGTTTGTGATGGCATTGTGATTGGTTGAATTTGGTTTTTATATTTGTCACCACGGTAAATGACTGGGTAGCGCAGCCGTGCTAGGTAGAGCGGTGTATTTGGGATTTTGAGCAGAATTTCGGCATGTTCGATCTCGATGATTTCGACAATGTCGGCTGATATTGAGGGAGTTATGGTTGTAGCAAGTTGGAGTGCTTCTTGTGCTGTTTCTCCCCAGGTCACCCATTCGTTTGTCTGCATATTATAAGCGACATATAGTGCTTGGCTGATGTCAAGTTCTCTCACGGCTATATCTTCCCGATATTGTGTATTCGCGCTGTTTGAGTGATTTGATCTTATATAGAAGGTCAGTTTTCAGCGACTTGAAAATCAATGTTCGGCCATCCTTTAGGGTTCTGAAGATTTGTTCTTCCCTGCCATTGTTAAATTTGATGGGTGCAGCAAATTTCACTATGTCGTCATGCTTCGGAGTTGGCTGGTCGGTCAGTTTGCTATTTTCTCGGCATTTTGCCCGCCATTCCTTTGCGCTTTCATTTTCTGTTGGTGAGAGCATATTCAGAATTTTGGATGGGCAATTATAATGGTAAGGGCCCATCGTTTCATCCATATCTTTGTATCCAAGATATAAGCCATCTGAGGCGCTTGGCATCAGTTTGATGAGGTATACTACTGCGAAAATCCGGCTCCTTTTGGTTTGCTTGTCATGTGAGCAGACCGCGGCGTAATATTCTCTTCGCTTGTGCAAAGTTGACGCAAGAACGGTCTGCGCAATGTTATCTCTTTTGCAGGTAAATTGTTCGTCAAGGTAGAGTTTGGGCGTTTTTTGGGCTTTATAGCCCCCAACAAATGTCCATCCCATGGCGTTTTCCTTTCGGGATATAGTTGCGTCGGGTTTGTGCTATTGGTGCTGGTTCCACAGTTGCAAAGTCAGCGCATCCTCATCTTCGCTTTCCCCTAGGTCAAAATAATCTGGTGCGTCTTGACGTTCGAAAATCAGCACGTCTTCTCCGGTGGTTGCAGCGAGAAGTTTGACCTGTTGGAGGACATGCTTTTCGAAGAAGGGTTGCGGGAGGCATTCATCGACATTGTTGAAGGTTGCGAGGATGTGATAGCTTTCGTCGTCTCGCTGATAAGCGAGCGTGGCATAGACTAATTTGGTCATGATATGGTCCTTGGGTTAGGCGAGCGCCAAGATTTCGTCGCGTGAGCAATTTGGATTTGCGGTCTGGAATCGGGCAAGTGCGTCTTTTGGTGTTTTACCCAGGATGATGGTTATAAGTTCGCCTACGTGCCAGTCCTCGGCGAGATAGGAGAGGTGGTAGGCATTCATCTGATTTTCTTCATCATTTAGCCTCTTTAGGTTTCGCGCGTGGACCGGGCACCAAGGCGTGTCTGTGGGGGAGATGATATAGCTGTCAGCGTTCAGCATTTGGGTATCGAATGAGACGATTTTTCGGACGCCCCAATAGACTCCATAATCGTTTGTATAATAGGCAAAGTCTCCTGCCTCGAAGCGTTTTTCGTGATGAGTGCTGGCTGGTGTTGACATTGGTGGTTCCTTCTTGATTAAGTCTTCATCACCATTCATTCCCCTTCCCTTTTCTCAGCTCTCTATTGTGAGCGCGTCTGGAAAAAAGGCGGCAGCGTCCAGATATTCGATGATTTCGGCAAGCGATTTTGCTTTTCGGATCGTATGCTCATTGACCATGATGTCCTGGTCTTCGTCGATGTCATAATGGAGCGTTTCGCCTGAGCCTTTGTGTATGGCAACTGATCGGTCCCATAAGCCAGCGCAGCTTTCGGTGGTTGCTATATATTGGAGCCCATTGTCTTCGCAAAATTGGCGTAGTTTCTGTGCATCGCTCCAATTCAATTGCGTTCCGTACATTTCAAGCGCCGTGTTTTTTGTTGTAATATGGTTCTAGGTGATAGTCTGGCCGTTCCAATGTTCGCGCAGGTCATATTCATTGATGATTGCGTGCATTTCGGCGATTAGGGTGTCTGGGAGCTTGCCGCCGATAATGATTTTGAAGTCGCTTCGGTCCGCCATATCGGTTTCCTTTAATTATGTGTTGGATTTGAAATGTTTGCTGCATAGTAGCTCTGAACAAGACCGCAGATTTCGTCGGGTGAGTATCCATCTGCTCCGCTGACCAGATATCCGCTGCCGGGTGTTACAATCAGGTCGCGGATGTGGGAGCTGTCATGAAAGGTGCCTGCCAATGGATTCCAGGTGGCTATATGGGTTTCTGAAAATTTGATG
>JAAURJ010000086.1 GCA_012032285.1 Sphingomonadales bacterium
TGAATCGGCGCTGCGCATACGCACCGGCGAACGGGATGATGAAGCTGTCTGATCTCGTCAAGACAAGACAAATTTGGCAAGTATAAGAAAATGGCCGGTGTTCCCGGTCAGAAATCAACCAAAAAGGGAAGAAGAATATGGCGAAGACCGCTGCTGATATTATCAATATGATCAAAGAAGAGGAAATCGAATGGGTCGATGTGCGCTTCACCGATCCCAAGGGCAAATGGCAGCATTTGTCCATGTGTGCTGGCGTGATGGGCGAAGACGAGCTGAATGACGGTTTGATGTTTGATGGATCGTCAATCGAAGGCTGGAAAGCGATCAACGAATCCGACATGATCCTGAAGCCTGATCTGGACGCCGCCTATATGGACCCGTTCAGCGCGACGCCGATGCTCATCCTGTTCTGTGATGTTGTTGAACCCTCCACCGGTCAGCTTTATAACCGCGACCCGCGCAGCACGGCGAAACGCGCAGAAGCCTTTTTGAAGGCATCGGGCGTAGGCGACACTATCTATGTGGGTCCAGAAGCGGAATTTTTTATGTTCGACGATGTCCGCTTTGAAGACGGCTATGCCGGTTCTTCTTACTCGATCGACGATATCGAATTGCCGACCAATAGCGGCAAGGCATTTGAGACCGGCAATATGGGCCACCGTCCGCGTGCCAAGGGCGGATATTTCCCTGTGGCTCCAGTGGACAGCGCCGTGGACATTCGCGGCGAAATGGTTGCCACCATGCTTGACATGGGCCTGCCTTGCGACAAGCACCACCATGAAGTTGCCGCTGCGCAGCATGAGCTTGGCCTGACCTTTGGCACGCTGACCGAAACCGCAGACCGGATGCAAATCTATAAATATGTCGTGCATCAAGTTGCCCATGCCTATGGCAAAACCGCAACCTTCATGCCCAAGCCGATTAAATCGGACAATGGTTCAGGTATGCATACCCATATGTCGATCTGGAATGAAGGCAAGCCTTTGTTCGCGGGCGACGGCTATGCTGGATTGTCGGAAACCTGCCTCTATTTCATCGGCGGTATCATCAAACACGCCAAATCGGTGAACGCTTTCACCAACCCGACCACCAACAGCTATAAGCGTCTGGTTCCAGGTTATGAAGCCCCGGTATTGCTCGCCTATTCGGCACGTAACCGTTCGGCATCCTGCCGCATTCCTTATGGCACAGGGGCGAAAGCCAAGCGCGTGGAAGTTCGCTTCCCCGATGCGACCGCCAATCCCTATCTCGCTTATGCCGCTTTGTTCATGGCCGGCATGGACGGCATCAAGAATAAAATCCACCCCGGCGAGGCAATGGACAAAAACCTTTATGACCTTCCCCCTGCGGAACTCGCTGAAGTGCCAACCGTTTGCGGCAGCCTTCGTGAAGCATTGGACTCGTTGGCCGCGGATCATGACTATCTGCTCGAAGGCGATGTTTTCTCCAAAGACCAGATTGAAGCCTATATCGAGCTTAAGATGGAAGATGTCTTGCGCGTCGAAACGACCCCTTGTCCGGTCGAATTCGATATGTACTACAGCTATTGATAAGCTAGGGTCAGGCCCTATTAAATACCCATTCGAGGCATCAAAATGGCGAAGATATTGGAGCAAAATGCACGCCGCCGGCAGCTATTCTGCCTGCAAGGGCATTTTGTTTCGAGATCGAAGCCATTTTAATGTCCGCAGGATTTGACCCATTTTGTCCATTGCTGCATTGAGCGTAAGCGCATGATAAAAAAATAATAATTAGTTTTCATGCGGTGTATCTAGCCACGCTGGTATGATTAGACTGTGGTTGGTTGCAAAATAATGTTTCTTTCGTTATCGCTCGCTCTCTTATTTGCAAATATGATTGTCCCGAAGGCGATTCCCAGAAATGATTGAACAGTTTGTATTGCTTCTGCGCAAGGGCATGGGCTTGACGCGGTTCCAGAAACGAATGATGGTCATAGGACTTGATGCTTTTTTATGCATGGCGGCGGTTTGGATAGCTTTCTCACTGCGCCTTGGAGACTGGACCTTATGGTCCGACCCCATTAAAATTTTCTCAATTACGGCCATGTTGCTCTGGCTACCGATTTTCTATCTCGGCGGGGTTTACAAAACGATTTTCCGTTTTGCGGGTGCAGGGACTATTCTGACCATTGCAAAAGCCGTTGTCGGCCTCTCCATCCCTCTTATCATATTATATGGCTTTGTTACATTTTCGGGCGTGCCCAGAACAGTAGCTGTCATACATCCTATTATATTTTTTGGGCTGCTAGCGATAAGCCGGATCGTGATGCGATACCTTCTCGTTGATATCGTTAATGCACATCATTTTGAAGGCCAGTATAGAAATGTTTTAATCTACGGAGCAGGCGCGGTTGGCAAGCAGTTGGCGGCTTCTCTTGCAACAGAGCCGTCTATGAATTTAGTCGGATTTATCGATGACAATCCCAATATAGCCGGGCAAAAGCTCAATGGAAAACCGGTTTTCTTTTCTAGCGATTTGGAAACTTTGATTGCCAAAAATCAAATTTCGGATGTTATTTTGGCTTTTCCCAATGCGCCCCGTATTGTGCAGCAATCGGTTATCGAACGGCTTAGCGAGCTCAAGATAAAAGTCCAAAAACTTCCAAGCTTATCAATGCTTATCGAGGGCAGTATAACTGTTAGCGATCTAAAGCCGATCTCGATTGAAGATTTGTTAGGCCGGATGGCAATTGAACCCGACAATATTCTGATGACGGGAGCGGTGGCGGGAAAAACGGTCGTCGTTACAGGCGCTGGTGGCTCAATCGGCAGCGAGCTATGTGCCCAGATTTTGGCATATAATCCTGTTCGAATTATCCTTGCTGAGATATCAGAAGCATCGCTTTATCAAGTTGACCAGACATTGCGGGATATCCAGAAACAACTAGGAAATTTAGACACAGACATTGTTGCCGAACTTGTAAATGTGGTGGAACGTTCTCAAGTCAGCCGTCTACTTGCGAAATGGAAACCTGATATTGTCTTCCATTCCGCAGCCTATAAGCACGTACCCCTAATTGAGGCAAATCCGCTATCGGGCATTAAGAATAATATCTACGGCACACTTAATTTGGTTTTCGAAGCGGAAGCGGCGGGCATTAAAAAATTTATTCTGATCAGCACCGATAAGGCTGTTCGCCCTACCAACATCATGGGGGCAACTAAACGGGTATGCGAACTTATTTTGCAGGCAATGGCAGCGCGGGGCAGCGAAACGAAATTTTCAATGGTGCGTTTTGGGAATGTTTTGGGGTCAAGCGGATCGGTTGTGCCACGATTTGTAGCGCAAATTGAAAAAGGCGGTCCTGTAACATTAACAGATCAGCGTATAACCAGATATTTCATGACCATACCAGAAGCGGCTCAGCTGGTAACGCAGGCTGCGGGTATGGCCGATGGCGGTGAAGTTTTCTTGCTCGATATGGGTGAGCCTGTGCGTATAGCAGACTTGGCCAGAACTATGATCCATTTGAGCGGGCGCAGTCTGCGTCATGACGAAAATCCCAATGGGGATATTGAAATAGTTGAGATCGGGTTGCGTCCGGGAGAAAAACTATATGAAGAATTGTTGATCGGCAGCAATTCGAAACCAAGTTCTCATCCCAAGATTCTAACCGCAACGGAAAATCACTTGGACTGGACTGCCCTTGAAGAACATCTTGATATACTTAATGCCCGAATAGTTGCAGGCGATATTCAAGGCTCTATTTCAATTTTGAAAAATATAGTCCCGGAATTCAACCATTCTGAATCCGATTGATATTAGAAAATAATGGGCTAGCCTATTTTATTTTTTATTTCACGCAGAGGAATGAAAATTGGAAATTTATAGGAAAATAATATGGCGGGTTTAAAAATGAAAGCTCTCTATAACCAATATTTTTGCAGCCCATCTGCGCGTTTTTATATACTAGCTTTTTTCCTTGCTTTTGTTTTCCTGACAGGCGGAAGCTCGCGTGATGATGTTCAGTCTTTGATCATATTGCGCCCTGCTGCTGTAATTTTTGCCGCTTATGCGCTAACGGTCGCTGACTTTTCGGAATGGAAGGGACGGCTTTTCCCATTATATATACTCTTAGCGCTTGCGGCTTTGATGGTCATACAGCTTATTCCATTGCCCCCTAGCTTATGGACACAGCTTCCAGAGCGAGAGCTTTTCAAAGACATTGCAGTTTTGGCCGGTATTGACCAACCTTGGAGGCCATTATCAATTGCTCCGTCGCGTACATTAAACAGTCTTTTCTCACTCTCTGTTCCGCTGGCTGCCCTTTTCTTATATCTGAACCTGCCAAATGAAATGCGCTTTCGTGCGATCATATTGATCATGATATTCATTCTGTTTAGCGCTTTGCTAGCTATTGGTCAGATAGCAGGGCCTTCCAAAAACGCTCTTTATCTGTATCGGATAACCAATTTCAATTCCCCTGTCGGTTTCTTTGCAAATCGTAATCATCAGGCCAGTCTTTTGGCGGCCCTTATTTTGCTGCTTGGTTGGTATGGGGGGATCATAAACGCTCAAAAGCTGCGAGGCAATGTAAGGGCATTTGGGGCAATATTGGCAATAATAGTTATTCTGCCTTTGATATTCATCACAGGATCGCGCGCGGGCCTCATTCTATCAGGTGCTGCGCTGCCCGCAGCGATCTGGTTTTTTTTTAAAGGGTTGTCGACCATGCGCCTGATGTTGGAAAGACGGCTAAATCGAAATTCATCAAAAAAAGATTTCTAATATTACTGGTTATCAT
>JAAURJ010000046.1 GCA_012032285.1 Sphingomonadales bacterium
TATATCAACGGATTTTATAACAGCAAAAGACGCCATTCCTACCTAGGCCATATCAGCCCGCTGGCGTTCGAGGCAAAGGTAGCGTAATGTGCTCATTCGACCGGCACAAAACCGTTACAAGTCCAAATGTTTGAGCGCATTGGTGACCGCTTCTTGCATGATCCGGAACACTTGCAACACATCGCGCGGGCCAAGATCAGGGGCATTGAGCGTAGCCGGCTGGCTCCACGAAAAGGCAAGGCCCGCTGCTTCGACGCGCGGCTGGATCCGGGCACGGAAAGTGGCGAGCGCGGCTTCGAGCGATTCGCCAACCGAATCCATGGAATCCACCATCAGCCGCATTTCATCGATCACGCCTTGGAGCCCTTCGGCGACCTTGGGCGGATCAGCCTCGCCCAGCCGGGCGCTGAGCATCATCGTCATCAACTGGCTGCCGAGGCCATCGTGTAGGTCGCGCATGATCCGGCGCCGTTCCTCGTCATGCGCCTGGCTGCGCACCAGCGCCTGTTCGCGCACCGCCGCTTCGGCCAGTTCCGCCTCACGCTGCGTGACCTTTTCCTGAAGCATCGCGTTCAATGCCCCTTGCGACTGGAACAGCCGAAAATTGCGGGTGAGGAATGCCGCCGTCATCGCCAGCAACAGGAAGACGGCGGAATTGCCGACATTGTCCCCTGGCCATTGCAGTTCGGGAAACCATTCCACTGCGGCATCCATCAGCAATGCGGCCGCGATCACCGTCATCAGGGCGCTTTCCAGCAGGCGATCCTCAGCGCGTGTGGCAAAGTGCCAGGCGAGCCGGGCCACCACCGCCACCGCCGATGCGCCCAGATACCAGATCCAGATCATGGCGGGCACATCGAAACCTGCGGGCATAGGCACATGATAAATATGCCATGCGATCACCGCCACCACGCCCAGATAGACCGCCATCGTTATCGGTTGCAGCCATGGTACGGGTCGGCCCGTCCAGCTATCGATGAAACACAGCATCGCAGCCGGGATCAACTGGTAGATCGCAAAAAAGGCCAGCATTCGCCCCCAGCCATCGACCGGCGGATCGAGCCATAGAAAATAGCCCGCATTGGCCACAAATCCGGCACACAGCAGGCTGAGCCAGGCAGCAAAGCGCCAATCGTCCGATCGAAACATCATGATCGTAGCAATCACGCCGAGCAGGCCGAGCAACCCGCCAGTCAGGAGGTAGAAAGGCCCTGCGAGGAACAATTTGCGAGCGGTATAATGTTCAAGGGCAGCGTAATCGCCGATCAAGGGTTCAAACACATCGGTATAAGGAAATCCGTCGCGCAAGGTGATGAAGGTCAGTGTGTTGGTGCCCGGTTTGAGCAGCCCCGATGGCATCCGGGCCAGCGTCCGGATCTGGCCATGAAAACTGCCATTGCCAGGCTCCATGCGCCCGTGCACGACAATCGGTGATCCGTTCACGGCAAGCTTGTAATTATCAGTCTGCAGGTTTGGAAAAATCCCCAAGCCGTCCGCAGGCACGCGATCAAGGGTGAAGGTCATCCGCACTGCAAACACCGCTGTATCGCAGCAATGGGTCCACGGCAGTTCTACAGGTTCAAACCGGGCAGTTGCCGCTTCGGTAAAGCTGGGAGTAGTCAGCCGGGCGGCCGCAACATCGCTTGCCGTCACAAGGGGTGGTGCCGCCCCCGGATCAGCATGGAACAGGGGCCGGTCAATCGCAAGCCAATAGACCGCCTGCACCAGCAACACGGCGGCCAGCAACTTGCCCAACTGTGCCCAGTTCAAACCACCTATTTTACTTATGACACAGCCCCCTCAGATTGTGTGCCAGCAATAGCGCAACGACATTCATCTGAAAAGAGGTCAAATCAGGAAGTGGTCAGAATGTGGCGGAACCGGGGGCGAATTCATGGCTGTCACAATGCGTGCGGCCGCCAAGCGGCATCCCATGATATGGGAGCCATGGCGCATGGGATACCGCCCTGCCGCCCGCTCGCTTAATCCTGATGCCACTGAACAAGGAAGTAACAGGAGAGTTATCCATGACCCGAAATGAAAATCGCAGCCGCCTGCTGATCGCCGGCGCCTTGGGCCTGACCAACATCGCGCTGGTTACCGCCCTGGCGTTCGCCGGATTGGGCGCATCCGCCCAGGCGCAGGGCCAAAACAAGGACATTGTCGAAAAGTCAAACCGCGCGGTTGCCTGCCCTTCGGGCTGGCGACACTTGCGTGGGGATACCGCAGTATGCGAACCGATGGGCAGCACTTCGCCGAAGATCTACGCCAAGAAGGCCGAAGCTACCTGCGCGGATGGGTATTTCGAGGTCTACCGCGTGTGGTGTTCGACCAGAAAATAATGATCCAGCGCCCGCAGGGGTTGGCGCGCTGCAAACCGGTCCCCTGCATTTTTATCCACTAACCAAGCGGGCAAGGGGCGCGATCAAGCGAGCCATTATTGTCCATATTCAATTCAGGAGAATATTTTATGCGTTTACTTTCATCCACGACCATGCTGGCTGCCGCCGGTTTTGCGCTGTTCACCGCCGGTTCGGTGGCAACTGCCCCATCGGCTCAGGCGCAGGGGCGCACAACGGGGACCCTGGAGTTGCCAAGGGAAAGGGGCCTGTGCCCTTATGGATGGAAACGTCCGTTTGAAGGTGGCTCAAAGAAAGCCGATTATTGTGAGCCTTTCGGTGCCGTCAATCCAACTCCATCGGTCTATGTTCGGCAGAACAAGAGTGTTGCGTGCAATCAGGGCTATTTCGTCGATACAGACAATGATCTAGTATGCACCTCTGTCGATTTGCTGACCACGCGCAACGCCGACCGACCCGACGGCATCGCCAGGGCTGGCATCCTTAACCGCTGTCCCACCGGCTGGCAGGCATCGGTCAATAACAAGCAATGCTTCACGGAAATCGAAAACGCGCCAGTTCCGCACTTGAAGAACGGCAAGCCGTGTGCGCCGGGTGAGCTGGACGATTGGGGCATCTGGTGTACATCCAATTATCAGCATCTGTCTTATGCTGAAGTTGACCTCGCTGGGCTCAGGGATTTCAATACAATCTACGCCAACGCGATGAACTATTCGCTCGACTACAATTCTATTCCTGCCACCACATTGTCACCTGACGCCAAGGCCTTCTTCAAGGGTGCAAACGCTTCTCCCGCCGCATCCGCCGCTGAACCGTCCTCTGCCAGCCAGCCTGCCGAAAACAAGGCTGCCGAATGCACCTCCGCGTCGGAAGTCGGTGCAGCTGTCGGGGGCGCGCTGGGCGGCCGCAAAGGCGCGGCCATCGGCGGTGCGCTGGGCGGGCTTGGCAAGAAGAAAAAGAAAGGCTGCTAAAAACCCGCAATATTTACTGGTTTATTCTCTAGATCGGCTGCTGTGCTTCGGTTGCTGCGATCAATCTAGGTCCATGGGGGAAAGTACGACCCGGCCCCACGGAACACTTGCAGGGGCGCTGCCGCGACGCGGCGTCCCTGCATTTTTATCCAGTACCAAGCGGGCAAGCGGCGCAATCGAGTGAGACATTTTTGTCCATATTCAATTCAGGAGAATATTTTATGCGTTTACTTTCATCCACGGCCATGCTGGCTGCCGCCGGTCTTGCGCTGTTCACCGCCGGTTCGCTGGCGGTGGCACCTGATGCCAATGCGCAAGGGGTAAGCAGTGGCAATGTCAGAATTCCAGAGGGAAATTGTCCACGCGATTGGAGGATCGGCGAGGCAAAAGGCTATTGCCAGCCGATGAGAACTTCCTCCCCTCCCGCCATTTATGTTCGCACGTCCAAGAATGTTGGGTGTGCCGCTGGTTATTATGTGGATCACTATAATGCGTTGGTCTGCACCACTAGGGCACCTGACCCGTCACGTGAGCAGACCATGGGCAAGGGTGGAAAATTTGCGAAGCCCAATCCCCTTGTGCGCTGCCCCACAGGCTGGATCTCCACCGACAGCTACACCGAATGTTACACGCAGCTGGAGAATGCACCAATCGTGCGCGCAAAGGGCGCTGAGGCCTGCGCAGCTGGCGAACTCGATGATTGGGGCCTGTGGTGCACCTCCAATTACGCGCATCTGACGACGGCTTGGGCCGAACGCTACGGAATAGAAGATTTCAACCGGATATATGCCTATGCCTTGGGCAATCGGCTTGATGCCAATGCGATCCCAGGTGGCTCTATGTCCCCCGCTGCATCCGCCTATTTTAAAGGCACCACAAGCGCGACTGGGGCATCCGCCGCAACGTCAACTTCGTCCAGCCAGCCAGCCGAAAACAAGGCTGCCGAATGCACCTCCGCGTCGGAACTCGGTGCAGCTGTCGGGGGGGGGCGCGCTGGGCGGCCGCAAGGGCGCGGCCATCGGCGGTGCGCTGGGCGGGCTTGGCAAGAAGAAAAAGAAAGGTTGCTGAACAGACGGCGGCGCTGCCCGGGCCCGAATGCCCTCTGTCAAGGAATGGGCTGTTCAAGGCGGCGCTGCTAAGATAATCACACGCCAAAGTAACCAAAGGAATTCAGAGTGATACGCCAGTTTTCGATAATCTGCGCAGCAACAATAGCGGCCTCGATCGCTGTTCCGGCCGCAGCACAAGATTTGCAATCCGTGAATATAATCCAGTCATTCCCGGCGGAAGAAGAAGTGTTGATAGAACAACCGCTCACCACCGTGCGGTTGAAGTTCGATAAGCCGGTCGAACTGGTCTTTCTGAGCGTCTTTGACCCGTCCGGTGAGGAGATCAGCGTTTATCCCCCGGACGGCGATGCCCCCCAGCCCAAGGCACCTGCCAAGGATTTTGAACTGCCGCTACCCACCGCGCTGACCGAAGCGGGCGATTACTTCTTCTCGTATCTGGTGACCGGGAAGTCCGTCAAATCGCTGAATGGCAGCATCTATTTCAAACTGCAGGGGAAATATCCCCCGGCCCAGCTTGAGTGGCAGGTGCCCTATAATGGGGCCGTTCGGTCGGAACCGCTCACCGAGGTTGTGATGAACTTCGATCAGGTCGTTACTCTGCAAAGCATAGATCTGGTGCGGATGGTGGAGGTCGATGACGGTAACTCCATTGAAACCGTCATTGAGCCCGTCGTAACGATTGTTGGTGCCGACACGCCGGTTACAGGCGATCTGACCGGGCAGAAGTTCAAATTTCCCGTCGACCCCAGCCTGACGCCTCCAGGACGGTATGGCATGAATTACAGCTTTACAGTGTCGCATCCCGATGGCAGCGTATCGGAGACGAAAAGGACCACCAAATTTAAGGTCAGTTCTCCCGATAAATAACAGGATACGGCGCACCACGTTAACCACCTAAACGCCTTTGAAGGCCAAATCCCAATATTAGAAAGTGACGAAACCATGCCGAAGATTTTGCCAATGCTTATGATGACATGTCTGATGACCACCACCGCATTCGCGCAACCGCGCTATACAATGGGGAACGAGCCGGTAACGCTGAGCGCGACCGGAACCGATCCGTGCAGCTACGGCGAGATCGTCGAACTCGCGCCGGAGACCACGATCAGCGTGTATCCGGGTGCCAGCGAAGAACTTGAAGCCATTGACGAGCTGGCAGAAGCCACCCCCGTCTGGGTCTGCGAAACCAGCAATGACGAACAAATGGTCGGGATTATCTATGGAGCCTATCATGACCAGGACTGCGAAATATCGTCCCCGGTCGCAGAAGATACCGATTATTTCGGTCCATGCGATTCCGGTTGGGTGATGGCGCGGGATGTTGTCCTGCTGGCTGGCTAACTGCGGAAAAACCACCAAGCGCCTTGGCTGTTTGGGAAGCGCCCGTGATACCGAACGGATTGGCGCTTCGGTCTCGTGCATCCTGTTTGCTGTCATCCGGGTCCAACTCCCCGCGAGCGTTATCCCCACATTCATCCCCACATATTGTGGGGGTAGATGTGGGGCCAATGGGAACATATTAAGATCATAGAAATCTAAGCCAATCCCAAATAACCGAGCTTATCTGCGGCTTTCATAGACTTTCTTAGACATCTTGGGATGATAATAATGGCGGAGAGACAGGGATTCGAACCCTGGGTACCTTACGGCACAACGGTTTTCGAGACCGCCCCATTCGACCACTCTGGCACCTCTCCGCAACCTGAAACGGACATGGTCATTGCCAAAAAACTGGCGCACCCGTTCAGAAAAGATGGCGGCCCTTAACGCATCAATTCCGCTTTGCCAAGGCATGATTGCATAGCTTGGCTTGATTTGGTCAGAAGCAAAGCCGATATAGAATGGATGACAAAAAACTCACCCGATCTGAATAGTGCAGCATCAACAGTTATCGCTCCGGAAATTGCCGAGGCGCGTTTTTCCATAGGCGATGTTGTGCGCCACCGCATTTTCGAATTTCGCGGTGTAATATTCGACGTTGATCCGGTTTTTGCCAATAGCGAGCAATGGTATCAATCCATACCCGAAGCGGTGCGCCCCGCCAAGAACCAGCCCTTTTACCACTTATTCGCCGAAAATGCGGAAAACAGCTATCTTGCTTATGTTAGCCAACAAAACCTGCTTTCCGATACGCAGGCAGGACCGGTCAACCATCCTGCAATCAAAGAATTTTTTGGCGAATGGAGCGGCGCGAATTATAAAATTAAACGCGAAAGGCGGCATTAGGATGCGAACCCCGTTTTGGCCTTCGCTTTAGCCAGCTGCCGCCACACATTGCCTGTATCACCGTCCTAATCGGCAGCAGTCTTTTGGTTGGCTGCTCAGCTTCCAACAAGTCTGTCGCCCATATTGGGCAGCGATCCCGCCAAAAGCATGATGGCCCGCTTCGGGGTGGGGACGAAGCGGGCCGGAGTGCGGCTCCGACAAGCGGAGCGCAGCCCGCTCTCTCCGGGGAGAAAGAGCGGGGTTTTAAAAATACAAACGCAATATTTCTGAATTACGCCATTTTTACATTGCGTCTTTATTTCATCTGTTTCGTCGCAATTATGGATCGTCATTGCGAGCGATAGCGAAACAATGCAGTGCCGAACGCGCCGCCCTGGATTGCTTCGCCGCTATACACCACTCAATAAAAGATATTGATCGGACCGCTAAGCTTAACCGTCCCGTCCTTATTCGGTATCATCTCCCTCAATATCGGGGTTGGTCAGCATTTCTTCGGCAACTGCATCGGTTTTGCCGCGGATGGCTGCCTCCAGTTTATCCGCCATTTCCGGGTTGTCGAGCAACCATTGCTTGCTGTTTTCGCGCCCCTGCCCGATACGAACCGAGTCATAGCTGAACCAGCTGCCTGATTTTTCGACCAGTCCGGCCTTTACGCCCAGATCAAGCAACTCGCCGGTTTTTGAGATGCCGGTGCCGTACATGATGTCAAATTCCACCTGTTTGAAAGGCGGGGCGACTTTATTTTTCACCACTTTGACACGGGTGGCATTGCCGACAATATCTTCCCTATCCTTCACCTGACCGGTGCGGCGGATATCCAGCCGCACCGAAGCATAAAATTTCAGAGCATTGCCTCCCGTTGTGGTTTCGGGCGAACCATACATGACACCGATTTTCATACGGATTTGATTGATGAAGATAACCATGGTGTTCGACCGGCTGATCGAACCTGTGATTTTACGCAAAGCCTGGCTCATCAAGCGGCTTGCAAGCCGACATGGCTATCGCCCATTTCGCCCTCAATCTCTGCCCGGGGAACAAGTGCAGCAACCGAATCGATGACCAAAATATCAATCGCGCCCGATCGCACCAGCGTATCGGCAATTTCCAGCGCCTGTTCGCCGGTATCGGGCTGCGACACAATCAGATTATCAATATCTACACCCAATTTTTTGGCATAAACCGGGTCAAGCGCGTGTTCGGCATCAATAAAGGCCGCTGTGCCCCCTGCTTTTTGCGCTTCGGCTATCGCGTGCAATGTCAATGTCGTCTTACCAGAGCTTTCAGGACCATAGATTTCAATAATCCGGCCTTTGGGCAGGCCGCCAATCCCAAGCGCAATATCCAACCCCAAGGATCCGGTGGAAATAGCTTCGATGCTGATCGCCTCGCGGCTGCCCAGCTTCATCGCGGACCCTTTACCAAAGGCGCGGTCAATCTGCGCCAATGCGGCCTCAAGCGCCTTTTCCCGTTCCGAATCCTTCATTGCCTGCTTCCCCGTTTCTATCACTTTAAGGCTTGCTGCCATTGTCCATCTCCTATCCAGCGCGGTCATGGCCCACCCAAGCCGCCTGTAGAAGTTTGTATACGCTTTGTTCCAAAAGAACAAGAGCGGAACATAATTTTTATTTCCTTATTTTTCAATCCTCTTTTTCTGCAAGAGCATCGCGTACCGCTTCTGATATTTGCTGCACAGAGAAAGGCTTGGGCAGGAAAGAGATATTGTCCAGATTGATTGATTCGCGCAGCTGTTCCTCGGCATAGCCGGACATGAACAAAATCCGGACATTGCCGTAAAGCTCCCGCAATTTGCGGCCCATGGCGGGGCCGTCCATATTAGGCATAACCACATCGGACACGATCAGATCATAGCGCTTGCCTTCCTTGAAAAGTTCCAACCCTTCCTCCCCGTCGCGGGCAGTTTCGACGACATAACCCTGCCGCACCAGCGCCCGTTCGGCGACCGCGCGTACCATGTCTTCATCCTCCACCACCAGCACACGGCCGCTACCCCATAAATCCTTTGGTTTTTCGCCGGGCTTTTTGGCCTGCACTTCGGCAGGCACAGCCCCCCCGACATGAACAGGCAAATAAATGTTAAACCTTGTCCCCTTACCCAATTCGGAATCGGCAAAGATGAATCCACCCGATTGTTTGACAATGCCATAAACCGTGGACAGGCCAAGACCCGTGCCCTTACCAACCTCTTTGGTGGTAAAAAAGGGTTCGAAAATCTTACCCAGATTTTCCTTTGATATGCCGGTGCCGCTGTCGCTGACCGATAAGAGAACATAATCACCAATGGGCAGGATTTCGCTGCGCATCGCCCGCACATCGCCCTGTGTAATGGGACGGGTTTCAATGTGAAGCACGCCGCCGCCCTGCATGGCATCACGGGCATTAACGCCAAGATTGATGATAACCTGCTCCAACTGCCCCGGATCGGCCCGCACTTGCCCCGTCCCGCGGCCATGATGCACCTCAAGACGCACTTTTTCGCCAAGCAGCCGCTTGAGCAGATTAGAAACCTCCGCCACCACATCGGGCAATTGCAATATTTGCGGGCGCAGCGTTTGCTGCCGCGAAAAGGCAAGCAATTGCCGCGTCAGGCTGGCCGCGCGGTTGGAATTATTCTTAATCTGCTGAATATCATCATAATCACTGTCACCCGGTTGGTGGCGCAGCATCATCAGGTCACAATATCCGATAATGGCGGTCAATATATTGTTGAAATCATGCGCCACACCGCCAGCAAGCTGCCCCACAGCCTGCATCTTTGTTGCCTGTGCCACTTGCCGTTTCAGCTTGGTTTCTTCGCTATTGTCCTTCAAACCAATCAGCACCGCCGCTTCGCCCAGACCGCGCACCCCCGCAATGGACAGGGCAATTACCTCATCAGGCTGGTCCTTTAACCGCACCGCAATATCGCCCGACATAGCTTGCCCCTTGGCATAGCGGCGGATGCTTTCGGACACGGCGGCCTTATCCTCTTTGATCACCAGATCGCCGGGATAGGGCGGCAATTTTTCCACCGGCAAGTCAACCGCCCGCACAAAGCTTTCATTGGCGAACAGGAACCGTCCGTCACGGTCGACCAGCGCAAGGCCGAGCGGCAAGGTGGACAAAAGCTGCTCAACATGGCCAAGCGCCGATGCGCGGTCAATGGTCGATCCGTCATCATCGACCGCAAGCAACATCGCCGCCCCCTGCTGCCCCTCTGCGGCCAGCGGGATATGGATAAGGCGAATGGGAAGCCCCTTGCGCCCTTCGCGTTCAAAGAAAATCCGTCCCTTGTCATCCATCCGCATGAAGGCGGCGAATTCCCGGCTAATGATATGGCTATTATCCACTCCGGTCGCACGCAGCGCAAAGGCGGCATTGGCCGAACGGATACGGCCATCCTCCCCGATACTGACCGCCATCACGCCCGAACGTGCCATGGCATAGCCCAGACGGCCGCTGATCATCTCAGCCGCCCGCGCTTCTATATCGCGCCGTTCGATAACGGAAAACCACCAAAGCAGATATTCATCCCCTGCCCCGGACCGGATTGCCTTTACCGAAAACTCACGGTCATCTTTGCGCATTCCGTCAACCTGTGCGCTGCCATCGCGCCAAGCGTTGCGGGCAAGGCTGACAAGCATTTCGCGCGCTGCTACATCCACCGATATATCGGGCGGCGCCTTTAGCGTATCGAACCAGCCCGTAAAATTGCTGTTGGCACAAACAAGCCGTCCGGCCCGGTCGCTGACCGCCACGGCCGCGCCGCTCAGCTCGGCCGCGCTGCGCATTACCGACCAATCAGGGGGCAGCGTTCCGGCAAGAACGGGTGCGGGCGCGGTGCGGCGGAAATGTTCTACCGCACCCCATAAAGCAATTTGCCCAGCGGCAAAACCGCCGAGCAGCAAGAGATTATGCGTGGTAAACCACAATATCGCCAGCGACATAGCTATAGCCGCCGCAAGCAGCAGGATCAGATTGCGTTTCTGCGCCGGGGCCTCCGGCCCCTCCCCGCCAAATAGCTGCAATTGTGAAGGCGCGGATGGTCCGGACAAACTAACTCCAATTCTTTACCAAATACGGACCCTGTCTTTGGGATCCAGATATAATTTATCATCTTTTTCCGGATTGAACGCATCATACCATTTGTCAAGGTTTCGCACTACCCATGTGCGCTGTTCGGACGGGCTGTGCGAATCTGTGATAAGCCTGCGTTGCAATTCGGCGTCACGATATTTGCGCCGCCATACCTGCGCCCAGCTTAGGAAAAAGCGCTGATCTCCGGTCATTCCGTCAATTACCGGCGCTTCCTTTCCGCCCAAAGACGCGCGGTAAGCGTCATAAGCAACGGTCAATCCGGCAAGATCGCCAATATTTTCGCCCAGTGTAAATTCGCCCTTTACAAAGGCACCGGGAAATATTTCGTAAGCATCATATTGCGCGACAAGCTTTTTGCCCGCCGCCTCAAATGCCTTCACATCGCTCGGCGTCCACCAATCGGACAGGCGCCCCTTTTCGTCATATTTTGCGCCTTGATCGTCAAAATGATGGCTGATCTCATGCCCGATCACCGCGCCGATACCACCATAATTGACCGCCGCATCAGCCTTTGGATCAAAAAAAGGTGCCTGCAATATCGCGGCCGGGAATACGATTTCATTCATGCTGAAATTGGCATAGGCATTCACCGTTTGCGGCAACATTCCCCATTCCCAGCGGCGAATGGGTGAACCCAGTTTCGCCATATTGTCATCATAGTCAAAATTATTCGACCGGATCATATTGCCGAACAGGTCATCGCGCTTCACCTCCAACGCGCTATAGTCACGCCACTGATCCGGATAGCCGATTTTGGTGGTGAAATTGGCAAGCTTTTGCTGCGCCTTGGCCTTGGTTTGTGGTTGCATCCAGCTCAGACCGTCAATGCGGCGGCCCATGGCAGCAATCACATTATCGACCAAAGCTTTCATCGCCGCCTTGGTTTCAGCAGGAAAAAACCGTTCGGCATAGCTTTTGCCGACATCTTCACCCACCACGCCTTCTGTAAAGCCGACTGCGCGTTTCCAGCGTACTTCGCGTTCGGGCGTGCCGCTCAACTTTGTGCCGTAAAAAGCGAAATTGCGGTCGGCGACTTTATCGGGAAGGACATCGGCGAAGCTGCGCAGGCTGCTCACGATCATCTGGTCCTTGAGCACGCCTAGATCAGCTTTTGTAAACAGCATGGCGATGCCTTTGATCGCGCTTGGCTGCGCGACGATGACATGGTCGATTTTCGGACTGCTTCCCTTCATAATCGCAGCCATATCCATACCCCAAGCCATGTCATCCAGCTCGGCCACGCTCATTTTATTATAAGTCTTGGTCGAATCCGAACTATCCTCACGGGTCCATTGCACATCAGCAACCGATTTTTCGAAAGCAAAAATCGCATTGGCCCGCGCTTCGCTATTGGTTTCGCCGGCAAGATCGAGCATTTGCGCAAGATAGGCTTTATAAGCCGCGCGAATTTCTGCAAATTTCTCATTATCAACCAGATACATATCACGGTCCGGCAGGCCAGTTCCGCTTTGATAAATGTTGAAAATATAGCTTTCCGGATCTTTATCGTCCTGCCCCACATAGCCGCCAAAAATACTGCCAACGCCGTTACGCGCTGCGACAGGAATCAGTTGCTGCAAAGCTATTTTGTTTTGGACAGCGCGGATTCGGTTTAGCCATGGAGCAACCGGCTCCATACCCAATGCTTCTACGTGCGCTTCATTCAGATAGCTTTCGTAAACAGCGCCTGACTTACTGGTTTCGATGTTCCTTTCTTTTTCAAGGACTTCACGAACCCTATCGTTGGACAGATCGGCCAGCACGGTAAACATGCCATAATTGGATTTGTCCGCAGGTATCTCGGTCTTGTCCAGCCATGTACCATTTGCATAACGGAAAAAATTATCACCTGGCTTTGTGCTGGTATCCATGCCGTCGGCATCAAATCCATAAGTGCCGATAACAGGGGCTGTTGCAGCCTTTTGAGTCATTTCTTCTGCTTTTTTGGAGCCATCTTCGACAGCCTTTGCTATATCTGCATCACTTTGCTGTGCATATGCGGACGCAGACAAGGCCCATATAGAAACCATGCCGGCATAGGCCAGCTTCCGACCGATATTCATATTTGCTCCCCTTGGGTTATATTGCACTTATTCTTTAAAACTATATTTCGTGCTTTGGGCTTTCTTATCTACCAATCGCAATCGTTTTCGACCGGCGTCGCCATTTGCGTACGATCCGCCAGCGCCAGAATCCGGCGGCTGCGACATAACCAATTGCCGCACTTATCACCGCAATAACAAATAATCCGGACATCATCGCCGGGGCTGCATCGGATAACAGCCAACTTATCCATTCGGAAAATCCGGCACCGCTGTTAAACAGAAGCTGGAACCGCGCGACATCCGCCTGCAGGCCCAATAAAGCATTGCCGACATAAACCGATGCCGCCAGAATGAAGGGCGTTGTTACCGGCATGGAAAGGAAGGTCATTGCCGCACCGATTGGAATATTCGCGCGAACAGGCAAAGCCAGCAGGGCCACGCCGATAATCTGCACACCTGGTATCATCAGGAAAAGGCCGACAAGCAAACCCAAGGCAACCCCGCGCGGAACTGAGCGGCGGGTAAACCGCCATAATGCAGGATGGAAAACACGGTGGGCAAACGGGCGCAAAAAACCGATCTCTTCAAACGATTCCCGCGTCGGCATATTGCGGTCCAGCCAGCTTTTGGGTTTCTTACCCTTTTTCACGCAACAACCGTCCTTGTTCGCGTTTCCAGTCGCGCGCTTTTTCCGTAGCTCTTTTGTCAGGGGCTTTTTTCCCCTTCGCAAGCGCCAGTTCAATCTTTGCCCGCCCGCGCCCGTTAAAATAAATGGACAGCGGCACCAATGTCATCCCTTTGCGCATGACAGCAGCATAAATCCTATTTATTTCACGCGCGTTAAGCAGCAATTTTCGGGGTCTTTTGGGTTCATGGTTAAACCGGTTGCCATGACTGAATTCCGGGACATTGGCATTGATCAGGAACACCTCTCCCTCTTTCACCTCGGCATAGCTTTCGGCAATTGTTCCTTCGCCAAAGCGCAGCGATTTAACCTCTGTTCCAGTCAGCGCTATGCCAGCTTCGAAGGTTTCCTCGATGAAGAAATCGTAACGCGCCCGCCGATTTTCCGCGACGGTTTTTACCTTGTCAAATGCCCCATGATGCGGACGAGCCATTAGACTAGCCCCGCATTCTCCAGCGCGGCGTCCACCAATTTACAACTCGCCGCACTTGGCGGGGTCATCGGCAGGCGCAGCTCGGTCGGAAATCCCTTAATAACCCGCGACATGGCATATTTAATCGGGCCTGGTGATGCATCGGAAAATAGCGCTTTATGGAGCGGATATAGCCGGTCATTCAAATCGCGTGCTCTATCATAATCTCCGCTGGCACAGGCCGCTTGAAACTCCGCACATAATTTGGGTGCGACGTTGGCGGTCACCGAAATCGCTCCGACACCGCCCGCCGCATTAAATGCAAGTGACAGTTCATCGACGCCCGACAACAGGCAAAAGTCCGTGCCGCAATCAAGCCTATGCTCGGTAATACGGCTCAAATCCCCGCTTGCATCCTTAATCCCCGCAACCGTAGGCAGCTTCGCCAGTTCAGCCACAGTTTCGGGCTTAATATCCGTCACCGTTCGCGCAGGGACATTATACAGGATCAACGGCAGGTCGTTTTTTTCAGTCAGCATTTTGAAATGCGCGTAAATGCCGTCTTGATTGGGCCGGTTATAATAAGGCGCAACCACAAGCCCCGCCGCCGCGCCGCATTTTTTGCTGAAATTCAAATGGAGCAGCGCATTGGTCGTATCATTGGATCCGCATCCGGCAATCACCGGCACGCGGCCCGCCGCCTGCTCCACGCATATTTCAATCACACGGTGATGTTCGGCGTTGGACAAAGTAGAGCTTTCTCCTGTAGTGCCGCAAGGAACCAGCGCGGAGCTGCCCTGTTCAATTTGCCAGTCTACAAGCGAACGAAAATGCTTCTCGCTAAACGCTCCGTCGCAAAAAGGAGTCACTAGAGCCGGTATCGATCCGGAAAACATGGATTTATTCCTCGATAAGAATCAAAGCAAAGCGTATATCTTTGCATATAGTTATTGTTCAGCGCCTGATAAGGATAGACACCATAAAATGTCCAGCATGATAAAGCATCTCTTCGCCACATCCGCCCTGATTATCCCTCTATCACTGGCAATTCCTTCGCCTGTCATAGCCCAGCAAAGTGATCAGCAGATTATATGGAAAGCCGGCACAGGCGACGGAAGCATTGCCGTGCCGTCCGCACAGGTCGATCCCAGCAACGGCAGCATTCCCGCCGCACTCCAACGGTGGCGCACGCTAAGCGCATCGGGTAATTTCAGCTTTGGCGAATATGCCAGCTTCCTGATGACCTATCCCGATTGGCCGGGTAGCAAGGCGATGCGGCAAAATGCCGAACAGGCCATTGACCTGAACAGCTATTCACCGAACCAAACGGTCGCCTATTTCGACCGCCTGTCGCCGGTTTCAAACACTGGCCGTGCCAAATATGCGATTGCGCTCCATGCCACAGGCGATAGCGAAAAAGCCGCTCTTTGGGGGCAAAAGGCTTGGCGGGGCGGTCCGTTGACCGATGATGACGAAGCACGGCTTTTGACTATTATGGCAGGCAAGTTGACCCCTGCTGATCATGATGCGCGGGTTGAAAAATTGTTATGGGCCAAAGCGACCCGTGCGGCGGAACGCACCTTGCCCTATACCTCGCCGCAACGCAGGCCATTATTTGCCGCCCGTCTTGCGATAAAGAATAAATCTTCCGATGCCGACGGCTTGCTTACCAATGCAGGAGCAGCAGCAGGCGCCGATGCCGGGATACTCGCTGAACGCGCCATGGCACTGCGCAGCAGCGGCAGCGGCTGGACTGCCCGCGAAATGCTAGCCAACCGCAGTGCGCTGTCCGCGCCGCCCACCGATGCGGAGGAATGGTATGAGGTGCTGCTTACCTTGGCCCGCGAAGCTGAAAATGATGGCCAATATGAAACCGCCTATAAAATCGCCTCCAAGGTGGATGACGGTGTGGCATCAGGGGTTGATGTTTCCGATCAGGAACTGGGCGTACGCGATGACTATACCAGCCTGACTTGGCTCGCCGGGATGACGGCTTTTTTCAAACTGGGCCGTCCGCAGGACGCAGCGGCGATGTTCGAACGCTATGGCCGCGCCGCCAAATCCCCGCAAACCCGCACCAAGGGACTATATTGGGCAGGCCTTGCTTCAAAGCAAGCGGGCCGGACAGAAGCTGCTAACCGTTATTTTTCCGAAGCCGCCAACTATGTTGATCAATTTTATGGGCAGCTATCCAATGAAGCCTTGGGCCGGCGCCTGCCGCCTGTTATCACCGGTGCGTCGATACCATCTATCCCTGTCAATAACGCTTCTTCAGTGTTTCAGGCCGCACGGCTTTCCGGCACTTTGGGTAGTCATAAGGAACAATCACTTTTTCTGCGTGCCATTGCTAATGAAGCACAAAGCGAGACAGACTATATCGATGCCATTTCGCTGTCCCGCGCGATTGGGCGCCCCGATCTGGCGGTCATGGCCGGCCGCAATGCACGGGTTGACAGCCACAGCAATTTGATTGCCCATGCCTTTCCGGTCATTCCGGTCCCCAATGACCATAAGGATAACTTCACGCTGATCCACGCGATAACAAGGCAGGAAAGCCAGTTTGACCGCGAAGCCATAAGTCATGCGGGCGCTCGCGGATTGATGCAGTTAATGCCGGGCACTGCGCGGGAAACATCCGGCCGGATTTCGATGAGCTATAGCCGCGATGCGTTAACCAGCGATCCCGAATATAATATCCGTTTGGGTTCCACCTATATCAAATCCATGCTGCGATATTATAATGGCAGCTACCCGCTCGCCATCGCCGCCTATAATGCCGGACCGGGCAATGTGAATAAATGGCTGCGTGCCAATGGCGACCCACGCACGGGTTCGATTGGCATTTTGGAATGGATCGAACGGATTCCGATTTTCGAAACCAAAAATTATGTTCAGCGCGTGCTTGAAAATGCCGTTATGTATGACCTGCAAAATCCTGACCGGGCGGAAATAACCTCTTCCATGCCGCTTAGTGTCTATTTGGGCAAATCGACGCCGGGTTGATTATACATTGATCCGGCTTCGCCCCGAACAGAGACTTGCCGAACGCAGCGTGCCTATCACGCCTGTGGGCTATGCCGCCCTACAGGAAAGGTATAAGGCCCTGTTTGAAATCGAACGGCCGCAGCTTGTTGAAATCGTCAGCTGGGCCGCGGGTAATGGCGACCGCAGCGAAAATGGCGATTATCAATATGGCAAGAAACGCCTGCGCGAAATTGACCGCGAGGTGCGGCATTTGTCCAAAAGGATGAAAGCCGCCAACATCATTGACCCGGCGCTGCAGCCCGACAAAAACCGCATCTATTTCGGCGCGGCTGTCACTTTGGCCGATCAGGATGATAATCAACGCACCATCACTATCGTTGGCGATGATGAAGCCGACGCTGGATCGGGCCGCATTGGATGGAACAGCCCGCTTGCCCGTGCGCTCCGCAAAGCTGAGGTGGGCGATTTACGCACCGTGATGCTGCCATCGGGACCAAAAGAATGGGAAGTAATGGAAATCCGTTACCCGGATTAACGAAGCTTTTGCTAACTGCCCTTGAACGCCTTTTTAGCAAGCTTTTTTAAATCAGCGCTGACTTCTGGAAATTCTTGCGGAACATGGGATTCCAATTCGGCGACAATATATTCCAAGACTGCAATGCGTGTCGCCTCTTGGTCATTCGCATCAAAAACCTTCCACGGGGCCCAGCGTGTATCGGTTTGTTCGAACATCTCGCCAATCGCCGCCAGATACTCGCCCCGCTTCGCACGGTTGCGGAAATCCTCTACAGTAACTTTCCAGCTTTTGGATGGCGTTTTAATCCTTTGCTTCAGGACAATATCCTGGGTTTCCTGTGTCACGTGCAGGAATATTTTGATCAGCTTGGTACCAATTTCCACCTGCTGCGATTCAAATTCGTTGATCTCATCATATCCGCGCCGCCATTCGGCCTCAGTGCAAAATCCCTCCACCCGCTCAACCAGCACACGGCCATAATGGCTGCGGTCCCAGATATGAATTTCCTTTGGTCCGGGCAGCTTGCTCCAAAACCGCCACAGGAAATGCTTCGCCTTTTCCTCCGCAGTTGGCGCGCTGATCGGGTAAACTTCAAAATAACGGGGATCCCAGCGGCCAGTTAGACGCTTTATTGCGCCGCCCTTGCCCGCCGCGTCCCAGCCTTCCATGACAATCAGCGTCCGGCAGCCATGCAATATGTGCAGCGATTGCAGCTCATCCAGCAGGTTTTGCAGCTTTTTCAGCTTCTTTTCATAATTGCCATTATAGGCAGCGCCGGTTTCATAGTCGGATAGATTGATCGTCATAAATCCTAGCATTGCCCAACAAAAGACAAAGGAGCAAGACTGTCCTTGCCCCTGTCCCTAAATGGCATAAATCTTGGCTTATTCCTTTGGCGGCTCCACCATACGCAAATTCAATTCACGCAACTGTTTCGCGGTCACAGGCCCCGGTGCGCTCATCATCAAATCTTCGGCTTTTTGATTCATTGGGAAAACAATGACTTCGCGAATATTGGGTTCATTGGCAAGCAACATAACAATGCGGTCTACTCCCGGGGCGGAGCCACCATGGGGCGGGGCACCCAGTTTGAAAGCATTGATCATGCCGGAAAAATTTGCATCGACATCGGCCTGCGTATAACCGGCAATCTCAAATGCCTTATACATGATTTCGGGCCGGTGGTTTCGGATCGCTCCAGAAGACAATTCCACCCCGTTGCAGACAATATCATATTGATAAGCAAGGATATCGAGCGGATCCTTTGTTTCCAGCGCCTCCATTTCACCTTGCGGCATAGAGAAAGGATTGTGACTGAAATCGACCTTCTTCGCTTCCTCGTCATATTCGAACATTGGGAAATCGACGATCCAGCAAAATTCAAAAACATTGCCGTCGATCAATTCCAACTGTTCTGCTATCCGGGTGCGTGCCGCTCCGGCAAGCTTGACCGCCTGCGCTTCCTTGCCCGCAGCAAAGAAACAGCCATCGTCGGGGCCAAGACCCATGGCGTCGTAAAGCGCGGCCATGCCCTCTTCCCCATGATTTTTGGCAATCGGTCCGCCAAATTCGCCGCCTTTGCGTGTCACATAACCCAAACCTGCATGGCCTTCGCTACGCGCCCATTCATTCATGTCGTCAAAGAATTTGCGGCTTTTTTCTGCGGTGGCAGGGGCCGGGATAGCACGCACCACGCCGCCTTCACCAACAATGCGTTCAAACAAACCAAAGCCCGATTTGGCAAAATGGCTGCCAACGTCATGAATTATGATGGGGTTACGCAAATCGGGCTTGTCACTGCCATATTTCAGCATGGATTCGCGGTAGGGTATCCGCGGGAAAGGTGCGGCGCTGACCTTACGGTCGCCTGCAAATTCTTCAAAAACACCATGCAGAACGGGTTCAATGGCGGCAAAAACATCATCCTGTGTGACAAAGCTCATTTCAAAATCAAGCTGGTAAAACTCCCCTGGGCTTCGGTCGGCACGGGCGTCTTCGTCACGGAAACAGGGGGCAATCTGAAAATACCGGTCAAAACCGGCGACCATCAACAGCTGCTTAAACATTTGCGGCGCTTGCGGCAGGGCATAGAATTTGCCCGGATGGATACGGCTGGGCACCAGATAATCGCGGGCACCCTCCGGGCTGCTTGCGGTTAGGATCGGGGTTTGAAATTCGGTAAAACCTTGGTCAATCATCCGGCGGCGCAGCGAAGCGATGACATTGGATCGCAGGATGATATTATTGTGCAGCCGTTCGCGGCGCAGATCCAGATAACGATATTTCAGCCGGGTTTCTTCGGGATATTCGGCATCACCAAATACCGGCATCGGCAAATCCCCGGTTGCCGACTGCACCGATACTTCAGCCGCCTTTACCTCAATCTCTCCGGTTGCCAGTTCCTGATTTATCGTCGCCGCATCACGCGCCAGGACTTCACCGGTAATAGTGACCACCGATTCGCTGCGCATCTTATCGAGTATTTCAAACGCCTTTGATCCAACCGGCGGGACAATTTGGGTGATGCCGAAATGATCGCGCAAATCGACAAACAGCACACCACCCAAATCCCGTTTGCGGTGCACCCATCCCGACAGGCGTACCTGCTGTCCGACATGGGCGGTGCGCAATTCTGCGCAATTATGGGTGCGATAGGCGTGCATGGCGTAAAAATCCGTGGATAAATATAAGTTATGGGTTGAACGCCGCGCTACACAGGCCATTGCCTTGTTTGTCAAGAATAGAATGGCTGCTAAAGGGATCTCCTATGAAGATTCATCCGCTTATCACCGACAGCAATCAACTGGCCGAACTGTGCCAACGGCTGGCGCAATCGCCCTTTGTTATTGTGGACACCGAATTTATGCGGGAAAATACCTATTATCCCGATCTTTGCCTTGTCCAATTATCCGACGGAAAAGAAGCCGCCGCCATTGATCCCAAGGCAAAAAATATTGATTTACAGCCTATGCTCAATCTTTTGACCGACAATGAGGATGTGCTGAAGGTATTTCACGCCGGTGGTCAGGAC
>JAAURJ010000011.1 GCA_012032285.1 Sphingomonadales bacterium
AATATATCAACGGATTTTATAACAGCAAAAGACGCCATTCCTACCTAGGCCATATCAGCCCGCTGGCGTTCGAGGCAAAGGTAGCGTAATGTGCTCATTCGACCGGCACAAAACCGTTACAAGTCCAACATGATGAGGATGAAATTGTAGCACATCTGGCGATACCAGATGCCCTGCGGCGTGGTCGCCTCCTTCATCCATTTGCGCCCGACGCTGTGCAGCTTGCGATATTCCTCAAGCGTGAACTCATCGCGCCGCGCCGATTTGAGTTTTGGCATCCCCTCGAACCGCTGGCTCGCGGGGACATACTTCTTGCTGATGGCGTAGTTCATGATGGCGGCGAAAATCGTCATCTCGATGCGGATGGTGGAATCGCTGATGATGCCATTGCGCCGCCCGACACCATTCTCGCGCCGCCATAACGGATACTCCGACCAGCGCTCCTGACTGACCAAATGAATCTGGGTGCTGCCCACATAGGAATTGAGTGGGCCGTTGACCTTGTTCCTGACGTTCATCGCGCGGGCTTGACTGACCTCGCCCGCGTTGGCGCGCCGCTGCTGGGCGTCGGCATATTCTTCGGCCACTTGCAAAAAGGGCCGATTGAATACGGGAACGTCATGCTTCACGCGGAAACGGATATCGGCATCCTGATCCATCGCGCGGTCGCGCGCGGTCTGCCGATCCGAAGTTTTGAGCGAAATCGTCTTGTAGCGGTCTTCGTTCTGAATCCGCACGCGGCAATAGAATTGGTCGTGTCCGACATCGCCGCGACGGAAGATGATAAGGCCTGCCTTTATCTGCTCCTTGTCGGTGATGAATTTCATTTCCCTTGCCCCACTGTGCAGAATCTGTGTAGATTTAGAACCTAACCTGTTGGATTTCCATACCTGTGTAGGTTCTGTGTGGGCAATAGTAGCAAAAAATATCTAATATTTCCAGTGTTTTATGACAATCCCTTCACCCGCTCCAGTTTTTCCAAAACTTAGAGGCCTCCGGGACACCCTCCCGGGTTACCGGCGGGGTTACCGCAACCCGAGCGAATTATTCTAGGGATATGTCGCCGAAAGCGTCGCGCTTCGCCTTGCGTTGCAGCGCCTTTTCGATCTCGAGATTGACGCGCACGCGACAATGCCGCTTCAGCCGCGTGACCTGTGCCGTGATCTTCCTCCCCATCGGGCCGAACTCTTCGGCTGACCGGACCACATATGTCCAAAAAGTCCAAGTCTTGCTCGACGACGGCTCGAAGCCCTCGACCTTCCCAAACCGCTTACTGAATTGCTAGAAGTTAAACATATCGCACAGCTCGGCGTATGACTTGCCCGGGTAACGCTTCACCGTCGCTTCGGCATGATTGCGGGCAACCGACGCGACCTTCCGATACAAGTTGGACTTGTAACAGTTTTGAGCCGGTAACTATGGTACATTAAGCTACCTTTGCTTCAAAGGCCAACGACCAAAGGGCTGATGCCCTTGCCATCTATGTTTACGGTTCTTGCTCCCCATAGAAGGGGTCAAAGATGCATGAAGACCAGCACCGGTATAGCATTCCATTCGGGTTTTCAGCGGTTAAAAGAACGCCTCAACCTCTGGATGACCGTATGTTTACCGCTATAACCAGCACCCTAATAGCCAGATCCCTTTTCATGTCGCCGGTCTCATTATATGAGTGTTTTACTCTAAGTGACCGAAGCAAAACCGTTATAACTTCAGGCAGAATCATTATCGGCACTCGTTTCCGGCAAGGCAGAAAGCCTCCCTTCAACGACAAGAATGCCATGTTTCTGCACAAATGAAACCGAACTAGAAGCCGATTTTTATGCCCAGTCCCAAATTGTGGCCAGTCGCTCCATTTCCATAGTCACCGTCATAATTGGCGAACAACGCAACGGCCTCACTTAGCCTCCAGTCAAAACCAAGATTGGCCGTCATTTGTGTCCTGCTCCGCGTCGCACCAAACAGCGTCATCTGCAGCGGTAAGCCTACAAAACCACCAGTCGCAGTTCTGATCGCGCCATCTTCGTTCAACTGATGGCGAACGCCAAAGCCAATTCTTGGCTGGAACTTCTTGCTTGTATCCAACGCAGCGAAATTGATCGATGCATCAACAAAGTCCGCCTTATAGCTTTGGCTGTCAACTGCGAGATTGAAGACGTCAGCGCCGCGCTCAACTGTCGATCCGCGATTGGTTGAAACATGCGTATAGCCTGCACGCGGGGTCAACGCCCAATTGTCGCCAACGGGCACCTCATAACCAAAAGAGATGTCAGCAAGATAGCTACGCAACTTATAGGTTGATGTCGCTGCGGTAGCGTTGAACAGCGCTCTGTTCGTGGTTGCTTTGCCGCCATCATAGGCCAGCGTGGCACCCAATTCAAAGCCGCCTGATGCATAGCGTCCGCTAATGCCAGCAATTATACCATCTGCATTGGTATTGGCGGAATGGTTGGTCAGATTCTGTTTGGAGTCCAGATGACCGACAAACCCAGCGATCGTATAGCTTTCTTTGGCGAAACCTATGCCGCCCAAGATACCAAGCCCTTCCATCTTGGCGCGTGAAGTGCCGACGGAATTACTGCCGCGCAGCTTGCTTTGATCGGCAATGCCTATAGCGAAGGTATAGCCCCCTTCCCTGCCATCATCGGCTAACAGACTTGCTCCACGCAATGCCTTGGAGATGTTCAGGCCATTCTCCGTACCAATATGGCTGGCAGATGCGTAAGCTTCCGGATGAAGCGTTGCGAATGCCGCTTCATTGGCCTTACCGTTCGACGTAATAAAGGCCGGGAGGGCTTCCAAAAGTTCTGGATTGGGCTGGCCAGCAGCCAATACGGAATTCATATAAGCGACCGCAGTTGAGGTTTGTCTATTGAAAGTGGATAACGCTTCGAACTCACCGACCAGTGAAATCCTGTTTGCAGTTTGTATAATGAAACCAGCTACAGAGCTGGGTATGTTGATCGTTCCATAACTGCCGGAAATCCCGCCATTAGCGGTGATCAAATCTGTGATTCCAGGCGTGAATTGCCGTGTCCCACTAAGAGTCAATGTAGCACCGGATGCGATGCTCAAGCCTCCTGAGATGAGCAGCTGATCGAAAGCAGCCGGTGTGAACTCGAACAAGGTGGTCGAACCGGACGCTAAAGCGACTGTTCCATTGATTGTCATGGTGCCGGGCGATGCGCCCGGTGACAAGATGCCATTCACGACTAGGTTGGCGTTCACGGTGCCAGCGCTTCCGAACGTCGAGCCCGCACCGACAGTTATCGTATTGGCCGTGATCGAAGAACCCAAGCGGCCGAAAAGACGGCCACCGACAACATCGAAAAGAACCGTCGAATAGTTGCCTGAGAGGGCAGTGGTGCCGCTATTATATCGGGTTCGTTCAAAGCCGGAGAAAGTAGAAAGGTTCATTTCAACCGGGGCGAGATCACTGCCACCGGTGGCAATGATCAACAAGTCGTTTCCAGACCCGGCATTCACAGCGCCGCCAAAGCCTGTGCTTGAATTGATAGTCAATTCGTCATCTGCGCTACCGAACGCCAAACCGCCCATAACCATGCCTAGATTATTAAATTGGGTAGTATTGTTGCCAAACGCGATTGAGCCGTTGATGCGGCCAGTTGCCAGATTGTTCAGTGCAAGCGCCGCTATTTGAGCGCCATTGAAATTCAAGACACCGCTGTTTGAAATCGTGCCGTTAACAGCAAGAATACCGGAGTTCAGGTTCACGACAGCATTGGGGCCGGCGTTGGTGAAGCTGCTATTACCAGTTACCGTTCCAGAGATGTTGATGATACCGCCGTCGTTGTTGACCACGGCCCCGTTCAAAGCGCCGCCATTGGCATTGACCACGCCAGTGTTCGTTAGGCCGCCAGCCAAGACGCCACTGTTCGTCAATGTCCCTGCAGCAACATTGGTCGTCCCAGTTATGACTCCCATATTGTTGAAAGTACCGCCATTGTTGACGAGCGACGCAACGGTTCCCGCATTCGCCGCGGTTCCGGCATTTGTAATGGCGCCGGTGGTTCCGCCAACATCATTGCCGAATGTACCGCCAGACTGGTTGTTCACGGTCGTAATGTTACCGGTGCTGATCACTGTGCCGCCGCTGATTAAAATACCGCCATTCAGTGCGCCGCTGTTGATCGTGGTTCCTCCACCATTGGTCAATAAGCCGGAAACAGTGCCACCTGTCACATTATTGAAGCTGGAGGCATTGTTGACGGTGCCCTGGATTGCTCCACCATTTGCAATTGAGCCAGCTGCTTGGTTGTTCAGGTTGCCCGCCCAGATTGCGTTTGCCCCGTTCACCAGTGTTGCGGTATTGCTTGCATTGCCGTTCCAGCGACCCTGGTTCCAAGTTGTAGCGTCGGCGATATTGGTTAGCAAATTACCGTTCCAAACACCTGCTGCTTCGTTGACGATCCCGGCACCGCTTCCGCTATTGTTGACATTGGCATTATACGTGCCGGAATTGCGGATCAGACCTGAATTGTTCAAATCGTCGGTAATCGTACCACCATTATTGATGATGATCGTCCCGCCCGCATTGTTTGTGATCCCTGCGAGGTCGGTCAACGATGCGCCGCTTTCAATAACAATATTGCCATTGTTCGTCAGCAGTCCACCGATTGTGTAGCTTCCCGACCTCACGTTCAACGTCGCACCGTTAGCGGCGTTACTGTAGGTCGAGTTGCTGGTAACAATGCCATCAATGTTGATCACCGCACCGGCGTTATTGACAACACTACCATTCATCGCACCACCAGCGGCGTTGACAACTGCATTGTTGGTCAGGCCGCCGCCAAGCTCTCCTGCTGTGTTCAGCATGGCTGTATTCACGGTAGAGCCGCTAACGACCCCAGTGTTGTTGAAAACGCCGGCGGTATTTGTCAGTGAGGCAATTGTGCCGACATTATTGGCGCTCCCCGAATTGATGAATGTCCCAGTTGAACCGCCCGCTAGGTTATTGAACGCCCCGCTGTTGGCGACAGTGCCCGTCACTATGCCGCTGTTGGCGAAGGAGCCTCCAGCGTTGACGACTGCACCGATGGTTCCGGCGTTGCTTGCCGTTCCGGCGTTGTTCAATGTTGTGACAATTCCTCCATTGAGGTTGGCCACATTACCGGCGGCAAAATTATCTATTTGCGTAATCGTTCCGCTATTGTTCAAGTTGCCACCAGCAACCACAGCGCCGCCCTCTAATGTTCCGGCATTAGTTGTTGTACCCGATTGGTTGGCCAACAAGCCTGTTACCGTAGCGGTGGAGAGGTTGTTGAACACTGCAGAGTTCTGCACTGCGCCCTGAATGGTTCCTTGATTGCTAATCGTGCCATCACTGGTGATATTGCCGGTCAGGGTTCCCCCCTGCGCCAAGTTAATCGAACCGGTGGCGGTGTTAGCAATGCCACTGTTGCTTAGGCCGGCACCATTGGCGACGTTTATAACGCCAGCATTCATAAGCGCGCCGTTGACGCCAAATGTCCCGCTGTTAACGTTCAGCGTTGATGTAGCAGCAGCATTGGTGAAACCGGCATTAGTCGTCACGCTGCCGCCAATGTTAATCGTGCCGCCCGCCTGATTATCGGTCGCAACATTCACAATCGCACCATTCACCGTACCGAAATTGGTAAAACTGTTTGCGCCTGTTCCTCCCGTGATCGCGATTGGCCCGGCAGTCTGCAACGTCTGCCCGGCACCAAATGTCAGGTTGGAATTGGTCAATGTGATTGTGTTGAGCGTAAACGGCCCCGCTGTCGTGATCGTGCCGTCACCGGTAAAAGTGGTGGTTTCGAAATTGACAAAGCGGTTGAGCAAAGCTTGACTAAACAGTCCGCCGCCAGTGAAATCGATGGTCAGCGCGTCGGTGCCATCACCGCCGTCTGCGATTCCGGTAAAGCTGCCGCCGACAAATTGGCGGAAACTGTCATTGCCATTGCGCAGGAAAACGTTGCCATTGATGGCTCCAGCATTCTCCAAAACATCATCCAGTGCACCCAGATCAATTGAGCCGGTTATGACGCCGGTGGCATTGTTGCGAAGATAGTCTTGCGAGAAGAATGTCTGGATTGCGCCAGCAAGATAGCGGTCGGGGAACAGCAAGGCTTCCTGTGAATAGCTCAATATGTCCGCATCGGTAAGCGCGAGATACAATCTATCATCAGCCCCAAGCGTACCGCCAACACCGCCTGTAATCCGGCCATCGTTGACAATGGAAACATTGCCGCCAAGCGCGGTCAATGCAATTGAGCCGAAACCGTCCGGCGCTCCGTCCACCGGCGGGTTGCCCGCGACGATGTCGCCATTGGCGTCAATTGCCTGCCGCAAATTGCCAGTCGCTTCGATCACGCCGGTTTCAGTGTTGGTGATGCTTACAGTGCTGGTGCCGCTTGCTACCGTATAGGCACCAAGCGCGGTTACAGCCAGGATTCCAGAGCCACTGCCGCCTGAATTACCCCCGCCAGCGCACCGCCATTGGCACGAATGGTTCCGCTGTTGGTAAAGGTGATGGCGGAATTTGCAATCGGACTTGTCCGGTCAGTGGGATCGCCGGCAACGGTCGCGATCATAAAGCCGCTGTCGCCATATGCTGCCGTTGTGATCATGCCGCTGTTCGACAAAGTGCTATTTTGGTTTCCGTCTGTTGTAACTGCAAGCGATACAAGTGGGGAATCGCTTACCCCTCTAAGGTCACCTGTCTGTGTGATACCAGAAATTGCGCCGCTATTGGCGAAACTAAAATTATTGACACTTCCTTCGTAAAAAACGCCGGCGGCATAACCGGTGCGCAGGTTGGTAATGGTTCCGCTGTTAACAATGCTGCCGCTCGCAAGGTCTGTCCCTTGAGAGTTGTTTTGGCCGATCGTAACATAGCCGTCGGTCAAGGTGCCAGCGTTGGTGAAGTTAAATATGTTGCTAGCGACACCCAGCGAAATATACCCGCCGATTGACCCGCCCGCAGCGTTGGTGAAGCTGGCATTGGCCAAGGTTCCATTGTAAACGGCGCTGTCGGGAGCATAAAAATACCCCATATTCAGATCGATGGCCGACCTGAAGTCGGTATTGAAATTGGTCTGCAGACCGTTGATCGTGCCGCTGTTGCTAAACTGAAAATTGTTCAGTTGCAGCTGCCCTCTAAGACCACCATCGATCAAACCACTGTTATCGATCACCAGCGAATTTGCCCTAATGGGTGCTGCCGAACCAAATTGATATTGTGGCGTATTGATCGATATAGCGGGATAGATAGGCGTATAACCTAGCTGCGGTGCCGTGTACCCAGAATGCAAAATCGAGCCGCTATTGGTGAAGTTCAGATTCTGGCCAGCCCCTATAGATAGATCGACCGCATAAAAATTTGATAGCGTTGCCGAACCGACTGTTCCGCTATTGGTAAAGTTTCTTACACTTCCATAGGCGCCATCGGACAAAATACCTTCATTGACGAAGGACAATACCCCCCTGCCATCAAGGACCGCCGTATTGGCTGGTGGATACACATAGGAATTCGAACTATTCGGGCTGGCATTTAGGTTGGCTTGGTTGATGATCGTGCCATCGCCAAAAACAATAGGCCGCTGTTCAAACCGGCCTCTGGCCCGCTAACTGTGGCTGTCGTGTCGGCACCGATCGCGCCCACCCCGAAATTTTCAAAGGAGGAGACGGGTGCCGCCGCCAGAAAAGCGGCAGGGTCATCAATCAGGATCGAACCTGTGCTGGTTAATCCATAAATAAACGTATCAGTGCCTGCACCACCGTCAACTGTTCCGGTCACTCCGGTGTTGTTGCCGTTCCCAACAAAAACATCGTTACCGGTACCAAAAAGCAAATCACCATTCAGCGTACCGCCTGCATTCACATAGGTGCTGGGGGCATACACAGTCACGCTTGGCACAGTGCCAAAGGTGAAGGTTGCCAGATTGACATTGCCGTTGATCGTGCCGGCATTTTCTACATAGGTGTTTCCGCTTGTCGCGATGGCTGGGCGTCCGGTGCCGCCAGTGATGACACCGCCCGCCAGGTTGATGATCCGCGTCGTATTTTCTCTATCCGAATTGCTCGCGCCGATTGCGGCTGCATTGGTACTGGTGATCGTGCCGCTATTGATAATTTCGCTGCTAAAGATGCCGGTTGTTACTGCAATCTGCCCAGTCGAAATTATACCGCTGTTGTTCAGGTTCGTAACACCAAAAACACCGCGGGCATCAGGACCAGCGCTTTGCAAAATGTTGCCGCTATTGATCAGCATCCCGCCACGCACGCCTATTGCACCAGCCAAATTGATTGTGCCGCTGTTAATTATTTCTCCATTGCCATCCACGGCAATTGCCGCCAGATTATTGGCTATGAAGTCCCGAGGAGTGGAATCAAAGGCGTTGATGGTGCCGGCATTGGTAAATTGCGTACCTGAAGCAACCCGCACAATCGAAGCATTTGCAAAAGTTGAAGATGAGGTGGAACGGCTCAGAGTCCCTCGGCTGACGACATTGAAATAGTCAACGGCTGTCGCGCCCTGGGTGACTGGCGCCATCGCGCGACCAACAAAATGTTTCGGTTGAGACCATAGTTGATGTCTGCGGTCAGATCGACTGTGCCCGAACCAAATAATGTCACCGGTTGCGTTACAGCTGTTGGCGCATTGAGAACCAGATTGGCCCCATTTTCCAAATGGAAACCAACCGAATCGAATATTCCGGTTGCATTGGCGAGTGTCGCGCTAGTGTCTGTTGAAACGATATATTGTATGCGATCAAAACCGGCGCCCGTCACCGTTCCCGAAATATTTGCAAACGGGTTGCCATCAAGGTTGGAAATGGGGGTTACATAGGTGCCGTTAACAAGATCTAGATCGCCGTTAATACGTCCGCCAGCGAAATCAAAATAGGTGCCTGCGAGTCTTACATTACCATTAACAGTTCCCGAGTTGAGTAAGACAACTCTTCCTGATCCAGTAGCAATGCCGCCGTTAATCACGCCACCGGACCGATTGTCGATGGTTCCGGAGTTCGCGTTCACACCAACTGTGCCGCCCGTTATGGTGCCTGAATTGATCAGGTAGCCATTGATCATCTGAAAACCGGCGGTTGCCCCCTCGATTGTACCACTATTGATAAATGGAGTTTGAGAGAAAGACTGATAAAGAGGTCTTGCGATTACAACACCAATACCAGCATTTGAGCGGATAGTCCCGCTATTGTTATGCGAGATAGCGTCGATATACAGCGCCGTAGCATCCGCAATGATCGAGCCGCTGTTGCTACTTGTTACGGTGCCATTCGCTATCAGCGAAACGCCGCCGCCAGTGGTCGCATTTATTGTTCCCGTATTTTGGAAGTCACCATAGCCACCAAGTACAGACAGCGCATAGCTGTCAGGCTGCGTCAGCGCGGCATTAATAGTGCCATTGTTGATAATCGTCGGCTGACTATCCGTCACCGCCACTTCAATGGCGGTGTAAGTGGTGTTCAAGCTTGTATTGTTGATCAAACTCACGCCGGGAGTGTAATAGCTAAAATAGCTTCCGTTAAAAGAATCGCCTTGCGGCACAACGCCGATCGTCGTGTTGGTCGAAAATCCATCTTCCAACGTTACAGTCTGGTTGCTACCAATCAAAAAGTTAAGGGTTTCAAAATTGGTCGGCGTATTTAATGAGGAGTTGAGCGAGGCTCCGTTGGCGAACCCAACAACAATAGTGTCATCGCCCGTTCCGCCGACAATATTTCCACTAACGCCGGCAAAAGGAGATGCGGCTGAGCCATAATCAGTCCGGACGATGTTGGTGTCGTTACCCAGGATCAGGTCGCCATTGATGCGGCCGCCGCCAAAAAGTTCGATCCGGCTATCTCCGTACGTAACCACGACAGACCCGTTGATCGTTCCGGCATTGCTATATTGCCCGCCATTATCGCGGTTGTCGAGGATCAAGCCGCCATTGACCTGAATAGCAGTTGGACCGGATGAGCCGATAGTGCCGGCAAAGTTATTAATAACCACTGGATTGGTTATCAACAATGCGGCGCCTGACCCGGTATTCAAAATACGCGCATCTGCTCCTAGGTTTTCTATCAGCCTGCCTGCAAAGCCGTTTGTTTCGATATTGTTGATTGTTGCGATATTGTTGCTTGACGAAATGGTACCGCTATTTCTGATCTGAAAAAACCCTGTCGCTTGTATCGCACTCAGACTGCCACCATCGATCAAACCTGCGTTATTGAGAGAGTTAAAGTATGAGTAAATTGAGCCTATACGGCCTGTTGCAAGATTGTCGATCGCTCTGAAGCTGCCAAAAGTCGCAGGGTCGCCCCCTAGTGCAATGCCAGATCTTCCGGTTATTTGCCCTGCGTTTACGAGATCAACCGACGCAAATTGACGAATCGATATTCCAGTCGCGCCGTTGATTATGCCGTTAGGATTGACGCTTACATTCCAAGCATTGCCGCCACCTTCAAACAAGATACCGTTGCTTCCGCCGTTGATCGTTCCATCAACATTTATCGTGACGAAGCGTCCAGAAGATACAATTGCCGAGCTGGTTGGACTAGGCGCATTAACTGTTGCCCCCGCCTGAACATTCACGATGGCCCCTAACGCATTTACCGCCAAACCGCCGCTCTCGGTCCCCGTGCATTCCGTAATCCCGAATTCAACCGGCGGATTGGGCACGCATTGCGCCATAGCAGGCGAAGCCATCGCCAGCGCGGCATAGCTTACCCCAAGATAACAACCCGTCTTTGCGACAATAGCGCTGCGATCCATGCGAATCATGTATTTATGCCCCCTTGAAAAATTACCGCGGGATTTAGTTTTAGGGTGCTTTCGCGTCAACAATAATTCAGTCACAATATAAGTAATTTATCTGCAATAAAGGTTTCAATCAGGATTAGGGCCTGACCCTAGGTATTTTATTAACCTCTACATTTTAAGCAGTTTGGTATGGGACGTAAGCGCAAACAGGCATTGACTGATAATACGAATTTACTGAAACTTGGCGCTGGAGTATTTCTAGCTTGGTTTGTGATTAGCATTATTACAAGCAATCCATTGTCATTCCTTGCTACCGTATTACTTTGTGGTGGCTTGATTTACCTCCTCCATAAAAACAAAATGCAGAACCGCTTAGAAGAGCGACAACAATTTGAAAATGCGTTGGAATCTGCAATCTCTTCCCATAAAGATGCACTATTGTCCTATTATAGGCAGGATCGTTCAACCGACCAATTTGGCAATATAGACGACACTAAGTGGCAAAATCGCGTAAACACATTTCTACGGACGCAGGTTTTGTCTAACTCGGAGCATTATGCATCGTGGCGTTCATCTGAATTTGGACGCTATGCTGCAGACTATGTAAATCACCGGACAGAGATGATGGAGCGAAACACTACATCACGCATGCCGGTAAGGCTTATTGATGAGACAAAACTATCTCCAATTGACTATGAACATTACTGCGCGTCTTTTTTGAAATCGGATGGTTGGGACGTTAAAGTCACGCAGGCTAGTTGTGACGGTGGTGCTGATTTCATTGCGACTAAGAACCAAATTAGAATTGTAGCACAGTGTAAAAGATATGCTAAACCTGTGGGCAATGGCGCTGTTCAGGAAGTTTCCTCGGCGAGACACCTGTATAACGGCAATGTTGCTTGTGTGATAGCGCCAAATGGGTTTACCAAACAGGCCCAATTTGAGGCGGAAAGCCAAGCAGTTCACTTAATCCATCACCTGGATTTGGAAGCTTGGTCAAGAAAACTATTGTATTAAGCTACTTCCCGCCCGGGTCTAATATCTGAATGCTGCCATCGGCTTTAAAACTCAGCTCTGAATTACGCCATGTCACCGTATTTTCTACCGTAATTCAGCGTAATTGGTCGATGGTTTCTGTGGTTTGTTTCGTCTCGGCCTGTCAATATTGGTCCAATATCAGCACGCTGCCGCCAATCATAACGCGTGATGGCGATGCCTTTGCCGCCTCGCTAGCGGGCACGGCAAAACTTCGGCGTTCGATGCGGCCATCGGGATAATAGAAAGTGATCATATATCCGTCGATTTCATAGCGCGATATTGCACTGACATTATTGCTTCCGCCTACGGCCACTTGTGTGGGCGTGGCCGAGCCATTGGGCAAATAAGCACTGACCGAGAACATCGAGGAGTTAGAAGTTTGGAAGCTGCCATCCTTGTTCAGCGTATATCCAAAACGGCTGACAGCGCCGCCGGTAATGGCGTTACCGCTGACCGAGATTTGTCCATAATAGCCAGACAGCCTTGTCGCACCATTACCGCCGACCCAGTTATTGTCGTTGCCCGCCGGTATATCCTCTATTTCCCCGTTGGGCCAGCTAACCACAACATCACCGCCCTTTCGGGTCCAGCGGCCCCATTCATCGGGGTTGTCGCGGCGAGAGGTTGCCGCGTCGATCATCTGCGGCGCATCGGATGTATCGTTATAAACGCTGCCATCCTTGAAAAACCATTTGATGTCTTCGTAAAAGCTGGTGCCGTTATTGCGGCCAATGGCATAAGCGGCGGCCACGTCGCTGCTTTTCATCCCGATCTTGGGCAGCGGCTTGTTTGCCTCATTGACCATTACGACGCGCCTTTGCTCGGCCAGGCCAGTGGTGATATATAATTTGGCCTGATCTACACCATAGGCGCAGGATGTCTGCCAGCTTGGATTGGGGCAATTCACGCCAACAAGAGAGAAACGTCCATCGGGAAGCCTGACAATTCCTGCCATGACAATATTGGCACCATAGACATCATTGGGAAGCTCCCGCCGGATCCATGGCTCCGCCGTTGTTCCGACAAACCGGGCTGCTGAAATATCCTCTTTCTTCAGATCATATTCGTCGATCAGCGTGGTTGAAAAATTCCGCAGCAACTCTGCTGTTTGATCGGGCTGGATTTGGGTGGCCGGAGACACCCGGATGACGACATTGACTGTGCCGTTATAATTACTCTTGTTGAGCGTGACAAAGCCGTCTGTGCCGTAATTCGCCTTGAATCCTGATACCGCAAAAGGCGTTTCTGGAGCCGCCAGCTTGAGTTTTCCAGCGGCAAGTGCATCCATGATGCGCGATGCGCGATCCATACACATTTCCAGACTATAATCCGCAAGATTGCGGCGGCAATGCAAGGTAAAGGGCACATATTTTTCGCCCGGTATCGAGATTACACCCCAGAACCCGAAATATTTGTCATCATTATATTCCAGCCATTGATGCGGAACGGCCAGAACAAAGTTACTAATTTGGCTGACCTGACTGAAATCAACAGCTCTGCCTTCGATCTCCATAGGTTCGAAATGATGGCTCAACACGGCACGAGCGGTTCTGTTCAGCGCAGGCTCTTCGGGGAACAGGCGCATTTTTATGTCCCCTAATTGGGTGAACATCGCAGGATGCAGCAACAGATTGCCGTCGCGCCAATAGCCTTTTTCCGCAACCCAATCGCCAGTCAGCGCCTGCACTTCGTTGGAAAAATCATTGGCTTCATCCTGCGCCCATAGGGTGCGGGGTAAAAAGGCAATAAATATGGCGCAGACGATAAAGGCTATTCTATTCATCGTCGTCATGAAAATACAACGTTCCATTGATCATGATCCAGTCGCGCTTTGACCCGGACATTTCATGCGCATATTGCGCGAAGGCCACATGGCTGACACGCCCGTCAGGATAAGTCAGCGTCATGGTGTAGCCGTCAATCTCATATCGCCCGCGAGTGCCGCCACTGCTGCTGCCGCCGACCACATCGGGGCCGTCCGCCATGGTGCCGCCCCCCATCATAAAGGAACTGGACGAATCGGTTGCAAAAGTGCCATCGGCAAAAAAGGTGTAGCTTGACTGATTCAAATAGCCGCTTGCACCCCCAAAGGCCTGATTTCCGCCGCCCGAGACATGGCGGAAATAGCCGTTTATCCGCGTGGCAGCGGTGCCGCCGACCATCAGGTTTTTGCCGTCCACTTCGATCATGTCGGTTTCCCCGCCATCCCAACGAAGCGCAATCTTATTACCTTGGCGCGACCATTTTCCCCATTCGCCAGGATTTTTGGGACGATCCCGCGCGGGATTGATGAAGGCGAAGGGGGCCTCAACACAGTCACAAAAGCTGCCGTCCTTAAGCAGCAGGAAATTGTCAATCGTATAGCCAGTCATATAGCCGCCATAGCCTACGCTGTTGCGGCCGCGCGTATAGATACCGGCAATCTGGGCATCCCGAATTCCATCGGTAGGAAGCGGGCGAAGCGTTGCGGCAACGATCGCCTTCTGGCGAAACTCGGCAATGCCGCTCTTCACTTGCAGCTTTGCCTGTTCGATACCGTCAGAACAGCTTTTCAACCAGTTTTTGTTGGGACAGCGCGTGCCCGCGAGCGCAATCCTGCCATCAGGCAAACGGATGCTTCCGGCCATGATAATCGGGGGATCATCCTGATCATAGGTATCGTGCGGGAATTCCCGCCGCAACCACGGGTCCGCCGTGGTGCCCACCCATTTTGCCGTGGGGCGGACGGATTCGCCTTCATCCTGCACGTCGTCGCGCAGGCCTTCGGAAAACTGCATGATAGCTTGTGGAAGCTGTTCTTCGGGAATGTTACGCGGGCTGCTTATCATGATCGAACCGCGTGTCGTGCCGAAACTATTTGAAGAGCTTGCCACGCTCGTGCCGTCGCTCATATAAGACATCGTCCATCCTGGAATGCTAACCGGTGAGGGCGGTAGAGGCAATTGCAGTTTGCCTGAGACTTCCGGCGTGCCTGCGCCCTGCACCGCCAACATCAAAGTTATGATTTTCTTTATGCACAGCTCCAAACGATATTCATCCTGCCTGTCGGGGTCATCTCGCTCGCAATTGGTGCGGAAGGGAATAAAACTGCCCGCTTTCGTTGTGATAACACCAAATTGGCTGACATTATCATCATAAGCATAGTTCCAATTATAACTGACCATCAGGATGCCGGGCGCAAGCTCCTTTGCGCCGCGCATAGAAACCAATGTAGGGTCCAGCGTATCATCCCCCAGATCATAACCTTCGAAATATAGTTTTGCGACGGAAAGCGCGTCGCGGCCAGCGGCAGGCTCTTCGGCATAAAAGGTGATATGCACATCGCTCTGCCACGTATATATAGATGGGTGCAGCTTAAGTCCGCCTTCTCTCCAATCCTCCGCCTCCCAGTCGCCAGTTAGCGCGGTAACCGCCTGAGAAAAGGGGGTGGGCGGATCGTCGGCTGTGGCCGCAGGGGCAGTCGCAAAAAAAAGGGGGATGAATGCCCAAAAATAATCGCGAAGCCGCATTGGCCAGCTATTTCTTCTGCGGTGCAGTCTTGCGAACAAGACCGTTTGGGGTCATCGCATATTGGTCCACATCAATCCCCATTGTTTTGGCGCCCGCGCGGATATCACTCTCAACCTTGGCCTTTACCTTTGGTTCGCTGGCGGCGGCCTGTGCAAACAAATCGAAAAGCACGGCCTGCAGGATAAAGGCTTCTGCCGTATTCTGCTTATCGTCATTGGATAGCTTGGCAAGGTCGGCAGAGGAGCCAAAACTGGCATAGACCATATCCTTGGTGCCCGCGACCTGTGCGGCTGTTGGCGTATCGGTGATCCCATTGGCCCCGGTCCATGCATTCATGAAATAGATAACATAAGCATCGGCCAGATTGTTCACATTCAGACCCAATGGAGTCACCGTTTTTTGCATTTCATTCATAACGTCAATGCCCGCCAGCCCCTGTTCCATTTGGGCGCCGGCTTCGGGATTGAGTTGCTTCATCCCGGCAATGAATTTGCTCATATTGCTTTTTCGAAGCTCCAAAGAGGGCGTGAAATTGAAAGCCGAAATATCAGCGACCTTTTGCGGCGTTGTTATGCCCGCCTGCTGCTGTGCCGCTTGCGCATCATTCCCCTTGGAAATGGCCTGTGTGATTGTCCCCAGATCAAAAATCCCCTGCGCTTTTACAGATCCGCTCAGGCCAACTGAGATTACCGTTAGTAACAGATAAATTGGAAACCGCATGGCACGCTCCTGCTATACTGGACCAAGATTGGTATCACCAAAAACAGTTTATTATCATCAAAAACATTCAGAGACGAAGAGTTTTTTTGTTAAATATTCGTGACATTATCCCCTTACGACAAGTAGATCATTATGCTAACAATAGTGCATGAACACGAAACAGCCAACCCTTCGCTAATTCCAAAACCGCTTTCCAACGGAAGATAGCTGTTTAGATCATCTTATGCGCACTCGATACGGTAAACGCCATGACTGTAGCAAATGCGGCAAGTCTGCAAAGTTTTATCGGGTAAAACAACGCCGGTCTTATGCTTGCGAACATTGTGGCGCTCAAGTCTATCCCACTGCTGGCACTCCTTTTGATCGAACACGCACCAGTTTGCGCGACTGGTTTTATGTGATGTTTCTTTTCTGCACGACCCGACACGGTGTCGCCGCCAAGGAAGTTGAACAGCAGATCGGCGTTACATACAAAACGGCTTGGCGTATGTGTCATGAAATCCGCAAATATATGGCACAGGTCGATGGTGATACCCCTACCGGCGGCCAAGGCGATGTTGTGGAAGTCGATGAAACGCTAGTCGGTGGGAAGAGTGAGGGCCAAGGCAATTTTCGCGATGGCGAAGGTGTCGGACCAGCGGTTGAAGATGTCAATGGTCTTGAAGGTTTCGGGTCACAGCTAAAGTGCGGTATTAACGGCACTCATATCCACGTTAGTCCACAGCATCTTGCGAAGTATCTTAGCGAGTTTGAGTTTCGGCACAGTCGGCGGTATGCGCCTCACGCAATGCTTGAGGAACTCCTTTTGGCTTTTCAGCGGTGAGGGCTGTCATTGCACATAAGAGGGCGTCAAATCTATCATAATCTTCACTTTTCATCATCATCCGCTTTGCTATCTTTGATCTTCAGATTTCCAACTGTTACGTTTTTACCGTATGACGTTATCGCGGTTCCTGAGCCAATGACGGTCATATTCCCGATACGCACATTTTTACACTAGGCCCAAAATAGATGGCGCTTCCGTGGTTTATCCCGGGGTTTGTGCTTTCCTCCCAAGCGCTGTAAATACTACTTTCTGTAGTCTTCCCAGCATACAATTTCTCCAGATGGTTCTTTAGAAAAGCAAAGCTATTTCGTTGAATCGAAAGGCCAATGGTAGCTTTTGTCGATGTAGGCCGTTCAACCATATTTCCACTTGCATCATAGAAAACGTTAGTATTTGATATAATAATGTGGATCATTGTTTGTATATGATCCCCACAAATTTCAATCTGTTTAGCAGCATTTGGATTAATTTCATTCAAGGCCAGATACAAAATTTCTGCGGCAAATTTAATCGGTATCCTTGTTTGCATAATTATCTCACTGCTATTTTTTATCAGGCGGTCGACTTTTTAAGTGTTTTGATCTTGAAGTCTTGTCCGTTATTTTCGAGAGATAGACTGCCCCCCTCATATTCGAAAGTATCAATTGAAAGTCCGCTACCGGTGACACCTTGTATTACCGCCGCCTTGTTTATTGGCGGGCTGTCTGGGTGATTGCTCACATCACCATAATGGACGCTATCAGTATCCACTAAAGGAAAATTAGGACCATTTGTTGTGTTGGTCGCAGTGTCATCATCAGCTTTACTTTTGCGCTTGAGAACGAACCAAATGATCCAGTAGGCAGTAAAAATCACAAAGCCGATTGCGCCGATGGATTGTATCTGATCGGCGGTCATGATGCCGTCCAATATATCTTTTGCGTCGTCAGGTTTGGCCGTAGCGTATATGGTGGTTAGCCATCCGGCTGCGCCCCCGCACCTTGTAGGCAGCGAGTCCCAAATTTTAAATAATGCAGTCCCCATGGGCTGTTATTTGCCGTAAAATTCTGCGAAAGTAAAGTCTTTGATTTGTGATTTTCAATGTTATACATGATTTTTCTTACCTGTCTAAAGTGGACAATGGCTAATATTCGTGACATTTTCGCAAACGAAATCTGCCTCTTAAGTATCATATCTATCCCACAACATCTGTCTTATAATATGATGTTGAGGGCGCTGAAGAAGCCAGCTGTCAAATTTGCAGGCTTTGTAGATTGCGCCATCGAAGCCACTTCATTGGACTGTAACTGTGCAGCGCACCAGATAGCGTAGCGCCTATGCTTTTAACCTTTGTTCGAACCGGTCGCTTTGGGAATTCCTAAATGCAAACACCGCTTAGGAATATCTGACTAAAATCCTTCGGGAAGCAGGTTTTCGGGTTGCCCCTCTTCACCCTGTTTGGGTTTGCCGCCGCTATCTTCGCCGCCTTTTTTGCCGCCGCCGCTTTGCCGGCCTAATATTTCGTCAACCCAAGCGTCATCGGCTTGGTTGGAACGGATGGCATCGTCAATATGATCGGGGCTCACCTCTGGCGTGCCTTCAATCGGCTGACCATTTTCATCGACAAATATCGTGCCGTCTTCGCCTTCACCTTTCAGCCCGCTTTCTTCATCCAGCCGTTCGGGGAAGGTGACATCGGTGTTGAATTTTTCCACTGGACGCTTCGCCACCGCCACGCGCATAAAGGCGGAAAAAGCGCTGGCTGGCGCCCGGCCGCCCTGTAAATCGCCCACCGGCCTTGCATCGTCGCGGCCCATCCAGACCCCTGTGGTCAGCCCGCTCGAAAATCCGACAAAATAGCCGTCCTTGTTGCTGCTTGTGGTGCCGGTTTTCCCTGCGGTTGGCCGCCCAATCTGTGCGCGTCGGCCGCTGCCCGTTTCCACCGCGCTCTGCATCAGGTCGATCATCGCGCCTGCCACATAAGGTTCAACCAACTGTATTCCCGGCGGCGCTTTCGCCTGATAAATCACATCACCGTCAATCGTTGTCACCTTGGATATGCCATAGGGGGTCAGGCTGCGACCATTGGCGGCGACCTGTGCAAAGGCGCGGGTCATATCAATAAGCCGGGTTTCCGAGGTGCCCAGCACCATTGACGGGCTGGTGTTGATTTTGGTGGTGATACCAAAACGCCGTGCCATATTGGCGACCGTGCTGGTGCCCACTTCATTGCCGATCATCGCCGCAATGGTGTTTTTGGAATAGGCAAAGGCGGTGCGAACGGTGATCTCACCTGAATAATTGCCGCCACTATTTTTGGGTTGCCAGCCGCCAATATCAACGGGTTCATCCACCACCTTATCCTCCGGTTGAAAACCGGCTTCCAAAGCGGCAAGATAAACAAATAGCTTCCACGCTGATCCTGGTTGGCGCAGCGCGGTGACAGCGCGGTTATAATTGCTGCTGACATAATCGGTGCCGCCCACCATCGCCCGGACAGCGCCGTCCCGGTCGATCGCAACCAGCGCACCTTGCGAACCGCGCGGCGCATTGGCCTGTATCGCCGCTGTGCCTACGCGCTGCATATTAAGGTCGATTGTGGTCCACACATCAATCGGTTTTTCGCGCTCCTTGATCAACCCGTCAAGCTGCGGCAATACCCAGTCGGTGAAATAACGCACGCTATTCTGTGGTTTATCCGCGGTCAGCTTGACATTAGCGGGCTTCACAGCAGCGGCCTGAGCGGCGGTGATCATACCGGCATCCTGCATCACTTCGACAACCACTTTTGCCCGGCCAAGCGCCGCTTTTGGATCGGCAGTGGGGGCGTAGCGCGAGGGCGCTTTGACGAGGCCAGCGATGATCGCCGATTCGGACAGCGATAATTTTTCCGCGCTATGCCCAAAAAATAGGCGCGAGGCCGAATCGACACCATAAGCGCCGCCCCCAAAATAAACTTTGTTCAGATACAGTTCGAGTATTTGATCTTTGCTGAATTTGGTTTCAATGGCCAAAGCGAGGATGATCTCGCGCAATTTGCGGCCAAATTCCTTATTATTGTTCAAATAGATATTGCGTGCCAATTGCTGGGTGATGGTGGAGCCACCTTGTGCGAAATAGCCGCGTTGGAACCGGACCCAAAAGGAACGGCTGATGCCGATAGGATCGACACCAGGATGGCTGTAAAAACGGCGGTCCTCCACCGCGACCATGGCATCCTTCATCTCATCGGGCAGCTCGTTTATCGTCAGCCAGCGGCCAAAGCTTGGCCCGATTGACTGGATCACCGTGCCGTCGGCCGCGCGAAGGCGGATCATTTGTCCATTGGGCGACGCTTTCAAATCTTCGAAACTGTCAATCTCGCCCCGGGCAACCGCCACAAATATGCCCAGCACCATTAAGCCCATCAGGCTTAGAAACAGACCGGTTTTGAAAAGCCGCCAAAACCAAAGCTTGAACCGCCCCGATTTGCTGCCCTGTTGATTTTTTCTTGCCATAGGAGGCTGGTGTTACTGGCAATAGCATTTGGTCACAAGTGAATTTGCTATGCAGAAGTTGTGCAGGTCACTGCGCGAAACATCACTCTTCTGCTTCAAATTCCAGCGCCGCGCTGTTGATGCAATAGCGCAGTCCGCCCGCCTGGACCGGGCCGTCGGGAAAGACATGGCCCAAATGCCCGTCACAGGCGGCACAGCGCACTTCGGTGCGGACCATCCCGTGGCTGGTGTCGGCATTTTCTTTAATCACCGCATCGTCCGCTGGCGCGGTGAAGCTTGGCCAGCCGCAGCCGCTGTCAAATTTAGTATCGGATATAAATAATTCGGTCCCGCATCCGGCGCAGAAAAACCGGCCATCGCGTTTTTCATCCGTCAGCTTTCCGGTAAAGGCCCGCTCTGTTCCTGCCTCGCGCAGCACATGATATTGCATTGGGTCAAGCTGCGTGCGCCATTCGGAATCGGTTTTTTCAATTTTTTCCATGGGTGCAATGTGTGGCGGTGATGCTGTGCCGTCAAGGGTCGTTCCACCTTTACCGCTTATTTACCACATATAGTGTAATTTGCTGTCATGAACGTCGTTCGCCTGCCCTTTTTAGCTTTGCTATTCCTGGCCGCCAGCCTGTTTCCTGTAAGCCAGGCAAACAGCGATATTTGCCGCCTGTGCGAAACCCCCGTCAAGCAGAGCAGTCCGGCAAGCGCTCCTGAAAAACCAATCAGCATAGATATTACCACAAGATTGAATTTCAGCCGCTTTGCCATTGCCGGTAACGGTCAAAGCGGACAAGTGAAGATCAATCCGCAAAGCGGCAGCGCACAGGTGCAAGGGGGTGTGGTCGATCTGGGCGGTTATTCGCTGGCCGGAACCGCCGTGATCCGCGGTGAGCCGGGACGGTTGGTCCGGGTCGATATGCCTACCTCTATTCAGATGACATCATCGACCGGCGGCACCATGACATTGGCGGAATTGCAAACCGACCTTGGCCCCTCCCCTCGGCTGGATGCAGCAGGGGAGTTGCGCTTTTCCTTTGGCGGCGCGTTACAGGTCAGCGGCAGTGTATCGGGCAAATTCCGGGGCCGGATCCCGATTACCGTGCAATATGAATAACATTCAAAATCGGCATTGCGGGAAATGCAGCCATGAAATAATCCAGCGCTGTTTTTTCTAATCTATATTGCAACCGGTCCTAGCTAAAACGCGCCGCAGCGCGGGCAATCTTGGTCAACTCTTCTTCCATGATCACAACACCCAGCTCCGCCTTCACCGCCATCAGCTTTTGTTCAATATCGATCAAATGACCGTTTAGCCCGGCAAGCCTTCCCGGCGGCCAGCGGATCAGCTGCGCCTCAACCATATCCTTTTCCTTGTAGAATATCGACGGCGCCGCACGGATCACCGCGCCCGGCGATGTCCCCGATTCCACTTTGGCGCGAAGCGCAGCAAGCATTGTCACCTGCCGCTGCACCGCGCGGATGATCCGCACCGCATCAACGCCCATTTGCCGGTTGGCCGCAAGCTCTGCGGCCAAGGGCCTTAGCTTTCCGCCCAGCACATGATTGACCAGCGCCTGGACATTTTCCTCCGCTGTCTCCGCCGATAGCTGCCCAAAAGCCCGCACATCGACCGTCACCGGATTTTCGGCACTAGCATCATGATACAGCGCCAGCTTTTCCACTTCCATCGCCGCCAATTTGCGGTCTAGCCCGGTATAACGGGCAATCCGCATCGCCAAGGCCCGGTCCATACGCAGGCCCTGTTCTGCGGCCATTGCCGATATGTTTGCCGCTGCTTGACCCTCCCCCGGCGGGTAACAGATCAGGGTGAGCGCCTGTTTCGATCCTTCGGCAAGTTTACGCAGCTTGCTGGTCTTTTTCAAATCGCCCGCTGTGGCAATGACCGGATTGCCCGCTTTTCAGCCGCAAACAGATTTTCAAAAGCCTCCAGCGCCTCATCGCGCCGCATGGTCAACCGGATGAAGCGGCTGTCGCCGAACAGCGACAATGATGATGCCTCATCGGCAAGCAGCGCCGGGTCTTTTCGGATTTGGTCATTGTCCAGATCAACCCGTTCGGCATCGGCCCCAAGGGCAGCAGCAGCGCGTGCGGCAATATCGGCAATGGCAGAGGTATCTTGGCCAAAAATCAGAAAAAGCCGTATGTCCGGGCGGGCTGTCACGGCCGCCACAAAATCGCCCTCGGTCAGTTTTTTCTGTCCGCCGCGAAAGCTCATTGCTGCTGTCGGGTATAAAGCGACAAGCGGGCGACAATCTGGTCAGCAAGCTTTTGCGACAGATTTTCAAGCGCAGCATTTTCACCGGCAATCGTCGCATATTCGCTGCTTACGACGTCGATACCTGCATCCGATCCGGCGGTGGCATCAACCACGGTTTTACCGGTTTCGACATCAATTAACTGATAGCGTGCGCGTAATGTTCGCCGTTCGCGGGTGACGGTATCATCGCTGCGAACGCCCAGCCCTTCGATGCTATCATCCAGTTTGACCACCAACCGATATTTTATGGCATTGTCCGGGCCGCTGCTCAACCGGTCATTGAGCGCATTACGCACCAACCATCCGGATTTGCCCTCAATCGGGTCAACCGCGACCGTATCCAATGCGCGGGCCACCGCGCCGCTGCTGCCGCCGCTATATAGCGGCTTCAATCCGCAAGCGCAAAGCGCCGCGCAGGTCAGGATCAGGGCAAAGATACGGATCATATAACGATATTAACCAGCCTGTCGGGAACCACAATCACCTTGCGGACCTCTTGGCCCGCAATCGCAGATTGGACCTTCGCGCTGGCCAATGCAAGCGCCTGCAGCTCATCATTCGGCAGACCCTTGGCCGCCAGCAGCGTATCGCGCAGCTTGCCCTTGATCTGCACTGCAATGGTTACTTCATCTTCGATGAGCATCGCCGGATTAACATCGGGCCAAGGCATATTGGCGATTAAGCCGCCCTCGCCCAGCTTCTCCCACGCCTCTTCGGCCAAATGCGGCACCATGGGGGCGGCCAGACGGATAATCGTGCGGATCGCTTCATCGCGCGCCGATGATGGCGGCGCTTTTTCAATCGCGTTAGTCAGATCATAGATTTTGGCAATCGCCTTGTTAAAGGATAAAGCCTCAATATCCTCGGCCACGCCCTCTATCGCCTGATGCATTTTGCGGGACAGTGGCTTATCTTCACCATCCGCGCCCGAAACCTGCCCGGTGAGGCGCCAGAGCCGCTGTGTAAAGCGCCAGCAGCCTTCAATCCCCGCCTCCGACCATTCTAGGTCGCGTTCGGGCGGGCTGTCCGATAACATGAACCAGCGCACGGCGTCGGCACCATATTGATCGACAATATCATCAGGATCGACGACATTTTTCTTTGACTTCGACATTTTTTCGACCCGGCCAGCAATAGCCGGGGAACCATCGGCAATCACCGTCCAGTCCGCGCCTTCCTTTCGCACCTGATCGGGTGAAAGCCAGCTACCATCGCCATGCTTATAGGTTTGGTGCGTCACCATGCCTTGTGTAAACAAAGAGGAGAAAGGCTCCTTAACATCAATCATGCCGATATGGCTTAGCGCCCGTGTCCAGAAACGCGCATAAAGCAGGTGCAGGATTGCGTGCTCCACCCCGCCAATATATTGATCGACCGGCAGCCATTTTTCTGCGGTCAGCTTGTCAAACGGCGCATGGCCGGGCTGGCTGGCGAAACGGATGAAATACCAGCTGCTGTCAACAAAGGTATCGAGCGTATCGGTTTCGCGCCGCGCCGCGCCGCCGCAGTGGGGGCAATCAGCCTTGCTCCAGGTCGGATGCCGGTCCAGCGGATTGCCTGGAATATCAAAGCCGACATCTTCGGGCAGCTTTACCGGCAATTGATCCGCCGGCACCGGCACCGCGCCGCAAATCTCGCAATGGATGATCGGTATGGGCGTGCCCCAATAACGCTGGCGGCTAACACCCCAGTCGCGCAGCCGGTATTGCGTTTGGCCCGAACCCCAAGCTTCGCTTTCCGCCTTGGCGATCACCGCCGCCTTGGCCTCGGCAATCTCCATGTCATTCAGGAAATGTGAATTCACAATCCGGCCCGGCCCGCTATAGGCCTCATCACCGTCAAAATCGCTGTCCACCTTGTCCCCGTCCGCCACCACACGGGTTACGGTCAGATCATATTTGCGGGCAAAGTCCAAATCGCGCTGGTCGTGCGCCGGGCATCCGAACACCGCACCAGTGCCATAGTCCATCAGCACGAAATTGGCGACATAGACCGGCAAATGCCAACTGGAATCAAGCGGATGTGCAACGCTTAGACCGGTATTAAAGCCCATTTTTTCCGCCGTGTCGATTTCGGCTGCGGTCGTCCCGCCCTTTTTACACTCGGCGATAAAATTTTGCAGCGCGGGCGCATTTTCGGACATTTGCTGCGCCACCGGATGATCGGGTGCGATTGCCACAAAGCTCGCACCAAACATCGTGTCGGGCCGAGTGGTGAAAACCTCAATCCCGTCCTGGCTGCCCACAAATTTGAAGATGCAGCGCAGGCCCTGTGATTTGCCAATCCAATTTTCCTGCATCAACCGGACCTTGTCCGGCCAACTATCAAGGCTGCCCAAACCCTCCAGCAGTTCTTCGGCAAAATCGGTGATTTTCAGGAACCATTGCGATAATTTACGCCGCTCCACCTCTGCGCCGCTGCGCCAGCCTTTGCCGTCGATTACCTGTTCATTGGCGAGCACGGTCCTATCAACCGGATCCCAATTCACCTCGCTTTCCTTGCGAAAGACAAGGCCCGCTTCGAACAGTTTCAGGAACAGCGCCTGTTCATGGCCATAATATTCCGGTTCGCACGTGGCGATCTCTCTCGACCAATCCAGCGCAAAACCGATGCGCTTTAATTGCTGTTTCATATGGGCGATATTGTCGCGGGTCCATCCGCCTGGATGCACGCCTTTTTCCATCGCTGCATTTTCGGCAGGCATACCAAAAGCGTCCCAACCCATTGGGTGCAGCACCTCAAAACCCTGCATCCGTTTATACCGGGCAAAAACATCGCCCATCGTATAGTTGCGGACATGACCAATATGGATGCGGCCGGATGGATAAGGAAACATTTCAAGCACATAGCTGCGCGGCTTCTCGCTCAAGTCATTGGCGTGAAATATCCCCTCTTCTTCCCATATTTTTGCCACCGCGCATCGGCGCACGCGGGTTGAAACGTTCAATTTCACTCATAGAAATTATCCGCTAATCGCATTGCGGCGCAAATCGCGCGCCTTGGTCAGGATGATTGCTTCCATTTTCTGCACCGTGGCGGCCCGCATTGGCGCATCAATCCACTGGCCATTTTGCACTACTTGGCGCGACCCGGCCACACGCAACGCATCGGCGCGCAGATCCTGATCCAGAATCGATACGGTCAGCTTGACCCGTTCGCCCGGCGAATTGGGGTTTACATACCAATCGGTAACAATCACGCCGCCCGCGCTATCCGCCTGCACTAGCGGCAATTGCGACAACGCATCCAGCGATGCGCGCCATAAATAGCTATTCACGCCGATGGTGTTGATCTTTGCTGCCGCCAATTCGGTGTTCGGGCGGTCTTTTTTGCCGCAACCCGAAAGCAGCAATGTACCAGTGGCCAGAAGGAGGGCGAATTGATTGCGGTTCATGGTCGGTCCTTGAATTTCTTAAAGATGATGAATGCCTCTATATCGGCTTTGCTGCCGGTAGCAAGCTTTCCCGAAGCTGAACCAGCACCGATTTTTCATTCAGCTTTGATATAGCTTGCCCGTTTTATGTGTGCTTAATGCAACAATTTCGAAAATATCGGCTTTTTGTCCCTGCGCACCCTTTTTTATGAAGCCATTTAAGGTTATGAATAAATTGCAGGGAGTCGAACAGTGTCTAATATGACCAACAAGATTAGTTTAAAGGGCAAATATGCGGCGATAACAGTGTCGCTGTTGGGCGCTGCCACGCTGGCTTTTTCGCCTGTCCTTTTTCCTGCCTTTGCTGCCAATATCAATGGGAAAAAAATAACGGCAGAACAATTACTTGAAAGCTTCACGCCCGCCGGTATCGACAAAAAACTCGCGGCAAAATTTCGGCAGGAAGCTGGAAATAAAGCAGCAAAAATCAACAATAGCCGCTTTGCTTTCACCCCCGCTGGTGGGCAAAATGTTTCCGGCCGCACGATGACCATTGCTGCGCGGACTGATTCGCCATTATCGTCAAAGGCCGTCTCGATACGATCGGCATTGCGCGTGAGCGATGCAGGAACAGCCGCTCCGATCAGCCTCGCCAAATCTGATTTCCGCCTCAGCGCCGCCAAGGGTTGGAAAGGCTTTGTCGTTCCGGCAGAAGTGAAGCAGGCCGTGCGGGCTCCGATCGCCAATTTGGATGTTGCGGCGGGCAGTTTCCGTTTGGACGATGATAACCCGGCGAAGAAAAGTCGCTTTGGTGCGGATATGCGGGTGGACAAGAACCGTAGCGTGGTCCCCAGCCCTAGCGGTAATGCGGCAACGGGCGAATATAAAGTCGATCTGGAAGGCAGCTTCTCGGTCAGCAAACGTGTAGCGGTAACCGCAGGCGTACGCTATCAAAGCGAGCGCGACCGCGTTGCGCCGGCTGTCAGCGACCGGACCGACAGCGAAGCCGTTTATGTCGGCACCAAAATCCGTTTCTAACAATTCAGCTGTTTTGGCTCAATCTGTGCTGACCCAAGCCAAGCGCCCCTTAAGCCAGAGCCGAAATTGCCGCCCAGCCATGCACAATGCGCCTGTTCTGCATCTGCGCCCGGGCTGCGTTCATCCCGCCTAAAGCGATCAGCGCCGCCCCGCAATTTTGACCAGCAAGCTGGCGAAAACGGGCCGGGCCCAAGACGCGGGCGCCCGGATGGGATGCGGTGGCATATAATGGGGAGAGCAATATCAAACCTGCCCTCACCCGCCGAGCGGCCAGCATCTCCCGGCTATTATGCGCTGCTGCACTTCGCGGCAAACGGCTTTGGCCGAGCGTGCCGGTGCGGGCATGATAACCATCGGCCCCAAATCGCAGCGCCTGTCTTTCCGTACCCGCCCAAAACAGCAAATGCCCTCGTCTACGGCAAATGCGGCGCAGATCGCGCAGCAAGGCTATGCGCGCGCTTTGCGGTAAATGATAGTGACGCAAGATAACGCCGGAACCAAAACGCAGTTTTCGCACCGCCGCCAATAGCCGCCCATCCAAACGCGGGTCGGTCATCAACCACCGGCGCGGTATGGTCCGGCGCGCACCTGTAGGCCGGAAAGTAATTTGCTTATTCAAAAAGGGCTGGTTTTTGTGGCGGGGCGGCATGGCACCGGCTATAGCGCCCGGTCATGACGAAAGCGATAGAAGAGATCAGGGCCGAAATAGCTAGGGCCGCAAAAATTGCCGGACGCAGCGCAGATGATGTAAGCTTGATCGCGGTTTCCAAAACCCGGGCAGCCGATGACATTCGCCCTCTGCTTGCCGCCGGTCAGCGGGTCTTCGGTGAAAACCGGGTACAGGAGGCTGCGGATAAATGGCCTGAAATGATTGCGGATTATCCCGATATTACACTCCATCTGATCGGACAGTTGCAATCGAATAAAGCGGCCGAAGCTGTTGCGTTATTCGATGTCATCCATTCGGTTGACCGCCTCTCGCTGATCACCGCATTGGGCCAAGCCATAGCCTCAGCGGGCAAGGCGCCAGACTGTTTCCTTCAGGTGAATGTCGGCGCGGAAGAGCAAAAGGGCGGATGCGCGATCAGCGAAATCGCGGCCCTGTTGACACAGGCCAAAGCGGCAGGCGTCCCGATCATCGGCTTGATGTGCTTGCCCCCTGCGGACACCGAAGCTGCACCGTATTTTGCATTGCTTCATGAACTGGCACAGCGGCACGGTTTACCCGCTTTGTCCATGGGCATGACCGCCGATTATCCAACAGCTATTATGCTTGGCGCCACGCATATCCGCATTGGCACCGCCTTATTTGGTGCGCGCAGCGGTTAAGCGCCCGTGCCTAATCCTTGCTGTTATCGCCGCCGCGCTTTTCTTTGCGCTGCGCTGCGCGTTCTTCCCGGCTTTCAGGCGCAACAAAACTGATCAGCATGTCACCTGCCTCTGCCTGCGGCTGATCGGCGGTGGTAAAAAACAGCAATCGCCGGTCCGGTTTGACCAGTGCGAGCGGCTCTTCACCTGTATCCAAGTTGGCGACATAATCTTTCCAGCCAAATTTGTCGCTCAACTTGGTTTTGCTAAACTGCCACCCTTCACGCAGGCGTTCGTCCAATATGTCGAAACAAGTTCCGCTTTTGAATAATATTCGTCCGCGTCCCTGATCACGCATATCGCCAATATCGGCGTCCATCCGGGTAATTTCTGATAGCCGAATTCCGGTCCCAAATCACCCGCGACCAGCCGGTTGTGGCTGTCGTTATCGGTGGCGATCAGCATTTGTTGAAAGGATTGCAGATCAATATCATGGCTGTGCGCCTCTTCGGCCAAATCGCCAAGCGCGGTATCAATTTCCGCGCGGCGGGCATGGCGAAGCGCGGCCCTGTTATGGTCATGGATAACCGCGCGAATATCTATATTCTTCAGAAACTGCGCAAAGGCTACGGTCCAGCGGTTGGCGCCGACAATCAAAATATCCTCACCCTTGCCTTGATCCAAGCCCAGCTTGCGAGCGACCCAGCTGGCAGAAAAGCCATGGGCGATTATCGTAACAATTACCACCGAAAAAACCAACGGGACAAGCGCATCGGCGCCTTCATAACCTTCATCCACGAGCCGCAGCGCGAACAGGCCGGTGACGGCAATGGCAACAATACCGCGCGGCGCAATCCAGGCGATGAACAAACGCTCACGCCAAGGTATATCGCTGAATAGCAGGCTGGGCAAAACAGTGAGCGGGCGGACGACGAACAGCAACAGCGCCAGAAAAACCAGAAATTGCAGCTGGAATTTCTGCATCGTTTCCCAATCGAGCGTCGCCGATAGCAGGATGAACACGCCGGAGATCAGCAGAACCGTCAAATCTTCCTTGAACCGCCGCAGCGCCCGGCTGGAAAAAACCGGACGGTTGGCCATGACCACGCCCATGATGGTGACGGTGATAAGTCCTGATTCATGCATGATCAGGTCTGCACCCACAAAACCCCCTATCACGGTGATCAGCATAACAGGGGCCTTTAGATATTCGGGCACATGGCCGCGCATAAAGGCCCAAGTCAGCGCCCAGCCCAGCACACCGCCGATAATGGCCGCAATCAGGCTAGGCCCCAATACCGATATGACCACCGTCGCCATTTGCGCATCGGCGCCAAATTCATTGCGATATTGAATATAAGCGAAAATTCCGATGGCAAGCAAAGCACCAATCGGATCATTCACTATCCCTTCCCATTTCAAAATATCGCGCACCCGGTTGCCAACGCGCATGGATCGTAGCAGCGGCCCGATCACCGTTGGCCCCGTAACCACCATGATGCCCCCAAAGAGCGCAGCGACAAGCAAGGGCAGGCCCGCTCCATAGTAACCCGCCGCTGTGCCCAGCGCCCAGCCCAAAGGTACGCCGATAATCACCAGCCGCAAAACCCCGCTGCCGGCATGGCGTAAATCCCGGAAATTCAGGCTCAGTCCGCCTTCGAACAGGATAATCGCCACCGCCAGCTTGACAATGGGATCGAGCAAATTACCGAAATCATTTTCCGGGTTCAAAAGCCCCAATACTGGCCCAGCCATAATTCCGGCAAACAGCATCAAGGCAATGGCCGGACGGTTGATCCGCCATGCTACCCATTGTGCGCCCACGCCCAATATCCCGATCAAGGCAATTTTAATCAACAGGGAGTCGATATAGAACATTGCCGCTATTTATGTCGCTATTCACCCGGCTTGGCCAGTAAAATCAGGGATATGGCCATAGTCAGCATCGGCTTCAAAGCATGAGCGGGAAAGAAGCTATTTTATCTTTAAGACCCAAAACCGCCTTTGCCCCGCCTCTTTTCGCGGCATCGGGTTCGGCAAGCTGTGCGGCTTTTGCCGCATCCATGCCGCCGGTCAGTGCGCCAAAGGCGGGCATGATGATTTTGCGCGATGTGACCGTGAAGCAGCGGCGGGTAACCGTGCGGCGGGCCATCTCAACCCGCAGCTTGGGGTGATAATGGCCGCTGATTTCCGGCTCTATACTATCTGGCAAAGCTTCATGACGCAGCATCACGGTGCCCATCAGCATCTGTTTGCGGCTTTGCCCGCCCCAAATCGCCGCCAAAGCCGGATCATGATTGCCAGTAATCCATGTCCAGTCATATTCACCCGTCAATCGGCGCAGCAATATGGCCGCATCCCCGTCAAGACGCGCTTCACCGTCATCATCATGAAAATTATCCCCCAAGCATATAACATGGCGAGCGGCACATTTTTTGGCCATATCGGCAAGCTGGGTCAGCGTTGCATGGCTGTCATAAGGCGGCAGCATCTGACCAGATTTTGCGTAAAAGCTGGCTTTTTCAAGATGCAGATCAGCGACCAACAAAGCCGATTGCCCCGGCCAATATAGAGCGGCATCGCCGATGATATGGAAATCATGACCGCCAAAGGACAATATATCAGACATGATGTCAGCCATTGGCTGGCTATGCTTATTCGCAAAGCTTTCGGCAAGCCCTGATATTATCGCGCCGCCGGTTGCTGCGCTGCCTTTTCTTTTCCATCCGGCAAAATAATCGCGGGCGGTGCGCTTTCCTGATCAAGCTTTTCTGCAGCTTTATCGAGCGCAGCGGCATCCTGCGGATTTATCCCGGAGCCGTCCGCATCATCACCGCCAGCGCAGGCGGCAAGCAAGATAGAAGATAAAAGGATGATCGCGGCACGATGCTTCACGTGAAATGCTCCCATAAAAAAAGGCTGCCTGGATTGACCAGACAGCCCCTTTTATAAGCTAAAAGCCAGTAAATAATTACTGAGCAGCTTCTTTTGCTTTGTCAGCCATGGCGCCAACTTTGTCAGCACCTTCAGCAGCTTTGTCAGCCATTTCGCCAACTTTTTCTTTTGCAGCGTCAACAGCTTCACCAGTAGCTGCAGTTGCATCAGCAGCAGCAGCGCCGGTTGCATCAGCAGCAGCGCCGGTTGCTTCAGCAGCAGCGTCGGTTGCTTCAGCAGCAGCGTCGGTTGCTTCAGCAGCAGCGTCGGTTGCAGTTTCAGCTGTGTCATTTGCAGCTTCTTCTGCACCTGAGCAAGCAGCCAGACCGAGCGAAGCGGCCAGAACGAGAGAGACAGCAATTTTCTTCATTTGGGAAACCCCCTAGCAAAATACTTAAAATAAAACCTGACAGATATCCTTGCATCATGCTCGAATACCTGCGGAGGCTGTCTTTACTCACTTCATTTTGGCTTGGCAATGTGGTTTTGGATTATGTAGGGCCAGTGATCCAAAAAATAGGTTCAGCGCCCTTTTATAAAAAGCGCAACCTAAGCATTTGAGCCGATTGACAGCATATAAAGAATTCTTTATATGATTTTAGCAATGGACAATATGTTAACCTTAATGCGGGCTTTGGCCGACCCAACGCGGCTTCGAATCGCAATTTTGATCCGGCAATTGGAGCTTTCTGTCGGTGAGCTGGTGCAGATATTGGGACAAAGCCAGCCGCGCGTATCACGTCACATCCGTATACTAGACGAGGCCGGACTTGCCGAAAGGCGTAAAGAAGGCAGCTGGGTTTTCCTGCGTCCTGGACCACAGCTTTTGGCAGAGCACATAAGCGCGCTTTTTACCGCAACCACACAGGATGATGCCCGCATTATTGAAAGCGATTTGAAAAAGCTGGAACTGGTCCGGGCAGGGCGGGCGCAAATGGCCGCCAGCTATTTCGAACATCATGCCGGTGAGTGGGACAGCCTGCGCAGCCTGCACGTCGCAGAGTCAGAGGTGGAGGCGGCGATGCAACAATATCTGACAATATCACCGCTTGGCCGTGTGCTTGATATTGGCACTGGCACCGGGCGGATGATTGAGTTGTTCGCCAAAGAGGCAGAGCATTTTACCGCCATTGACAATAGCGCCGAAATGCTGCGCCTTGCCCGCGCAAAGCTCGCCGCAGTGCCAGCAGAAAGCCGAGATGCCGGAAAAATCGACATCATGTTGGGCGATTTTAACGCCCTGCCGCTGAATGACAGCAGCTTTGATACGATATTATTCCATCAGGTGCTGCATTATGCGCAAGCGCCAGAACGCGTGATTGCCGAAGCCGCGCGGGTGCTCGCACCATCGGGGCGGATGATGATCGTCGATTTCGCGCCGCATGACCGCGAAGAGCTGCGCAGTGTCCATGCCCATGCGCGGCTGGGTTTCAGCAATGATCTTATCCTGCGAGCCTTTGCCAATGGCGGAATGCATCTGGCGCATCATGCAACATTGGATGGCGGCGAATTGACCGTGAAAATATGGCTGGGCCAAAAATTTGGTCAAAAAAAGCTGGATGGTTCACAGCCCGATAATCCAGATATGGAAAATGCAAACAGGTCCGGCACTCAATTGAAGCCAGACCCCCAAATGAGGCCAAAGAATCGGCCGGAGATTAGGATAGTGAAATGAACCTGACGCTTGATCAAATGCAGGAAAGCCGCCGCGCGGTGGATGCACCTTTATTCGCCGGGCTGCCGGGGGATGCGGAAATCAGCTTTGAATTTTTTCCGCCTAAATCGGGAAAAATGGAGGCGCAGCTTTGGGATGCGATTGTGTCATTGGCACCCATGGCCCCGCGTTTTGTATCCGTCACCTATGGCGCAGGCGGCTCAACGCGCGAGCGCACCCATGCCACGGTCGCACGCATTGTGAAGGAAACCGGAATACCAGCTGCCGCGCACCTGACCTGTGTCGAGGCGAGCAAGGAGGAGATTCGGGAAGTGGCCCTAGGCTATTGGGAGGCAGGCGTGCGGCATATTGTCGCGCTGCGCGGTGACCCGCCCAATGAAGGTGAATTTTTCAAACCGCATCCCCAAGGCTATGACAGCGCCGCCGCACTGGTCGCGGGCCTTAAGGAAATTGCCGATTTCGACATAAGCGTTGCCGCCTATCCCGAAACCCACCCGCAGGCCGATTGTGCGCAAAGCGATATCGACAATCTGAAACGCAAGCTGGATGCGGGTGCGACCCGCGCGATAACGCAAATGTTTTTCGACCCCGAAGTGTTCTTCCGCTTCCGCGACAAAGCAGCCGCAGCAGGCATAAATCAAGAGTTGGTCCCAGGTATATTGCCCGTGTCCAATGTGGCGCAGGCGCGGAAATTTTCGGGAATGTGCGGCGTGACCATTCCGGAATGGATGGATGAACTTTATGAAGGGTTGGACGATCACCCCGCCGCACGGGCCTTGGTTGCCGCCACGCTGACCAGCGAAATGTGCCGCAAGCTTTATGCTGGCGGCGTGCGGCATTTCCATTTTTACACATTGAACCGCGCCGAACTCAGCTATGCGATATGCCATTTGCTGGGCAAGCGCCCCGCCGCCATTGCCAAGGAGAAAGCCGCGTGACATCCGCCCGCGAAATATTCACTGCCCGCGCCGCGAGCAGCATTCTTGTTTTTGACGGCGGCTATGGCACGGCGATACAGGCTTATAAATTGTCCGAGGCCGATTATCGCGGCGATTTGGACCTTAGCCTCGATCAAAAAGGCAATAATGACCTTTTGTCGATCACCCGCCCCGATGTGATTGGCGCTATTCATACCGCCTATCTGGATGCAGGGGCCGATATGATTGAAACCAATACATTCAGCGCGACCAGAATCAGCATGGCCGATTATGCTTGTGAACATTTGGTGCGCGAATTGAATCTTGAAAGTGCACAGCTTGCCCGCAACTGCGCGGACGCAGCAGAAGCCAAGGATGGCAAGCGCCGTTTCGTAGCCGGCTCGATCGGCCCAACCAATAAGACATTATCCTTGTCACCCGATGTCAATGATCCGGGATATAGGGAAATTGATTATGATTATCTGCTCGGCGTTTACCGCGAACAATGCGATGCGCTGATCGAAGGCGGGGTCGATTTCCTGCTCATCGAAACCATATTCGACACGCTGAACGCCAAATGCGCTGCGATGGCGGCAAGCGAGGCGGCCCAGGCATCAGGCCGCGACGTGCCCATAATGATCAGCATGACGATCACCGATATGGCGGGGCGCAATCTGTCGGGGCATATGGTGGAGGCCTTTTGGCACGCGATCCGCCATATAAAGCCGCTGACTATAGGGTTGAACTGCTCCTTTGGCGCGGACCTTCTGCGCCCATATCTGGCGGAATTGTCAAAGGCTGCCGATACGCTTGTTATGGCCTATCCCAATGCTGGACTGCCTAATGATCTGGGTGAATATGACGAGCTGCCAGAGCAGACGGCGGAGCTGATCAAGGCGTGGCTCGATGACGGCCTTGTCAATATTGTCGGCGGATGCTGCGGCACGACGCCCGCTCATATCGGTGCAATTGCTGCGGCTGTTGCAGGCCGCAAGCCGCGGATAGTGCCCAAGGCCGCCGTGCGAACACGGCTTGCTGGGCTGGAACCCTTTATAATGGCCGCTTAACTTCTTTAACCGGCTAATCTCACACTTTGGATAGCGGTATCTCCTGCGTTTCCATGCAATGACGAATCAGAAAAATAAACATGACAACCAATAATATAGCCACTCCCGCCCTGAACGGGTCTTCATTTGTGAACATTGGCGAACGCACCAATGTCACCGGTAGCGCCCGGTTCAAAAAACTGATTTTGACCGGCGATTATGAAGCCGCCGTCGAAGTTGCCCGTGACCAAGTTGAAAATGGCGCCCAAATTATCGACATCAATATGGATGAAGGCTTGCTCGACGCCGAAGAGGCAATGACCAAATTCATCAAACGGATCGCTGCGGAACCCGATATTGCCCGTGTGCCGGTGATGATTGATTCATCCAAATGGAGCGTGATTGAGGCTGGGCTGAAATGCGTGAGCGGCAAGCCTGTGGTCAATTCCATATCCATGAAAGAAGGCGAAGCGCCCTTTTTGGAACAGGCACGCAAATGCATGGCCTATGGCGCGGCGGTGGTGGTCATGGCGTTCGATGAAACCGGACAGGCCGATAGCCAGGCGCGAAAGGTACAAATCTGCAAACGCGCCTATGACCTGCTTGTTTCTATCGGTTTTCCGGCAGAGGATATCATCTTTGATCCCAATATCTTTGCCGTCGCCACCGGGATTGAGGAGCATAATAATTATGGCGTCGATTTTATCGAAGCGGTGCGCGAGCTAAAACAGCTATGCCCCCATGCCCATTATTCGGGCGGGCTGTCCAACCTGTCCTTTTCCTTCCGCGGCAATGAACCGGTGCGCAGGGCGATGCACAGCATTTTTCTTTATCACGCCATTCCTGCGGGCCTCGACATGGCTATCGTCAACGCAGGCCAGCTTGATATCTATGACGATATTGACGCCGAACTGCGCGAAGCGTGCGAAGATGTGATATTGAACCGTACGCCAAAGACGGGGGAAAGCGCCACCGAAAATCTGATCGCTCTCGCCGAAAATATCGCGGCACCGATGCAGCGCAGGAAAAGGCGTCGGCCGAATGGCGCGGATGGGATGTGAAACGCAGGCTCGAACACGCGCTTGTTAAGGGCATTGACGCGCATATAGTCGAAGATACTGAAGAGGCCCGGCTTGCCATAAAAGCGGCGGGCAGGCGGCCGATTGAAGTGATTGAGGGGCCGTTGATGGACGGCATGAATGTCGTTGGCGACCTGTTCGGATCGGGCAAAATGTTCCTGCCGCAAGTTGTCAAATCCGCCCGGGTGATGAAAAAGGCGGTCGCGCATCTTTTCCCCTATATCGAGGCGGAAAAAGAAAAGGGTGCAAAGGGCAAGGGCAAGATCATCATGGCCACGGTAAAGGGCGATGTTCATGATATCGGTAAAAATATCGTCGGCGTTGTCCTGCAATGCAATGGTTTTGAGATTGTCGATCTTGGCGTCATGGTGCCTTGGGCGGATATTATCAAAGCGGCCAAGGAACATGATGCGGATATGATTGGCCTGTCTGGCCTGATCACCCCTTCGCTCGATGAAATGGTTACCGTGGCGGAGGAGATGGAAAAAGCCGGGCTGTCCATCCCGCTGCTTATCGGCGGGGCGACGACATCGAAAACGCACACCGCGCTGCGCATCGAAACCGCCTATAGCGGCCCCACCGTCCATGTGCTTGACGCCAGCCGCGCCGTGGGCGTGGCCTCTACTTTGGTCAGCGACACGCTCAAAGAAAAATATGTCGCTGATACCCGCGCCGAATATGATGCGATCCGCGCGGCGCGTGCGGGCAAAACTGCAAAACAACTAACCCCGCTTAGCGAGGCGCGGGCCAATGGCTTTGTCATTGATCCTGCATTGAAACCGCCTGCGCCATTGCAGCCGGGCCTGCATATTTATGAAGATTGGGATTTGGCGGACCTGCGCCGCTATATCGACTGGACACCGTTTTTCCGTGCCTGGGAATTGCATGGCACCTATCCATCAATCCTGAGCGACACTGTGGTCGGGCAAAGTGCAAGCAGCCTTTTTGCCGACGCGCAGATTATGCTCGATACTATTATCGCAGAAAAATGGTTGACGGCAAAAGCTGTGGCGGCGCTTTGGCCCGCGCGTCGACAGGGGGACAGCATCATAGCTATCACCGGAAAAGGCGAGGTGGAATTGCCTTTCCTGCGCCAGCAAGTGACCAAAAGACAGGGCCGGGCCAATATGTGCCTTGCCGACTTCATATCGGATAAGGATGACTGGATCGGCGGCTTCGCGGTCACCACCGGCCATGGAATTGAAACGAAGCTGGCCGAGTTTAAGGCGGCGCATGATGATTATAACGACATCCTTCTGAAAGCGCTGGCCGACCGTCTGGCCGAAGCCTTTGCCGAAAGGATGCACGCCTTTGTCCGACAGGAATTATGGGGCTATGCGCCCAATGAACAACTGACCAATGAGGCGCTGATCAAGGAAGAATATCGCGGCATCCGTCCGGCGCCGGGTTATCCCGCCTGTCCTGACCATAGTTTGAAACCAATCCTGTTCGATATGCTGGATGCGACCTGTCATACCGGCATTGAACTGACCAGCAGCTTTGCCATGACGCCCACCGCAGCGGTATCGGGTTTTTATTTCGGGCACCCGCAGGCCGAATATTTTGGCGTCGCCCGCATTGATGAAGATCAGGTCAGCGATTATGCCGCCCGGCGCGGCTTGGAACTGGACCGGGCGCGGCAATATTTGCGGCCCAATTTGAACGATTGAACGGCACAGGGGGTTTTGGCAAATTGCTTCGTCCTCAATCCGCCTTCACATATATCGCCGTTGTGAGCGCAGGGGTCATCAGACGTCCTTTTTTCATCCTGGCTTTGCTCACGATGCTATCACTTGACCGGCGCAGCACATCATGCAGGCGGTAGCGGCTCTGAACAGGCCAGCTTTGTGTCTTGTCGGTGCTGTTAATCACCACGATCATTTGCCCATCGCCCTCCATCCCCAGCTTCATAACGATTAAACCCGGCACCTGATCCGGGCCAACATTGTCAAAGCGGATATTGCGGATCACCTCCGCCCCGCTGCGCAAACGAAAGAGCTGGGACGATTTGCGAATGCGGAGCATTTCGCGGACATGATCACTGGCGCGGACAATATGTTCGGGCCGGACCTGCATATTTTTGTCAGTCAGCAATTCCCGTGCGACCGGCCATTCGGCTTCATTATCGGCGCGCTGCGGCAGGCCCCGGCCCCAGCCATTTTGCCGTTTGCTATAATCGAGGAGGTTGAACCAGTCGCCCGAATTATAGCTGTTATGGTCGAGCGATTTGGAGCGCAGCAATTCCTGACCCGCATGAAGGAAAGGCACGCCCTGCGACAGGATAACAATCGACGATGCGATATTTTGCCAGCGCACCCGGTCCGCTGCGCTGGTATCGCGCGGCAGTTTCAACGCGCTAATGTCAAAGAAAGTCTGGTTGTCATGCGCCTCGGCATAGTTGATGATTTCCTGCGGATCGCTGGCATAGCCTGCAGGGCTGCCGCCATAATCAATCTCGTTTGCAGTGCGCTGCTGCCCGTCGGCGGCGGTGAAGGTGAATGTTGATATACTGCCTGCCAAGCCGACACGGATTTGGTCAGCGGCATTCAGCGCCCTTATTCGCGTGTCTTCATCAGCTTTATTGAGCGCATTGGGCGCGGTGAACAGGCCGTTTGCAAAACCCTGTTTACGCACGCTGTCCATGCCTTTATCGCCGACACCGCCGCCGCGGATGGCATCACGGATACGGTCGTTGAACGTTCCGATCCCAGTGCCTTGTCCCATATTGATCTGGCTTGCCTGGACGAAACGAGCGTTGCCGGCGACTTCGCCGAAATTCCATCCCTCACCATATAGATACAGGCCTGCGCCATCGACGCCGTCCTTGTCCAGAGTCAAATGACGGAGCGCCTCACGCGCCCTTAAGATATTCTCCCGGCTATGATGACCCATAAGGTCAAAGCGAAAGCCCGAAACCTTATAATCGCGCGCCCAGACAAGCAGCGCGTCGATCATCAACTTTTCCATCATTTTGCGCTCGGTCGCAGTGTTGGCGCAGCAGGTGCTTCGCGCGACCGCGCCTGTGTTGTCCAGCCGGTGATAATAGCCAGGGACAATCCGGTCGAGCACCGACTGCGGCGACTGCCCCGATCCCATCATATGGTTGAACACAACATCCAGCACCGTGCCAAGCCCGCTATCCGAAAGCCCCATCACCATATCGCGGAACTCGCCAATACGCGCCGTCCCGGCCGCATCGCTGCTATAGCTGCCTTCGGGTACCATGAAATGCAGCGGATCATAACACCAGTTAAAGCCGTCGCGTTCCTTCACTGTGGCGATTGCCGCCTGTTGTTCCTCACTATCCGCAGCAAAGCCGGAAAGATCGGGCGGGTTTAGCGTCGCAGCGGCGGTTTCGGGAATAGTCGCGCAATCATAAGTGGGCAGCAAATGCACGTCGCTCAACCCTGCTTTGGCAAGGCTGCGCAAATGCCGCATCCCGGCGCCACCCCGGCCTGCAAAGGCAAGATAGCGGCCCCGGTGCTCCGCTACGACGCTTTTGTCGGCAATGGAAAAATCGCGAACGTGCAGTTCATATAGCACGCGATCTTCGGGTGCCTCCGGCAAAGCATAGCGAAGTTCCGTCCAGCCGGCAGGCATAAGCGCCGGATCGTTCAGGTCGATAATCTGCGTCCTTTTGCTATCCGCCGACAGGCCGAGCGCATAGGGGTCGGTGACCATATTGACCTCAACCCGCCCGGTTTCGGGGACAAAGACGCGCACTTCATAGAGATAATATTTGCCCTTCCATTCGGGTTTGCCCTCCAAATGCCAAACACCGGTTGCCGCATCTTCGGCCATGGAAAGGACCGTGCTCGCCGCGTCATCTGCGTCATCTGAACTGTCATACAGGTGCAGCCGCACCGCCTGCGCAGTCGGGGCCCAAAGCGCGATATGCAGCTTTCCGTTACCAAAACGCGCACCCAATGCGGCATCATTGGCGTAAAGATCATCAAGCACGCTGCCAATTTGTAAACCGGTCCGCGCTGTCTCTTTCGCAGCTTTATCCTGCGCAAAGATTTGCACTGGCCCTTTCAACCAGCCGCTTACCTGTTCCCTGTTTGCTCCATCTATCCGCCAAAGGGGTGTCCCGCGCAAATGCGGGTGTAAGTCGGCAAGATCGCCGTCCACCTCACCGGCGGCGACAAGCGGCGCGGCCGCTTCGCCTTTGCTTAACATTATAAGTTCTGATCCTGCAGGGGCATTCCAAGCGATCAGGTCGCGGGTAAGCCAATGCGCCTCGGCCCGCATTTGCGTTTGTGCATAGTTTGCGGACGGGATCAGAAAAACAAACAGCAGCGCCGTTATACGCAATATATTTAGAAACACTGCCGCAACTCCCTGATCCTCATTCCAAAGCGCCTATTTATCCCGAAAGCCGTGCGGCTGCGCAATGCCTTGTGCCATGTATTGCATACGAATACATAGGAGGGGATAAGCTTTTGCCTTGCGGTGCGCCGCGCCCGCGCGATAGGTTTCGCCGCAAATTGGAGGCTATATGATAAAATTCCGCAATTCCCCGTGCCATGCGCTTTTCGCCGGTTTTGCCGCCATGGCCCTTGGTGCCTGTTCGGCGCAAACCGGTTCTGCGCCCGGTTCCGCCTCCTCTTCTGCAACAAGCACGCAGATTTACGGCACCGACAACGCCTTTGCCTCCGAAGCAATTTATTTCCTTTTAACAGACCGCTTCGTCGATGGCGATCCCAGCAATAATCAAGTGGATCAGGGCAAACCCGGTTTCAAAACATTTGACCGCCATTTGCCCGGACCCGGCGGACAGCATGACAATATCGGCTATTTGGGCGGGGATTTTAAGGGGATTATCGACAATGCCGATTATATCACCGAAATGGGTTTCACCGCGCTGTGGACCACGCCCATAGTCGACAATCCCGACGCCGCCTATTCAGGCAGCGAGCCGGTGAAATTCGGTTCGGGTTATCAAGATGGCGGTAAAACCGGCTATCATGGCTATTGGGCGGTAAATTTTTACAAGGTGGATGAACATCTGCCCTCGCCGGGATTGCAGTTCCAGGATTTCACGGCGCAGCTGCGCGACAAACACGGCCTGAAATATATACTCGATATTGTCGCCAATCATGGCTCGCCTTCCTACACTATGCCCGTCAGCCAACCGGAATTTGGCAAATTATATGATGGCGAAGGCCGGCTGGTCGCCGACCATCAAAATCTGCATCCAGAACAGTTAGACCCCAACAATCCGCTGCACCGTTTTTTCAACCGCAAGCCCGGCCTTGCCACCTTATCCGATCTTGATCCCGATAACCCTGATGTGATGGATTATTTGATGGGCAGTTATGAACAATGGCTGGATCAAGGTGTCTATGCCCTTCGGATAGATACCTTCAAGGAACAGCCGCATTATTTCTGGAAAAAACTGGGTGACCGTATCCGTGCCAAACGGCCCGACATTTTCATGTTTGGCGAAAGCTTCTCCTTTGACGCCAATTTTTTGGGTGAACATACAAGGCCGGAAAATGGCGGGTTCAGCGTGCTTGATTTCCCGGGACGCGCGGCGATGAAGGACGTGTTTGAAAATCCGGCAAGCAATTATGATGATCTGAAATCATATTTGCACCTGACCGATAATGTCTACCGCAATCCTTATGAACTCGTCACCTTTTACGACAATCATGATATGTCGCGGCTGAATGCCAGCGATGAAGGCTTTATCGATGCCAATAACTGGCTTTTCACCTCGCGCGGGATACCGGCCTTTTATTACGGATCCGAAACCGGATTTATGCGCGGCACCGCCGAACATTTCGGCAATCGCAACTATTATGGACAGGAAAGGATTGATGCGGGCCGCGATCATCCGATCCGGCAAAATCTGATCCGTATCGCCAACCTGCGCAAAGCGCATATCTCTTTACAAAAAGGTGTGCAGATCAATGTGGACTTTGGCGGACAACGCGCAAGTTTTTACCGCATCTATCAAAAAGACGGGGTGAATGAAACCGCTCTTGTTATGCTGAATAAGGGCGATGAGACACAATATGTCACGCTCGATACTCTGGTCGAACCGGGCGAATGGCGCGATGCCTTTACCGGCGAGATTATGAGCGTTGGCGATGACCAGCTTTGTTTTTCCGCAGAAGTCCCAGCACATGGTGTTCGCGTATTCATCAAAAACAAACCCGTAGTGAACAAAGACATATTACAGCAGGCGGCGATGATGACAAAGGCAGTGCGGTAAAATCTATCTTAGCTTTGGTCCGCCAGCTTTTTGAGATCATAAAGCAGATCCAGCGCATCACGCGGGCTTAATGCGTCAATGTCAAGGCCGGTCAGCTTTTCGCGCAGGCTATCAACCTTGGCCTCGGCGGCGTCGAGTGCGGCGCTAAACAGGGGTAAATCGCCCAGACCCGCCGCCAGCCCGCCGGTTTCCGCCCGCCCTTTTTCAAGCCGATCCAGCACATCCTTGGCCCGCGCCAAAACCGGCGGCGCAATGCCCGCAAGCTTCGCCACCGCAATGCCATAGCTGCGATCCGCCGGGCCGTTTGCCAGTTCATGGAGCAGCACCAAATCGCCCTTATACTCCTTTGCCCGGACATGATGGAGCGACATCGCATCCAAGCTATCGGTAAGCCGGGTCAATTCATGATAATGGGTGGCAAACAGACAGCGGCACCGGTTGTTTTCATGGATCGCCTCTACAATGGCCCAAGCGAGCGCCAGCCCGTCATAGGTCGATGTGCCGCGGCCAACCTCGTCCAGAATCACAAAGCTGCGTGCGCTGGCCTGTGCCAAAATCGCTGCGGTTTCGACCATTTCCACCATGAAAGTCGATTGCCCCTGCGCCAGATTATCGGATGCGCCCACCCGGCTGAACAACCGGTCAACAAGGCCGAGCCGTGCCGAAGCGGCGGGCACATAGCTGCCCGCCTGCGCCAAGATGATGATTAGCGCATTTTGCCGCAGAAAAGTCGATTTACCGCCCATATTCGGGCCGCTGACCAACCAGAGCCGATCCATAGGCGCAAGCGCACAATCATTGGCAACAAAACGTTCGCCGTCTTTGGCAAGCGCGCTTTCCACCACCGGATGGCGGCCGCCTTCAATCGCAATCACCGGCCCATCGTCAAAAACCGGCAGGCACCAGCCGCCTTGCGCCGCCCGCTCGGCCAAAGCGGCGGCAACATCAATCCTGGCCAGTGTATCGGCACTGGCCGCGATGGGATCCCGCCGCATAATCGCGGCATCAAGCATTTCTTCCAAATGCGCGGCCTCCGCGGCAATAGCATGGGCGCCGCCTGTGTGATCCGCAGCGCTTCTTCATGCAGTTCGGGTGAATTGAAACGCACTGCACCCGCCATGGTTTGCCGGTGGGTAAAGCCCGAATCCGCACGCAACAGCATATCGCCATGCCGTGCGGGCACTTCGACAAAATAGCCCAAAACTGCATTATGTTTGATCTTCAGCGCGGCAATGCCCGTGGCCTCGCGGTAACGGCCCTCCATTGCGGCAATGGCCTGACGGGCATCGCGGCCTGCCAGACGCAGACTATCGAGCGCGGCATCATAGCCTTCGGCGATATAGCCGCCCTGCGATGCTTCGGTTGGCGGCTGCGGCACTAACGCACGCATGAATTTATCGACCATAGCGCCATGGCCATCAAGCATAGGCAAAAGCTGTTCGAGCAAGGCCGGTCGCTGCTCCATCGCGCCCAGCCGTTCGCGCAAAGCGCGGCCCGCGTCCAACCCGTCGCGCAACTGGCCCAGATCACGCGGGCTGCCCCGTCCGGCCACAATCCGGCCCAAAGCGCGGGCAATATCCGGCATTTGGCGCAGAGCGCCGCGCACCGCATCGCGCAGCAACGGGGCGTCATGAAACCAGCGGACAAGGTCCAACCGCGCCTCTATCATAGGGCGGTCCATCAAAGGCGCAGACAGGTCAGCGGCAAGCATTCGTGCGCCCGCGCCGGTGACCGTCCGATCGGTTTCATGCAGCAAGGATCCGGTGCGCCCGCCGCGCTGCGCCGCGACAATCTCAAGGCTGTCGCGCGTCGCCCGGTCGATTGCCATATGTTCGGCGCGGCCACGCTGCACCGGCCTTTTCAGGAAAGGCATCTGGCCTTGCCCGGCATGGGCAAGATAGGCGAGCAGTCCGCCCGCTGCGCCGAATTCTGCGCGGGTCAAATGGGCAAAGCTGTCTTCGCGATCAACGGCAAAATGGGCTTTGAGCGCCGCTTTTCCAGCTGCGCTATCAAAATCGTCTTTGCTCCGGATGATTGCACCTTGCGGGACAGGCGCGAACCCCCCGGCGATGATCAGTTCGCTGGGGGCAATACGGGCCAGTTCGCTACCCACCGATTTTGGTGTCAAAGTGGCAAGTTCGAAATAGCCGGTGGAAATATCAGCAGCGGCAAGGCCAATTTCTCCGCCAATTTCGCATAGTGCGGCCAGCATATTGGGTGCAAAACTGTCGAGCAGGCTATCCTCGGTGAGCGTCCCTGCTGTGACAAATCGGATAATATCCCTTGAAACCAATGCTTTATATCCGCCCCGGGCTTTGGCTTCTTCTGGTGTCTCGGTTTGTTCGGCAATCGCCACCCGGTGCCCCGCCTTGATCAGCTTGGCGAGATAAGCCTCCGCGCTATGCACGGGAACCCCGCACATAGGAATGGGATCGCCGCCATGCGATCCCCTAGAAGTCAGCGCAATGTCGAGCGTTTCCGCAGCAATTTTGGCATCATCAAAAAACAGCTCAAAAAAATCGCCCATGCGGTAAAATAACAAGCAATCTACCGCTTTTTTCTTCAGCGCCAGATATTGCACCATCATCGGTGTCGGGCCGCTTTTTGCCTCTTTTTCCTTAGTATTTTTTGCCGCGTCCGCCATAGACGTCTGCGTTAGCGGACCTTATACCCCAAAGCCAAGCCATTTCATTTTTGCATGGACCATCTTGCTGTCTTTGCGCATTGCCGATGGCGTGCGATACAGCTAGGACAGCGGTTAAGAAGCGGACATAACAGAGCGAGAGAGGCCAGATCATGGACGATAGCGACGTAAGGTTTACCCCGGCAGAGGCATTGGATTTCCATGCCCAAGGACGCCCCGGCAAGATTGAGATTATCGCAACAAAACCCATGGCGACGCAGCGTGATTTGTCGCTGGCTTACTCCCCCGGCGTTGCTGTTCCGGTGCAGGCCATTGCCGATGATCCGGGCACCGCTTATGATTATACCGCCAAGGGCAATTTGGTCGCCGTCATTTCCAACGGAACGGCGATATTGGGCATGGGCAATTTGGGTGCACTTGCCTCCAAACCGGTTATGGAGGGTAAGGCGGTTCTGTTCAAACGCTTTGCCGATGTCGATTCAATCGACATTGAGGTAAAAACCGAAGATGCAAATCGCTTCATTGATGCGGTGGAATTGCTGGAGCCGACCTTTGGCGGAATCAATCTGGAAGATATTGCCGCGCCCGATTGCTTTGTGATTGAACAGACTTTGCGTGAGCGGATGAATATCCCGGTTTTCCATGATGACCAACATGGTACCGCGATTATCGCTGCCGCCGGCCTGATCAATGCGTGCGAACTCACCGGGCGAAATTTGAAGGATGTTCGCGTTGTCTGCAATGGCGCGGGGGCCGCCGCAATTGCCTGCACCGAATTGATCAAGGCGATGGGCGTTCCGCATGGCAATGTCATCATGTGCGACCGCAGCGGCGTTATCTATCAGGGCCGCAGCGAAAGCATGGACCAATGGAAATCCGCCCATGCCGTTCCAACCGAAACCCGCACCTTAGCCGAAGCAATAAAAGGGGCCGATGTGTTTCTGGGGCTTTCGGCGGCCAATGCGCTCAAACCGGAAATGGTTAAGGATATGGCCGATCAGCCGATTATCTTTGCTATGGCCAATCCCGACCCTGAAATCTCCCCGCCCTTAGCCCGCGAGGCCCGGCCCGATGCAATTATCGCCACCGGGCGCAGCGATTTCCCCAATCAGGTGAATAATGTCCTGTGCTTTCCCTTTCTGTTTAGGGGGGCGCTCGATGTCCGTGCGACCGGGATCAACGAAGAGATGAAGATCGCGGCCGCCCATGCGCTGGCGCAGCTAGCCCGTGAAACAGTGCCGGAAGAGGTTGCGGCCGCCTATGGCGGCCTCGCGCATAAATTTGGCCGCGACTATATCATCCCTTCGCCTTTTGACCCCAGGCTGATGGAAATTGTCGCCAGCGCGGTTGCCAAGGCCGCAATGGATTCGGGGGTCGCGCAAAAACCGATAGCCGATATGGAGGCCTATCGCGCTACGCTGCGGGCCAGACAAAATCCGACGACATCGGTGTTGACCCGCGTTTATGATGCCGCCCGGGCAAAACCGAAACGGATTATTTTTGCAGAAGCCGAAGAAGATGTCGTGTTGCGCGCCGCGATCCAATTCAAACAGGATGGCTATGGCATTCCCGTGCTGATCGGACGGGACGAAAGAGTGAAGCAGAAATTACAGGGGCTGGGCGTTGATCCCGAAAGCTTCGAAATCCATAACAGTGTGACCAACCCCCTTGTGGGCACGATGGTCGAAAGACTATATGACCGGTTGCAACGGCGCGGCTATTTGCGGCGCGATATACAGCGTATGGTCAACCGGGACCGCAATATTTTTGGCGCGAGTATGCTGGCGCTGGATCAAGCCGATGCAATGATCACCGGCACCACCCGCACCTTTGCCCAAACCATGCGCGAGCTGCGCCGTGTGCTGGACCCCAAAAAAGACCAAATCCCCTTTGGCATTCACGTTCTGGTAGGCAAAACACATACTGTATTCATGGCTGATACCACAGTAAATGAACGGCCAGAGGCAAGCGACCTTGCCCATATAGCCGAACGCACCGCCATGGTAGCACGGCGCATGGGACATCATCCGCGCGTCGCATTCCTGTCTTATTCGACATTCGGCAACCCGCCGGGCAATTGGCTGCACAATATCCGCGAGGCGGTGTCTATTCTGGATCAGCGCAAGCCCGATTTTGAATATGAAGGCGATATGCCTCCCGATGTTGCGCTCAACCCGGCATTGATGGCGCGTTATCCGTTTTGCCGCCTGTCTGCACCTGCCAATGTTCTGATCATGCCCGGACTGCAATCCGCCAATCTCAGCGCAAAGCTGCTGCGCGAGCTGGGCGGCGACCGGATTATAGGACCAATGCTATTGGGGTTGGAACAGCAGGTGCAAATCGCCACCATGGCATCCAGCTCGTCCGAACTCGTGACGCTAGCGGTGCTGGCTGCGGCAGGTGTGGTAGAATAAACGGTAGAATTAGGGTTCAGGGCCTATTGGCCCGGCCCGCCGCCGCCTCCAGTGCCCGGTGCGCCTACAGTGCCAATGCCGCCAAATAAATCTTCAAAAAAGCTGCTTTCCCGGCCCAATGTCGGGGTTTTGTCGCCTATAGGGTTGATCCGTGCAATATATTCTGTGCCAAATTTATTGACCGACGTTACATTGCCCGCATTGTCGAAACGGACATGAAGCACCGTCTGCGCGGTCGGACTTGGTTTTGAAAAAGCAAGCTGGCGCGAATCACGGGCGAAATAATACCAGTCATTTTGGTCAAACTGTCCCACAAAGGTCGGACGGCCTAGCGATGCTTCAACCGATTGTTTATTGTCCACCCCGGCGGCGACCGCATCAATCAACGTGCTATCGCCGACATAGCCTTGATGTGTGCGCAAACGGGTGCAACCCGAAGCGCCCAGCGCCAATGTAGCAAGCGCGGTTATCGCAATGGCGCGGCGATTGGATGACATTAACTTATAGGCGGACATATTGTTCTCCGGGCTGGGCTTGGGCTATTGGCACATCATAATAGCCCTATCTTGCAATTGCCATTGCATCCTTTGGCGGGCAAGATCAATAAGCATCACAAAATGAACATTGGATGAGCAAAACCGGAGTTAGTCCCCCATGTCCTTGTTGAAAAGCCTTTTTGGGGCAAAACAACCCAATCCGAACCAAGCGCTGCGCCCGCTTTATTTGATGGTGATCGCAAAGGGGCGCGAATTGCACTGGTATGAAAACGGACAGGTGCCCGATACGCTGGATGGCCGTTTTGATATGATCAGTTCGGTTTTGGCGCTGGTGTTGCTGCGTATGGAAAGCTTTCCCGAACTCGCGCAGCAATCCGCATGGCTGACCGAAATATTTGTCGAAGATATGGACGCACAAATGCGTGAGGCCGGCATTGGCGACGTGGTAATTGCGAAGGATATGGGCAAGGTGATGGGGGTATTGGGTGGACGGCTCGGTGCATTTCGCGGCGCATTTGATGATAAGAAACGCCTGAAAGACGCGATTAAGCGCAATATCTATGGCGGTCAAAAAACCGATAAAGAGGCGCTAGCCCATGTTAGCAAGGCTTTCACCTCCTATTGGAAAAAATTGCAGAAAAGCAGTGCCAGCGATTTAATGGCCGGGCGGGTTGTATGACGACCGAAAATGAATTTAGCCGCACGGTCAAACTGGCGGACATTGGTGCGGGCGAAACGCACCATCATATCGCTCCCGATGAAAAAGAGCGCATTGCGCTGGCTCGGCGTTTTGACCTTGTATCGCTGGAAAAGCTTGAGGCGGCAATCACCCTGTCCGCAGGCGAAAAGGGGATAAGGGCAAAAGGCCGGATTGCGGCGGAGCTTGTCCAAGCCTGCACCGCCACAGGTGAGCCGCTTTCCGATACAATAGACGAAGCGATGGATTTGCTGTTCATCGCCGAACCCACGCACGAAGAGGAAGCCGAAATCGAACTTTTGGCCGACGAATGCGATGTCATTTTCCATGACGGCAAGCTTATCGATCTGGGCGAGGCGGCGGCGCAAACCATGGGTCTTGCCATCAACCCTTATCCGCGCAGCAAATCTGCGAACCAGAAATTGCGCGCCGCGGGTGTGAAAAGCGAGGAACAAATGGCGAAAGAAGCCGAAGATGAAAAGGCCGCATCCGGGCCCTTCGCCGCCTTGGCCGAATTGAAAAAACCGCTGGATTAACTTTGTCAGAACGGCGCTATGCCGCTTGACTATCCCCGCCGCCAGCGGAAATATTTTTCGGCAAATTGCAGCAGCTTTTCGGGTTTCCGGGCAAGCTTATATTGGCCGACAACATATTTATCGGCTTCATTCCATGTCGGGTAAGGCGCAATGGGCTGCGCCAATTTGGACAGGCCCATATTGTTGCGCATCGCGAGCGTGAATTGCGGCAACATTTCGCCGGCATGGCTGGCCGCGATTGTGACGCCCAAAATTTTGTCGCTGCCCTTTGCCGTGACCACTTTGACAAAACCGGCAATCTCGCTTTCGGCAATCGCCCTGTCGAGATCATCGAGATGATAATGGGTGACGTCAAATTCCTTACCCGCTTCGGCTGCCGCTTCCTCCGAAAGGCCAATGCTTGCCACTTCGGGATCGGTATAGGTGGCGCGGGGCAAAAGATCATAGCTGACCCTGTATTTTTTGAACGGGCTGGCCAGTGCATTTATCGTGGCGTGCCAAGCCTCATGCGATGCGCCATGGGTGAATTGCTGTTTGCCCGCGACATCGCCCGCGGCATAGATATGCGGCATCAGGCTGGTCAGGCTCTCATCCGTGATCATCCGCCCTTTTTCATCCAATAGCCCCAATTCTTCGAGACCAAAACCGGTGACCCGCGCCCGCCTTCCCACCGCGATGATGACTTCGTCATAGGCGATAGCAACCTCTTTGCCGTCAGCCTCAGCCATCAGTTTTTTGCCCGCCTCGATGCGCACCGCCTTATGGCCCAAGCGAATATCGACGCCTTCTTTTTCCAGATGCTCGTAAATCAGCGCTGCTGCCTCTTCATCTTCCTTGCCCAAAAGACGATCCGCCATTTCGACAATCGTTACCTGACTGCCCAGCCGCTGAAAGCTTTGTGCCAGTTCGCATCCGATCGGTCCGCCGCCCATGATGATCAAGCGCCGGGGCGGCAATGGCCGGTTTGAAAGCGCATCCCATAATGTTTCGCTGGTCAAATAACCGCTTTCTTCTATGCCGGGCAGCGACGGAACAAAGGGCGCAGCGCCGGTGGCAATGATGAAATTCTTTCCGGTCATGCGGGATTTTGCGCCATCCTTATGGGTGATTTCCACCGTCCAAGGATCCACAAAGCGCGCATATCCGGCAACGCAGTCCACACCCAAGGCGGAAAAACGTTCGACACTGTCATGCGGTTCGATATCCTTGATCACCGATTGCACCCGCGCCATCACCTCGGCAAAATCCAGCTCCGGCTTGACCGCCTTCAGGCCGTAGCGGTCGGCATGGGCAATATGCGATGCAATTTTTGCACTTTTGATCAGCGCTTTGCTGGGCACGCATCCGGTGTTCAAACAATCGCCGCCCATTTCATGCGCCTCGATCAATGTCACCTTTGCCTTGACGGTCGCTGCGATATAGGAGGAGACGAGCCCTGCCGACCCTGCACCGATGACGATCAGATTGCGGTCAAATTTTTTGGGTTTACGCCATCCTTTATAGGCTCGCCGCCGCTTGATCGCAGCAATAGCCGCTTTGGTAATCCAGGGAAAAATGGCAAGCGCCGCAAAAGATCCGATCACCGCCGGCGTGAACAGGCCCGATGCCGATTCTATGCCCGCTATTTGCGTTCCGGCATTCACATAGACGATTGTGCCCGCCAGCATTCCAATCTGGCTGACCCAATAAAAAGTGGAAAGACGGATTTTGGTAAGGCCCATGGCCAGATTGACGACGAAAAAGGGAATGACCGGGATCATCCTTATGGTGAACAAGTAAAAAGCGCCATCCCGCGCCAAGCCTTCATTCAATCCTTTCATCCGGTCGCCAAATTTGCCCTGCACCCAATCACGCAAGACAAAACGCGAAGATAGAAAGGCAAGACTGGCCCCAATCGTCGATGCAAAGGATACGATGATCGTGCCCGTGACAAGGCCAAACAATGCGCCCGCCACCAACGTCAATATAGCAGCACCCGGCAGTGACAGGGCGGTGGTTACAACATAGATTAGGAAAAACCCGGCGATAAAAGCCCATGGATTGGCCGCATAAGCCGCGTCAAAATCGGCTTGCCGCGCCTTGAAATAATTAAGGCTAAGATATTCGCTTAAACCAAAATAGAAAAAAGCAGTAACCGCCGCAGCCAACAGGAGCACAAGGCCAAGTTTTTTGATCATGCCATTTGTTCGCCGCTAGCGCCCATATCGTTACCCCGCCTTTAGATCAAAATGGCACATCATCGTCCAAATCGCTGTCAAAGCCGCCGCCGCCTTGGTTCCATCCGCCGCCGGACGAACCGCCCGAAGAACCGCCACCCTGATTCCAGCCGCCATCAGACGCGCCGCCCATAGCGCTGCCTTGGCCGCCCCCCTGACCCGCGCCCTTTGCGCCGTCAAGCATAACCAGCTTGCCATCAAAGCCGCCGACGCTGATTTCCGTGGTGTAGCGGTCATTGCCCGATTGATCCTGCCATTTGCGCGTGCGCAGCTGACCTTCGATATAGACTTTGCTGCCTTTTTTCAGGAAACGTTCGGCGACACCGACTAGTCCGTCGCTATTCAAGACAACGCTATGCCATTCGGTCCGCTCGCGCTTTTCGCCGCTTTGCCGGTCCTTCCAATCTTCGGATGTTGCAATACGCAGATTGCAGATACGCCCGCCATTTTGAAAGCTCTTAACCTCCGGGTCCGCGCCCAGATTGCCGACGATAATTACTTTGTTGACTGATCCAGCCATGTCCTACCCCTTATTCATTATTGATGAACGGCTATCCCAGCCCGAATGCCATCGCCGTCCAATATGTTATTCCAGCGGCAACATAGGCCATGGCGAATAGATAAGTCACCATAAATATCGGCCATTTCCAGCCATTGGTTTCACGCTTGGCAACCGCAATAGTGGAAATGCATTGCGGTGCGAATACAAACCAGGCGAGAAACGCCAAGGCCGTCGCCAAGGACCATTTGCCAGCCAGCCTGTCGCCCAATGATTTCGTCACCGCTTCTTCATCACCGCTTTCGTCAATGGCGTATGTGGTGGCAAGCGCAGAGACCGCAACCTCCCGCGCCGCCATGGCAGGGATGAGGGCAAGGGCAATTTCCTTGTTAAACCCGATCGGCCTGACCACGACTTCCACGCCATCTGCTATCCGGCCGGCTATCGAATAGTCAGCTTGACTGGTGCCGATATCATCAGGCGCTTTGGGAAAACTAAGCAGCACCCATAAAATGATTGTAGAAACAAAAATGATTGTGCCCGCCCGGCGCAGGAACAGCCATGCCCTTTGCCATAATCCAAGCGCGATGTCGCGCAGGCGGGGCCATTGATAGCGCGGCATTTCCAGCAGGAAGCTGCCCTGTGCCCCCTTTGCTACACTGCGCCGGATCAACAGCGCCGCAAGCATAGCGCCGACAATACCGGCAACATAAAGGCCGAACAGCACCAACCCCCTCAAACCTATGCCCGGACCCACGCTTTGCGCCGGAATAAATGCACCGATGATCACGGTATAAACCGGCAGCCGCGCCGAACAAGTCATTAACGGCGCAATCAATATCGTCGTCAGCCGGTCTTTTTGATCCATGATGGTCCGCGTCGCCATAATCCCCGGAATGGCGCACGCAAAAGAGGATAAAAGCGGAATAAAGCTATGACCTGATAATCCTACACTGGCCATCATCCGGTCCATCACAAAAGCGGCGCGGGTCATATATCCGGTGGATTCGAGCAGCAAAATGAACAGGAACAGGATTAAAATCTGCGGAAGGAAAACAACCACCGACCCTACGCCCGCGATAATCCCGTCATTGATCAATGAGCGTATCCAATTATCGGGAGTAAAGGCTGTCACTTGCAGGGAAAGGAAAGAAAAAGCCGCCTCAATCCAGCCAATCGGGGTTTCTGACCATGCAAAAACCGCCTGAAACATTACAAAAAGAAGCGCAAAAAGGATCAACACACCGGCTACCGGGTGAAGCAATACCCCGTCCAAAATTCGCGTCCATTGCCGCGTCGGCGTTTCGCGGATGATCACTTTTTTGGCCAGCCTATGGGCTTCGGCGGTTAATGATTTGCGATCTTTTTCAGGCGGCTCTTCCAAAGTGGCAGGAGCAATAGATGGTCCGGTTAATACAGATGCAAGCTTTTCGGCCAAATGATCCAGCCCGCGTTTACGCACCGCAACCGTGGGAATAACCGGCACGCCCAGTTCTGCCGATAAAAGATCAGCATCAATTTCCAACCCGTCACGCACCGCCAGATCAAACATATTGAGCGCAACCACCACCGGAAGGCCAAGACCGATTAACTCCAGCGTAAAGCGCAAATGATTGTCAAGATTGGCGGAATCAACCACAACAATAATCGCATCGGGCCTGCGTTGTCCCACTTGCCGGCCCAACACAACATTACGGGTTACCTCTTCATCCAGACTATCTGGCGTCAGACTATAAGCGCCGGGCAGATCAACAATTTCCGCCGGGCGGCCATCGCCTAACATGATACGGCCCAATTTGCGCTCTACAGTAACGCCGGGGTAATTTCCGATTTTCTGACGCGCCCCGGTCAGCGCATTAAACAGCGCACTTTTCCCCGCATTCGGGTTGCCGACAAGGGCAATAAGGGGTGTTGAAACGGTGTCCATCAATCAAGTGCGGTGCAGTATATTGCCAAGGCGACTTTTCGCCGTAGCGCAATCGTCATTCGCCCAACCCGAACGGCAAGTGGATCTCGGAAAAATAATATGCCGCGGTGCAATGGTTCGATCACCGCGCCTTCTTCCAGCCCGAGCGAGCGCAGGCGGTGTCCTTCGCTTTCGGGAATGGCCAGCCAGTCTATCGAATCAACGCGCAATGGTCGGCGCAGCGGGGCTATTTGCAATTGCATAATATCTATTTGCAACCGATTCGCAATAACATCAAGCGTTCAATCACATTGATTTGAAAAATTTTTGGGGGTTTACCGTGGTGGATAGCGTAGGCGGCCGATGAATCGGGACAGGCTGGGCAGATAATCCTGCCGCGCTTTGGCCCGTGCCTTTACCTTTTCAAATTGCATGATATTTTCGATCCGGCGATCTAAAAATCCATTTGTATCGGTAAAATCATCGCTGTCATCATTGATGAACACCGCCAAAGTGCTGGCATAGACAGCCGAAAGCGTCATGCGTTTGGTATAATGGTTGAAATCGCTGGCATTATCACCCGCCAGCCGCCACATCCGGTCGGCACTGCGCCATCCAATACGGGCTGCTGCGATTATATTTGCTGGCTGCGCCATCACCGCCATAGCGCGGCGAAGCGCCTCCCTATGCGCCGCCATAATTTCAAGCCGGGTAACAATCAGCGCAGTAATCCGCGCTCTTATCTTCATGGAATTTAGCTTTTCAGGGGGCAGGCGGCGGGCCATTTCGGCGTCTATCGCGTCAATCCACGCATCAATCATATCCATCGCGCCGCCCTTATAGGCAAGCATAGCAACATCACCATCAACGCCCAAATCGCCAGCGGCATTGTGCACCGCTTTTTTATTCCACCCGTCAAAGGCGGCATGGCTGCCCAATAAGGGCGCAATTGCAAGCCGGATTTCGTCCAAGGTCGGGTCAGAGGGCAACGGGTCGGTCATGGTGTAGTGATAAGCCGCTTCACCCGGTCAGGCAAGCGCTGTGCAATGCAATTTTGCCCGTCCCATTTGCTCATTACTGCAATCTGGGAAAATAGCCCGTTGCAATTTGAAACCAGCATAGCCACTTTGCACAGAATATTGGAAAATCTAAGGAGTGCATAATGACCGGTTCGTACAGCCTTTTCGACCCCATTCAATTGGGTGCAATTTCTGCCCCGAACCGAGTGCTTATGGCTCCGCTCACCCGGGGACGAAGCGGTCCAGGTCATGTGCCGCAAAGCGATCTTAAGGCCGAATATTATGCCCAGCGGGCGAGCGCCGGGCTGATTATCGCCGAGGCAACGGGAATAAGCCGTGAAGGACTGGGTTGGCCCAATGCGCCCGGCATATGGTCCGATGAACAGGTCGCTGCTTGGAAGCCGGTGACAGAGGCTGTCCATGCCGCAGGCGGACGGATCATATTACAGCTTTGGCATATGGGACGGCTCGTTCACCCTGATTTTCTGGATGGTTCTCCGCCGGTTTCGGCCTCGGCTACCACGGCAGGCGGCTATGCACACACACCGACCGGAAAGAAGGATTATGCGCAGGCCAGAGCGTTGGAAATCGGAGAGATTGCCCGTATAATCGCTGATTATGTCCATGCCGCCCAAAATGCTATCGCAGCCGGTTTTGACGGCGTCCAGATCCACGCCGCCAATGGGTATTTGATCGACCAGTTTTTGCGGGATAGCAGCAATTTGCGTACCGATGACTATGGCGGCGCAATCGAAAACCGCATCCGCCTGCTGCGCGAAGTGGTGCAGGCGGTGGCGGATGCCGTGGGGGCAGGGCGCACCTCTGTGCGGCTATCCCCCAATGGCGAGACACAAAGCTGTGATGATAGCAATCCGATTGCTTTGTTCACAGCAGCAGCAGCGGCGCTGCAGGATATTGGCATCGCCTTTTTGGAATTGCGCGAACAAAAGGATTATGGCAATTTCGGCCGCACCGATGTGCCGCGCATTTCGCCTGATATTCGCAAAGTTTTTCACGGCCCGCTGATCCTTAATCAGGAATATGACCGCGCCAGCGCCGATGCCGATCTGGCCGCTGGCCTATGCGATGCGATCAGTTTCGGCAGGCCCTATATTTCCAACCCGGATTTGACCGAAAAGCTGCGCGATCATGCCGATCTGACCCCCGATGATTATAAGTCATGGTATAGTGAAGGGGCCGAAGGCTATACTGATTATCCAGTGCGCAGCGTGCAGGCGGCCTGATGATCGAGAGCGGGCTTGGCATCTGGGCGCTCGCCATACCGGCGGCACTATTTGTTCTGCTCGCTTTATTGGAATATCTATCTCCGCGGCGTAAGCTGGTCATCGGCCGCCATCCGCGCTGGATCACCCATGGGGTGTTTTTCCTTTGCAATGCGCTCACCGGCCGTTTGCTTTCCCTGTTTGTTGTCGTGGGCAGTGCCGCCACCTGGGCTGAACAGGCGGGTTTTGGGCTATTCCAAATGACGTCATGGCCTTGGTGGGCGGAAGCTTTGCTTGCCTTCATCCTATTGGATTTTGCGGTCTGGCTTCAACATCTTGTTATGCACCGCGTGCCGATATTGTGGCGGATGCATAAGGTGCATCACAGCGACCGCGATCTGGATGCCAGCAGTGCGCTGCGCTTCCACCCCTTTGAGCTGATTCTGTCCACCCTGTATAAATCGGCATGGGTTGCCCTTTTGGGCGTCCCGGTTATGGTTGCGCTGTTATTTGAGCTGTGGCTCAACGCCAACGCCTTGTTCAATCATAGTAATATCCGCCTTCCCAAATGGGCCGACCGGTTAGTCCGTCCACTTTTGGTCACACCCGATATGCATTTTGTCCATCACAGCATTGTTGTTGCAGAACAAAACCGCAATTTCGGCTTTGCGCTTAGCATTTGGGACCGGTTGTTCGGCGTTTATCTGCCCGAAGCGAACGCTGGGCAAGATAAGCAGATTGTCGGCTTGTCAGAAGCGCAGGATGACAGGCCGGGCAAGGTATATTGGAGCCTTTTTTTGCCGCTGCGATAGCAGGGCTGTTTAATCCAGCCCATATTCGCCAATTGCCCCTTCCGGATCGGCAATAGCGGTCAGCCGGCGCATGGCGAGACGAGCAAGCCGCTGCGTTTCGGTTTTGCGCCGGGCCACGTTCAAAGCATGGAGCGCCGCTGGGCGAATAATCTGTGCATCATAGGCATCAGCAACGATCAATCCCGTCCGCTGTGGCAAAAATGCCTCTCCCTCCATCACTTTCCAGTCGAAACCAGAGGGCACAGCCCAATAGAATCGGTCGCAATAGTCCAAATAATCGGTCCATTTCTGATCGCCAAGCAAATCGGCGCGGGCGCATTTTATCTCAACAACAATTATCTCGCCCTTCGCGTTCAATCCCATCAAATCCGCGCGGCGGTTGTTGCGCAGGCAAACCTCGCTTTGCACTGTAATTTGATGGCGCAGGAAAAGCCGTGATACGCCGCGCGCAACCGCAGCGGCATCAGGTGAAGCGGACAATGGAAATGGTTGATTCATGCCCATTAAATAGAACATGATAAGAACAAAAGAAAGGCCTCGAAAAACGAGGCCCAGTTTTTATCTTTTATCTGTATGAATTAACGATAGAAAATATGGTTGTCCACCGATCCCAAATGCTTCAGCCGCCAACCGGGCCTAACCCTTTTGGCATGGAAAAACAGTGCCCCTTCAACTGGGCTGTCCCAAGCATCATTCAGCGCAATTTGCGTAATTGCTACAGCATTGCGCCAGCTTTTGCTTGATGTATTGATTTTTGGCATTTGATTACCACGAACGAATGAAAACTGGCTTTTCTGGTAAACTACGCCGCAAATGCTCGACGGAAAACGACCTGAATTTTTGCGCGCCAACACAACTTTGGCCACAGCCAATTGCCCGGCAAGCGATTCGCCCTTTGATTCAAAATAAACGGTTCCCGCAAGACAGCGCTCTTCTGCGCTCAATGCAATATCGGTATTTTGTGCACGCACCAGTTCGCGTAATGAAGCAGCGGACACCGGTTGTTCCGTGCGGTCATCTTCTTCGGGTAACAATTCTTCTTCAGGAACCTTCATCGGCTTTGTATCAGCGATACCGGGGATGAAAATAATGTCGCCATTGCCTGTGACAGTCATTTCGACATCGGGCTTGCTCGCCATGGCGGCGACGGAAAGATCAGCGGAAAGAACCGATGGATCGACAGTGATGGAGCTGGCTGTTAAGGCCGTATCGGCCTCCGCATTACCAAAAGCCAAGCCGGGACCGGAATAAACCGTTACCGATGCCAGCGCTACTAAAACAGCCGCGAGAGTCGCGGCTTTCGAAAATTTCAACATTAAATCAGCAATTTGTGCGGCTATGTTTGCAAGCGGGCAGTGCTGCTTTCCTTATAAGCCCGGTTGATCCCATATCCGGCTCGCGTGTTTTCCCGGGCACCCCTTTTTGTAACCCGCTGGTAACCTTCGCTATCCATTGCCGCCCATTTATTGTGCAGCGCAGCAAAGTCAAGCCTTTTAGAGCAATAGTCCGGCGAGCCGTTCATTGTCTGCGGTATCCAGTTCGATCACCCATAGATCAGGATCGCTTTGACTTCTTTTATCAAGATATTCATGCATTTGTTGATCAGAATAACCGCTGTGAGAGGATAAGGCATCCCATTGCGGCGGGCCGTCCAGCGTAGGATAGCGTTCGTATAGGACCGGATTTGCACCACGAATCACCGCTACCACCAAAATAGCACCCGAAACCGGATCGCCTTTTTTCAATATGGTGGCAAAATCGCCCTGCGCCTGCGCCCGGCGTAAAAAGCTGCTAATCTCAACCGATGAGGCAAGGCGTGGTTCAAGGCTCATAATAGCTGCAGGCCCGCTGCGCCTCCCGGACAGCTTATATCAAGCCGCATTGCGCTCCTGCGGCATGGTGAGCAATGCAAAGAGAGCAGCTGCATCCTGTGCGCCGCGCAAATGCGAGCAGCTATCCTCATCACGCAGCATCCGGGAAATTTCCGCCAAAGCGCGCAAATGGGCTGCGCCATCATGCGCTGGTGAAATCAAACCAAAGACCAGATCAACCGGTTCATCATCAACTGCATCATAGGCAACCGGATTATCAAGCCTAAGGAAGAGGCCGACTGGCACAGACAGCCCTTTTATCTTTGTGTGCGGAATAGCGCTGCCGCCGCCAAAGCCGGTGGCCCCCAGATGTTCCCGCTCTTCTAGTCCTTCCTGTACGGCCTTGGCATCCAACCCATAATTATCCGCCGCCAATTTTGACAATTCCGCCAAAATAGCTGTCTTATTTGAGCATATCACGCCGGAGCGAACAGCCCCGTCGACAAGCATTGAAGAAATACGAATCATGACCCAATCATATGTGCGAATCAGTTCTTAAAGACGATTTCGCACGCCCCAAAAATTGTAATATAAGTTGAAACTGCGCGGATTGGCTACGAATATGCAGATGTTATTTTGGTTCGACCCATCCTATCGTGCCATCTTCACGCCGGTAAACCATATTATGGCGTCCGGTTCCAGTGTTTTTGAACAAAAGCGCCGGAGTGTTGCGTAAATCCATCATCATGACCGCGTCGGAAACCGATGAAACCGGTATGTCTGCCTTTGTTTCGGCAATGATTGCCGGCGAATCAGGTGCATCATTGTCATCATCATAATCCGCCGCACCAAATACCGTATAAGCAGCCTCCTCCTCTTTCAACGCATGGGCGGCCTGACTATGGCGGTCATGGATGCGGCGCATATAACGGCGCAGTTGTTTTTCGATCTTATCGGCGGCACCGTCAAAGGCAATATGGGCATCGCCTGCCTCTGACCGGCCTTTTAGCACCAATCCCGTCATCACATGGGCAACAATATCGCAGGAGAATTTATCATGCGGAGCGCGGCTAAAGGTCGCGTGGGCAGAAATGGCGCGGGAGAAATATTTGTCCGCAATGGCAGAGAGACGCTGTTCCACATGACCTTGCAATGCTTCGCCTGTTTCGACCTGATGACCTGAAACCCGTATGTCCATTTGCTGTCTCCTTTGGTAACTTAAAAATTTTAGGATAATCGTCCCGTATCATTCCATAGCGCATCTTTGATTCCGGTAATAAAGGCGCTGTGTCGTTCCAATTCCTCTACCGATGGCTGATGCGGGCGCGCTTTTCGGAACGGTCTATCGCTGTGCGTTTCTATACCGGTCGCTCTATCATGGCTCTCTTCGCGCTCTGATTCCTCGACGAGGCTAAGGCCAATCTGCCGCCCTCCGGTCAATTCAATATAGAGATGCGCAAGCAGTTCGGCATCCAGCAAAGCGCCATGCTTAACCCTGTGGCTGCGATCAATACCATAACGGGTGCAGAGCGCATCCAACGACATTTTCGCGCCCGGATGTTTGACCCTGGCAATGGCAATTGTATCAATCATGCGGGCTGTATCGACAGGGGTATGACCGCATTTTTCCAGTTCCATATTGATGAAACCAAAATCAAAGCTGGCATTGTGCGCAACCAGCGGTGCATCACCGATAAAACGCAAAAATTCAGCGGCTTTTTCAGCAAATAAGGGTTTATCGGATAGAAAAATATCGGACAGGCCGTGCACTTGCTCTGCGGCTGCGGGCATCGCGCGCTGCGGATTATAATAGCAATGATAGGTTTCGCCGGTCATCACCCGGTCAATCATTTCGACACAGCCTATTTCAACCATCCGGTCCCCGTTATGGGGATCAAAGCCAGTTGTTTCAGTGTCAAAGATTATCTCTCTCATCTTAAAATCAATATCGGCTCATTCATCACGTTGCGCAAGACCTTGGCGGAGCTTTTTGATTATTTTTCGCAAATGCGCACGTGTTTCATCCAAAGCGGAGCCAGTATCGACAACATAGTCGGCGCGGCTACGTTTTTCCGCGTCGGGTGTTTGCAGCGCCAGAATCTGTGCAAAGCGTTCTTCTGTCATACCTTCACGGGCAAGGACGCGCCTTCGTTGCTCCTGCGCCGGAGCGGATACGACCAGCACGACATCCACCATATCGGCACCGCCCGTTTCAAACAAAAGCGGGATATCAAAAACCAGCATCTCATCGTCTTTATGGTCCGCAAAAAACGCCATCCGCGCTTTTCCCACAGCAGGATGAATGATCGCCTCCAACTGTGTCAGCTTTTCCTTATCCCCCAATACCGCAGCGCCCAGTTTTTCCCGGTCAACACCCCTAGGGCCTGTGGTGCCTGGAAAAGCATCCTCAATAGCAGCGACCAGTTTCCCGCCCGGTCCCTGTAACCTATGCACCTCGGCATCGGCGTCAAAGACCGCAATACCCTCTTCTTCAAACATTTGGGCGAGAGTGGATTTACCCATGCCGATCGACCCGGTCAGCCCGATGATCAAGGGCCGCTGTGCACCACTTTTGCCTGCCGCGGTCATCGCAGCAACATATCCCGCAATTCGTCATCATGGCCTTCGGGTGGTTTTGCGCCAAAAAACAGTTCAAAGGCAAGCGCTGCTTGTCCGATCAGCATATCAAGCCCATCTACCGCCTCTAGCCCATATGCCTTTGCCGACGCGAGTAACGGCGTTTCCAGCGGCACATAGACCAGATCATAGACCAAAGCCCCTTGGGGCAAGGGCGACAGGTCAATATCCAATGCTTCCTTCCCCTTCATACCCAAGGGGCTTGCATTCACCAAAAGCGATGCTGGCGGTAATTTTCCGTCAAAAGGAAGCACTTTGCCTTTCAGGCCAAAATGCGCAAGCAACCCTGCTGCTTTCAGGCCGCTGCGCGCCAAAAGGGTAACGTCGCCAATACCCGCACGCGCAAGCGCGAACAAGACCGCCCTGGCCGCACCACCCGCGCCCAGCACAATTGCGCTTTGCCCGGTCCAATCCATTTCGGCAAGCGGCAGGAAAAATCCGCCCGCATCGGTATTGGTGCCGATCAGCGCCCCATTTTCTCCGCGAAAAACAGTGTTAATCGCGCCAATGCTGCTGCGAATGTCACCGGGATCCGTGACATATTCTAACGCCGCAATCTTATGCGGGATTGTGATATTACAGCCGCGCCAATTGGCGTCACCGCGCCGTAGATCAAAATAGTCGCCCAATTCTTCTGCCAAGACATGATGCGCCAGATAACGAGCCTCTATGCCCAGTTTTTCAAGCCAAAATCCATGAATAAGAGGCGATTTGCTTTGCGCAATCGGATCGCCAATCACTTCTGCATAGGGAGAGGAAATGGTTGCTGTCATGAAGCCAAATTGCCCCGGATGCGCAGATAATCGAGTATCGCCAATAGCGGCATTCCCATTATTGCGTGATGATCACCCTCAACCTTTTGGAATAATTGCAGCCCTTCTGCCTCAATCCGGTAGCATCCGACACAGGGGCGGATTTCCTCCCAATATTCGTTAACATATTCGTCGATAAAAGCATTGCTAAGCGGCCGCATTGTCATCACCGCTTTTTCAATATGGCGCCAGCTTGCTTTGCCGCCTTCGGCAATCACCGCTGCGCTATAAAGCCTGTGGGTGTTGCCCGAAAGCGCGGCAAGCTTTTCCTTGGCTTCATCCGGGCTTTCCGCCTTGCTCAATATTACGCCGTTCGGTCCCTCCAATATCTGGTCCGAACCCAAGACAAGAGCGCCGGGATATTTTTTCGATATTTTCACCGCCTTGGCTTCTGCTAACGCATCACTAATATCGCGCGGTTTTGCATTTTCAGCAATCATTGCTTCTTTTACAGCATCTTCATCCACCATCGGCGCGACACCATCCAATTTCAGCCCTACAGATTGTAACATGGATAAACGTGCCGCGCTTTTGGAAGCCAAAATCAAATCCTTTGCAATAACCGGGTTCATATATTGGCCCTTTCGTTAAACAGGGTGATGATCGCC
>JAAURJ010000047.1 GCA_012032285.1 Sphingomonadales bacterium
AAAGAAGATCATGAAAAAAGGTAAATGGGCAGCTTTAATGGCTGTCGCTGGCGGTTTGGCGGTCGCATCGGCCGCACCCGCCGCTCATGCCGGTTGCCGCGCTTATGGTTGTGGCAGCTATGGCTGCTCGGCTTGCGGTGCCACGAAGGCGAAGAAAAAGAGCAAAAAGGCGAAAAAGGCAAAAGGCTGCTCGGCCCATGCCTGTGCTCCTTCTTGCAAAGCGTCCGCCTGCGCTCCTTCCTGCAAGGCGGCAGCCTGCGCTCCCAAAGCTTGCGGCGCTTCTGCCTGTGCGCCTTCGTGCGCCCCGGCTTGCAAACCACGTGGCTGCTCCCCCAAGGTATAATTGCGGGGCTATTCATTGTAAAAGACGGGGCGGCTATTCCACCGCCCCGTCTTTGATGGGAAACTGTTAACCAAATTTCAATCGCCATTCAGCTACTTACAATAGTATAGGAAGCTGGAGTATAGTTATGTATTTGCGTCTTTTATATATCAGCACGGCTGACAAGGATAGCAAAGACCCTGAAAAAGTGCAGACATTGTCCGATGCGGCGGCCGAGCGGAACAGACAAAACGGCTTGACCGGCCTTTTGATATTCGACGGTTATCGCTTCATGCAATATCTGGAAGGCGAAGAGTCGATGGTCCGCGAAACATATGGCCGTATAAAAGCCGACAAGCGCCATTTTGCTGTTGTAACGCTCAGCGAAAAATTCGGCGAAGAGCGCCAGTTTGAACAATGGGATATGGCATTGCGTTTCACCAATGACATTGCCGAGGTTAGCGCCCAAATGCACAAGGTGATGGAACAAACCCGTTTGATTGATGTTATGACCGCCGCCGATTTACAGGGCTTTGTCGAACGCCGCGTCGCTTAGCCGTAAAAAAAAGAGGGCGGCCATACTGGCCGCCCTGCTCCTCCCATAAATTACAAGCCTTTAGATGTTAATTGCGTTCCTTATCGACCAATTTATTCGCACCGATCCAAGGCATCATCTCCCGCAGTTTCTTGCCTGTTTCCTCAATCGGATGGCGTTCGGCGGCTTTGCGCGATGCTTTTAATTCGGGCTGACCCGCCCGGTTGTCGAGCACAAAATCCTTCACAAAGCGGCCCGACTGAATATCGGCTAATACGCGCTTCATTTCCGCTTTGGTTTCATCGGTAATAATCCGCGGACCGGTTTTGATGTCACCATATTCGGCTGTGTTTGAAATTGAATAGCGCATATTCGCAATACCGCCTTCATACAGCAAATCGACGATCAGCTTGGTTTCATGCAGACATTCAAAATAGGCCATTTCAGGTGAATAGCCCGCCTCTGTCAGTGTTTCGAAACCCGCTTGGATCAAATGGGTGATCCCGCCGCATAAAACAGCCTGCTCGCCGAAAAGGTCAGTTTCGCATTCCTCGCGGAAAGTGGTTTCGATGATCCCGCTGCGCCCGCCGCCCATGGCAGAGGCATAGGATAGCGCCAGTGCCTTGGCATAGCCATTGCCCGCTTCGCCGTCCTTTTCCTGCGCTACTGCAACCAAACAGGGGACGCCGCCGCCCTTTTGATATTCGCTGCGCACGGTGTGGCCGGGGCCTTTGGGTGCAATCATGATCACGTCAATGTCGCTACGCGCCTCGATCAGGCCGAAATGGATATTGAGACCATGGGCAAAAGCCAGCGCGGAACCAGCCTGCATATTGTCATGATAATCGGCGGCATAAATGGCGGCCTGATGCTCGTCAGGGGCCAGGATCATCACCACATCTGCCCAAGCCGCTGCATCGGCATTGCTCATCACCTGAAAACCGGCGGCTTCCGCTTTTTTCGCGGTGGCCGATCCTTCGCGCAGGGCAATGGCGACATTGGCAACGCCGCTGTCACGTAGATTTTGGGCATGGGCATGGCCCTGACTGCCATAGCCAACGATCACGACCTTTTTATCCTTGATCAAGGCCTGGTCACAATCTTTGTCATAATAAACTTGCATGATATTTATTTTCCTTGTTGTATCAATAAATTAGGTGTAATTATTAAGGTTCAATCAAGCCGCTTGCTATTTCTGAAAGCTGCTTGGCACGAATTTCAATAATATTGTTGCGGCATTGCGGTGCAAAAATACTACGATGCATGGAACCAAAATCGTCAGCATAGTAAAATCCGCATGACAAATCCTTAAACTTTATCCACGCGCGTTGTTCATCCAAAAGGCTATTCCCGGCGTCGCTATCTTTGCCGCCTACTGCGGCCATTGCGGCGCGCCAGCCTATCAAAAGCCTTTCTTCTGCGCGCTTGTTCCATTTCGTTCCGCAATCCGACATATCGAGGCTCGTCTGCGCCGTTTTCATACATAGGTCATAGCCTTCGTCGGCCTGCGCTGACCCTGCAAATGAAAGAGATGCGCAAGCTAATAATATGTGGGCTTTGCGCATCAACTTAGCTCCGCACCGCGCATCAGGCCGGCAACACCGGTTCGGGCAACTTCGACCAAGCCAACTTCACGCATTAAAGCAACAAATGTATCGATTTTTTCCGGGCTGCCGGTGATTTCGAAGATAAAACTTCTTACGGTCGCGTCGATTACACGGGCGCGGTAAATATCGGCAAGGCGCATCGCCTCCACCCTTTTGTCGCCGTCACCCGCAACCTTGACCAACGCCAGTTCACGTTCAACATGAGGTCCAGCCTCGGTCAGGTCAGTCACCTTATGCACCGGGACCAAACGTTCGCACTGGGCAATAATCTGGTCAATCACCGGCGGAGGCCCATTGGTGACAATGGTAATCCGGCTGACCGCATGGTCCTCCGATATATCCGCCACGGTCAGGCTGTCGATGTTATAGCCGCGCGAAGTAAACATCCCCGCGACCCGGGCCAAAGTACCCGATTCATTGTCAACCATGAGCGTCAGGACATGACGTTCGGACTGTTCCTGTTTAATGTGCATTATACCAGCGCCTTCGCTTCATCATCCATAGTGCCGCTCACCTCATCGCTGTGCAGCAACATTTCGGTGTGCGCTGCGCCCGACGGGATCATTGGGAAGCAATTGGCAGCCTTCGTCACGCGGCAATCGAACATGACCGGACCGTCATAGGCAATCATCTCTGCAATCGCATCGTCCAACTTTGCCGGATCGTCGCAACGTATTCCCTTCCACCCATAGCTTTCGGCTAATCTTACAAAATCAGGCAGGCTGTCGGAATAGCTGCTCGAATAACGGCCTTCATAGGTCAGCTCCTGCCACTGGCGGACCATGCCCATCCATTCATTGTTGAGGATGAATATCTTGATCGGCAACCGGTATTGAGTTGCAGTGCCCATTTCCTGAATATTCATCTGGATCGACGCCTCGCCGGCGATATCGATAACCAGTGCATCAGGATTGCCCATTTGTGCGCCAATGGCGGCGGGCATCCCATAACCCATGGTGCCAAGACCGCCGCTGGTCAGCCATTTATTGGGGTCATCAAAATGGAAATGCTGCGCCGCCCACATTTGATGCTGTCCGACCTCTGTGGTGATGATTGGGTTTTTATCCTTGGTGAGTTCATAAAGCCTCTCAATGGCATATTGCGGCATGATTTCCGTGTCTTTTGAGGGATAGTTAAGACATTCTATCGCCCGCCACCCTTTGATCCGTGCCCACCATTCGGACAGATCCTGCGCCTTATATTTCCGGCTTTTCCAGATATTGATCATCTGTTTCATCGCAGCACCGACATCGGCGACGATTGGCAGATCGACAGCAACTGTCTTATTGATCGAGCTGCGGTCAATATCGACATGAATTTTGATGCTATCGGGCGAGAACGCATCCAAACGGCCCGTCACCCGGTCATCAAAACGAGCGCCAAGGCAAAGCATCACATCGCATTGGTTCATCGCCATATTGGCTTCATAAGTGCCATGCATACCGAGCATTCCCAGCCAAGCTTCACCCTTTGCCGGATAAGCGCCAAGCCCCATCAGCGTGGACGTAACAGGCGCACCGGTCAGCTCCGCCAATTCACGCAGCAGCTCGCTTGCCGCAGGGCCGCTATTGATCACGCCGCCGCCTGTATAAAGAATGGGTGCCTTGGCATTGGCGAGCAGTTCAACAGCCTTGTTGATCGTGGCAAAATCGGCCTCGCCTGCCGGGACATAGCGCGGTGATGCATTGCTTTTCGGGCGGGCGGCGTCGGCGGTTGCCACCTGCACATTTTTGGGAATGTCAATAACCACAGGGCCGGGCCGTCCGGTGGTGGCAATGGCAAAGGCTTCGCGCACCACATTGGCGAGATGGGCGGGATCCTTCACCAGATAATTATGCTTGGAACAATGGCGTGTTATGCCAACAGTGTCGGCTTCCTGAAACGCATCACTGCCAATCAAATTGGTCGCCACCTGCCCGGTCAGAACGACCAAGGGGATCGAATCCAGAAAAGCATCGGCAATCCCGGTCACCGCATTGGTTGCGCCGGGGCCGGAAGTAACCAGAACAACGCCCGGCTTTCCGGTGGAACGCGCATAACCCTCCGCCGCGTGGGCCGCACCCGCTTCATGGCGGACAAGAACGTGTTTAATCTTTGGATGTTGGAATATGGCATCATAAATAGGCAGAACTGCGCCGCCCGGATAGCCGAATATAGTGTCCACGCCCTGTTCAATCAGGGTTTCAATCAAAATATCTGCGCCGGATTTTTCCGTCACGATGAATTTCCGTTCCTATAAATATCAATAGCGCCCATATGGCGGTTATCTGTGTATTTGTGCCCTTGCTGCACCTGCGAAGGATAATCAAGAGCCGCTTCGCTAAAGGTTACAAAATGCTATGTCAACCCTATTTATTGAAATATAGTTTCAATTTTATGGATATTTGAGTCATTTATTTCCCTATCTATTCGCAACCAGTCCTTCGGGCTTTGGTTGCGAAACCAGGTATATTGCCGCTTGGCATATTGCCGTGTCGCCGCCTGACCGCACTCTATGGCCTCTGCGCGGTCAATCTCTCCTTTCAGCATTGCGGTAATTTCAGGCACACCAATTGCTCGCATAACCGGCGCATCGTCCGGCAATTCCATTGCGAGCAGCCGCTCCACCTCTTCCACTGCGCCCTGTTCCATCATCTGTAAAAAGCGCTTATCGCACCGGTCATGCAACCAAGAGCGCGGCGGCAGCAAGAGTATTGCCCTTACGTCAACGGCGTCACCAATGCCGCCCTCTTTTTGCTCCTGCCATTCGCCAAGCGAGCGGTTACTGCTGCGCTTCACCTCCAGCGCCCTTTTGATCCGGCTGTCATCATTGGCGTGGAGCCTAGCAGCCATGACAGGGTCTTCGCCGGTTAATGCCGCATAGGCAGAAGCCGTTTCCAAGGCCCGCACTTGCGCCCGTATATCCGGATCGACATCCGGCACCGGCGCAATACCGTCCAATAGCGTGCGCATATATAATCCGGTTCCGCCCACCAATATCGGCAAACGTCCTTTGTCATGCGCCAATGCTATCTCCGCCTTGGCCGCCGCGGCCCAATCCGCTGCGGAACAGGACGTGCTACCGTTGAGATAACCAAACAGCTTATGCGGCGCACGCGCCATTTCCTCCGAGCTTGGCTGTGCGCTCAATATCGGCAGCGCGTCATAAACCTGTGCGCTATCCGCATTGATGACCGTGCATTTTTGTGTTTTGGTCAAATGCACGGCCAATGCGGTCTTGCCGCTTGCCGTTGGACCGGCAATAAGCGCGACCACCGGTTTTTGTTCAGGATTCGATATGCCCATAGCCACATTGATAGCAGCAGATATTTTTGACGGCGATATGATTTCCGCCGCAACGCAAAGCTTAGATTCCGCCGGATGCTCCGTTGGCGATGTCACATGGCTGGAACCCGGTAAAGCCGCAGATATAAATTTCACCGGTGACATCACTGCCGCCCGCAATGCCCTAAACGGGTATGAAAGCGACGCCGACATTTTTGTCCAACCCGGCGGTAACCGGCGCAAAATGCTGCTCGTGTCTGATATGGATAGCACGATGATCACTGTGGAATGCATTGACGAACTGGCCGATTATGCCGGGATAAAGCCGCAAATTGCCGAAATTACCGAACGCGCGATGCAAGGAGAGTTAGATTTTACACAAGCGCTAACCGCGCGGGTTTCTTTGCTTGCGGGGTTGGATATTGCCATGATTGACAAATGCTTATCCGAAAGGGTGCGGCCCATGGCGGGCGCAGAGATATTGGTCAAAACCATGGCCGCATGGGGCGCACATACCGTACTGGTTTCGGGCGGCTTCACCCATTTCGCACGGCCAGTAGCCAACAAGATCGGTTTTGCCGAATATGAAGCCAATATTTTGTCCATGGAAATGGTAAGCTAACCGGAAAGCTAGATGGCGCTATTGTCGATGCCGCAGCCAAAGCGGCGCTATTGAACAAACGCGCCGCTGAAAAACAAGTCATAGGCGATATGATCCTGTCGGTGGGTGACGGCGCTAATGATATACCGATGCTGCTCGCGGCAATTGCGCTCGGCGGTATGGGTGCATCCTATCATGCCAAACCCAAAGCGGAACAGGCCGCCAATTTTGCCGTCCGCCACAACGGCCTGACAGCGCTGCTTTACGCGCAAGGGGTTCGTAAAGCCGATTGGTTGGACGCTGGGTAACAGCGCTTAAACTGTACCGATCTTCAAAAAACGCTCATAGCGCTGCTGCTTTAATTGCGGCGGGGTTAAGGCCGATAGCGCGTCCAATTCTTCGCAAATAGCGCGGCCCAGTGCGGCGCAGGCAAGGCCATGATCGCGGTGCGCCCCGCCAACGGGTTCCGCCACAATCCGGTCGATTACGCCCTGTGCTTTCAAATCCTGTGCAGTCATCTTCATCGCTTGGGCTGCATCGGCGGCCTTGTCATTTGTTCGCCACAATATTGATGCGCAGCCTTCGGGGCTGATCACCGAATAAACCGCATTTTCGAACATCAAAACCCGTTCCGCTGCGGCAAGCGCGACCGCACCGCCCGATCCGCCCTCCCCGACAATACAGGCCACCATCGGCACACCCAGATTCAGGCATTTTTCGGTCGAACGCGCAATGGCCTCCGCTTGCCCTCGCTCTTCGGCCTGAACCCCTGGGAATGCACCCGATGTGTCCACCAATGTCACGACAGGAAGACCGAAACGATTGGCCAGTTCCATCAACCTGATCGCTTTACGATATCCTTCCGGTTTTCCCATACCGAAATTATGCTTCAAGCGGCTTTCGGTATCATCGCCCTTTTCATGGCCGATCAGGACCATTTTCTTGTCACCCATGGTGGCAAGTCCGCCCAAAATAGCCTGATCATCGCCAAAGGCTCTATCGCCGGCCAGAATCGTGAAATCGTCGAAAATATGTTCAACAAAATGTTTGAAATGCGGCCGTTCGGGATGGCGGGCAACTTGTGTTTTCTGCCAAGGGGTCAGCTTTGCATAGGTGTCGGTCAAAAGCTTATCTGCTTTGGTGCGTAGCTTTTTGATCTCGGCCTCGACATTTACCGCATTTTCATCTGCGGTTTCTTCCAATTCCAAGATGCGGGCTTCCAAAGCTGCAACCGGTTTTTCAAATTCCAGATAGGTCGTCATGCAGGCCAGTTAGAATGTCCAGCGCCCTTGGTCAATCTGACCTTTTACGGCGGACCGGATTTATCTGCGACAAGGGATGGCGTTTATTGACCAATTCAACCAAATGGCTGGCATCGACATGGGTATATATTTGCGTGGTCGATATATCCGCATGGCCCAGCATCGCCTGTAAAGCGCGAAGATTCGCACCGCCCGCAAGCAAATGTGTGGCAAAGGCATGGCGCAGGACATGGGGGCTGACCTTCGCAGGGTCCAATCCAGCCGTGGCCGAGAGATTGCGGACAATCTGAAACAGCCGGATGCGGCTAATATGCCCGCTGCGTGAAGGGAAGAGATAGCGTGACTTGGCAGGAACGAATTGGGCCCAATCCGCCACCGCAGCGCGGGCGCGATCGGAAATTGGGACAAGCCGATCCTTATTTCCTTTACCTGTCAATATGATAAAAGCTTTGTCCGATACAACCGACATTCGCGGCAAGGACACAAGTTCACTCGCGCGAAGCCCCGATCCATAGAGCAATTCAATAAGAGCGCTTAATCGGTAATCATTCGGCTTCACCTTTGCCGAGGCCAAGCTTTGTGCAATGACAAAGAAAAGCTTATCGACCTCCTCATGACTTAATATTTTTGGCAGAGCCTGTTTCTTGACAGGTTTGGGCAGTGCGCCTGCAGGATTATCACTGCGCAGCCCTTCTTCCTCCAAAAAGCCGAAAAAACGGCGCAGCGCTGAACTTTTACGGGCCAGAGAGCTATTGGCAAGCGCATTCCATTTTTCGGATAAAACTACCAATTCTTCGCGCGAAGCTTCTGACAATCTGCCCTTTAAGATCGCCGAAGCGCCCTGAAGATCTGTCCGGTAAGCGATAAGGCTATTGGCGGCCGCACCGCGCTCCACCGCCATCATTTCGAGAAAACGGTCGATCAGGGCAGCATCGCTGTCACCGGCGCTTGTCACCCCAAGGTCACGGCTTCAGCAGCGATCATCCGGGCTTCGGCATCAAGACCAACTTGTTTCAGGGCGCGGATAATGTGGAACAGGTCAACAGGGGTGATCTTCTGCCAGCTATTACCTTGTAGTGCGAGCGCAGATAACAGCACCACAGTGCCGGATTGGCTCGCTCGGCCGCGCTGTCAATCGCCTGGCTCCATTGACCCGATTTGCTTAAGTCGACTTCTATAGTCTCTGCAAAATCCGCCTGCGCCTCTGTATCGACGCGGCCTAGCCCGGCAAGCGATGCCAGCAGGAATTTCGACTTCAAAACGCCTTCACTTTGGTCATTGTCGTAAAAATCATCAAGCTGGCCATAAGATACCTGCCCCTCCATACCGGGCGCCCCCACCGCCAATATGCCCCAGCCCAGGGAGCCGCTGTCCAGTTTATCCGCCCAAAGCGCCGCGCTGGTATCCAGCCCCGCAGTCATCATCGAGGCAACAAGCCGGTCGGTATTGGCGCCATAAGCATCCGAAGGCGAAATCAAAGCGGCGGCCCGTGCAGTAAGGACAAGCATCGAATGCAGACTGCGTTGCCCGCTCGCGCCGTCCCATAATGCCGCCATTGCCTTTACTTTGCCGCTATCGTTACTACCGGTATAGGTTGCGGCCAGTTGATCGGCCAGTTCCTTATTCGCTTCATTGGTATCAGCGTCATCGGCGGCAAGGGCATATATATTAACAAAGGCGCGATTGGAAATAACGCCCAGCGAAGCGGCCATAGGGGCGGCGTCCATGCGTCTATTAATATTGATCATCGGCAGGCGCGCCCGCCAGCCGTCCAAATGCCGACCGGATGAGGCTAATAAAGACGCAGGCGGTTCGATACCGGTGGCATAAGATAGGCCAAAACGCCAAGCGTTAAAGCCCTTCACCTTATCCCATTCAATTTTTACCGACCGGCGGCCATTGGTCCCTGCCCCCACCGCTTTTTCGGCAAGCAGGTAATCGATGCCGGTGGTCCATTTATTGCCCCTAGCCTGATTAAGCTGTGCCGTTGCGGCTCCCTGTTCCCCGGCCAATGAGGCGCAAATGGGACGTGCCATTTTCCAACTGGCATCCTTCACCTCTTTATAGGCGGCTGGCGCGAGCGGACACATACCGCTCAAATCGGCATTACCAAGAAACACTGGCATGGAAACTTCGTAAAGGCGCTCGCTATAATTACCCGCATCAATTTGCTGCACCAATTGGCGAGCAGCAACCGCATCGCCCATGCGCAGCAAGAGCCAAGCCCGCTCCGCTGTCCAATCGGCACCGTTTAGGCCATCGGGCGTATTGATCCGGCTCACAAGCATCCGCCGGGTCATGATTGTAGCCCAGCGGGAAACCAGAGGCCCTTTGGTCAGCTTAGCCGCACGGTGCAAAAATGCACCGCCACTATCGCCAAAAGCATCGACCGGAAAACCGCCATTGGATGCAGATATAACGCCAACTTGTTCAAGCGAACGTGCGCCCGCAGGCGGCACATCAAAAATGATCCGGTCCTCTTCCTCCTCATCACCCTCTTCTTCTTCATCTGCGCTAGCAGAAGCAGTTTGTGGAGTTGATGGGGTACCAGCAGATGACCGCGGCGGGCTGCCAGTCTGACCTGAGGTAGAAGGCGATTGTCCGCTGCTGGGCGGTGGCGGCGGCGCAGATGGCGGCGGCGCGGGCGGCGGATCACCGAACCCTGGTGGCAATAAGGATTCCGGTGCGTCCTGCCCAATCACTGGGATAGCGACAATCACAGCCGCTACGCTGGCCATTATCAGTTTTGCTCTGGATGAAATGCGTTTCAAAGAATCTATCCTGTTTTTGCGCCTAAACCGGGATTATTGCCCTGTATTTTTGCCCGGTATCGCAATAGGTTGCTCAACCATTTTCTGCTCCTGCTCCCCGCCAAGCCAAGCTAGCGCGAATATTGCCGCAATAATGGCAATCAACAAACCAATTAGCAATATCCACCCGATAAGTGGCCTTTTCCTGCGCATTCTCATTATCGAATCTCAAATTAGGTAAAATACTTTCCGCAACCGCCTAGCCGATATATAGGCACCATCGCAATGAGTTCTAAGCAAAAGGCCATCATGTCGGCAAACAACACAATAATCCCGGTAAACCGCAACCGATCCATCATCTTAGTCGGAATGATGGGAGTAGGCAAATCCAGCATCGGGCGCAGACTCGCCGATCGGCTTCATTTGCCCTTTGCCGACGCCGATGACGAAATTGAAACGGCAGCTGATATGAAAATATCGGAGATTTTCGAAAAATTCGGTGAAGATTATTTCCGTGACGGTGAACGACGGGTCATTGCCCGCTTGTTAGAAGACGAGCCAAAGGTCATTGCCACCGGCGGTGGAGCCTTTATCAACGAGGAGACACGCGCCCTGATCAAGCAAAAAGCGCTCTCCATATGGCTTGATGCCGATATTGATATATTGGTGCAGCGGGTATCGCGCCGAAGTCACCGCCCGCTTCTGCAAGGGAAAGACCCACGCAAGGTACTGATCGAACTTGGCGCAGTGCGCAATCCCATCTATGCGCAGGCCGATCTGCATATCCGCAGCGACAGTTCCCCCCATGCCCGCACCGTTGAATTGATAATGAAAGCTTTAACAAAATGACCATCTCCTCCGCCAATATTGTGAAGGTTGAATTGGGTGACCGCTCTTATGATATCCATGTCGCCGCTGGATTGCTGAACAAGGCGGATGATTATCTGACCCCCTATGCGCGGGGCGGACGGTTATTGATCGTCACCGATGATCAAGTTGCAGCCCATGTCCTGCCCCTTATTATCGATAGCCTTAAAAAAGCAGACATTTCATGCGCCGTTTTTACCCTGCCGCATGGCGAAGGCGCGAAAAGCTGGGCGCAATTGGAACAGCTTACCGACTGGTTGCTGGAATATCATATCGAGCGGGCCGATCATATCATTGCTCTGGGCGGCGGGGTGGTGGGCGATATTACCGGATTTGCTGCGCATATCGTCAAACGTGGATGCCATTTTGTGCAAATCCCGACCAGCCTTTTGGCGCAGGTGGACAGCAGTGTAGGCGGCAAAACTGCCATCAACAGCGGCGCAGGCAAAAATTTGATCGGGGCTTTCCACCAGCCCGCTTTGGTCCTGATCGACCCCAATGTGCTGGCTACCCTTCCGCCGCGCGAATTGGGTGCCGGTTTTGCCGAAGTGGTAAAATATGGTCTGATTGATGATGCCGAATTTTTCGCTTTTTGCGAACGAGAGGCCGCTGCCTTTTTCGCAGGTGACAAAGATGTACAGACACAGGCTATCATCCATAGCGTGCAAGCCAAAGCACGGATCGTCGCCGCGGATGAAAAGGAGTTAAGCGGTACAAGGGCGCTGCTTAATCTTGGCCATACATTTGGCCACGCGCTGGAGGCAGAAACAGGTTTTTCGCAAAGACTGCTCCACGGTGAAGCGGTGGCGGCGGGCATTGCGCTCGCCTTTCGCTATTCGGTGCGTGTTGGTCTGTGCGGCGAAGCGGATGCGCAGCGCGTCACCGCTTTGCTCCGATCAGTTAATTTGCCCGTCTCTCTTCAGGACGCGGGCGCTGTTGCTTCAGGCAAGACGCTTGCCGGGCATATGCTGCATGACAAGAAAATGAGCGGAGGCACCCTGCCCTTTCTTTTGGCGCGAGGCATAGGCAAGACATTCTTATCGCACGAGGTGCAATTGGACGATGTCGCGGCGTTTCTAGATGAAGAGGCGGGATTTTAACCGGAGCCTGATGAAGGTTTAGGGTCAGGGCCTATTAAATACCCATTTGAGGTTTGAGGCCATTTTGTTCAGTGAAAGGCGGCAGGCGCTGGGCTTAGTGTTTCTAAGCCCAAGCTTGCCAACGCAGCAATGGGTAAAATGGGTCAAATCCTGCGGACATTTAATGGGGCCTGACCCTAAATTCATCCGATTGTTCACCGCCAAAGCTATGCTGTAATCCGGCACGTAAATTGCCGCTTTCCCTTTGCAGCGACAGGCGGCGGGCATCGCGGGCGCGAAATTCGGTAACCACTTCAGCAATATGGCCATCGCTCTCGCCCAGTGCAGTCAGGCCTTTTTCCGCCATATCCACAGCCGATTCAAATAATTCGCGGAAGATCATGAGATTATCCGACGGTGTTATACGCAGCGCCTGCCCTCGGTCAAAGGCCCGAACAAAAATCTTTGCATGGTGGAATGTTTCGGCAACCGGCGTCAGCGTCTCCGATGTCAAATCGCGGTCATCAATGCAGAAAAATATCGCGCACGCCTCTTCCGCGCCTGCCCGGCGAAGAAGGTCAATCCTTGTCCCGTCGCCATAAAAAACTTTGCGGCCAAATTCACCGCTCAGGTCAATCTGCGCCGGTTTAATATCAATTAGCGTTACACTGCGCCCCGCACCCTGCATAATTTGCGCTACACTTTGCCCGAACCGGCCATGACCGACTATGATAACAGAGGCGTTATCCGCCAGATCAGGGTCATCCAGCGCGACATTGCTCTTATGCCCCTCTTTTGCAAGACGGCCCGCTAATATCATGAGGAAAGGGGTCGTTGCCATGGACAGCGTCACCACCGCGCCAAACAGGCTTGACGCCTCCTTTTCAATCAACATTGCCTGCTGTGCCGCAGCGAACAGAACAAATCCGAATTCGCCACCTTGGCTAAGCAGTAAGGCCATCACAAGCGCAGAAGACGTTTTCAAGCCGAAAAAGCGGCCAAGGCCAAAAACAATAATTATCTTTATAACAACCAGCGCCGCCGCCAAAGCAATGACTTCCAAAGGCCGCGCCGTGATTACATTCAGATCGAGCATCATGCCAACCGCGAGGAAAAATAGCCCGAGCAGTATCGACCGGAACGGGTCTATGTCCGCCTCCAATTCATGGCGATAGGGCGATTCTGCAAGCATCACGCCGGCAACAAAGGCCCCTAATGCGGCCGAAAGTCCCAAAAGTCCATTAACGCCGCGCTGGCACATACAGTAAAAAGCCCGGCCACAATGAACAATTCCCGTTCGGACACTTTGCCAATAAGCTTCAGCAGCGGTGTTAAAACATAACGCCCCGCAAGCACCAATGCCGCGACCGCCAATATCGCATAGACCACCAGCAAAAACCCGCTCGCCTTGCCATCCGCCTCTGGAACCGGGGATAGCGCCGCCACCACTGTCAGCAATGGAACAATCGACAGATCTTGAAACAGCAATATTGCAAAGCTTTTTTGACCATAATCGGTTTTCAATCGCCCGCGTGACTGCAGCAACGGCAATGTCTGCGCCGTGGATGACAGGCCCAGCGGCAAGGCTAGCGCCAATGCCGCTTGCCAGCTGAAAGGCATGAAGCTGATCACCGCGAACATCGCAAGACCGCAGAGCAGCACCTGTAAAGGGCCAAGCAGGAAAATTTCCCGGCGCATCCGCCACAAACGGCGAGGGGATAGTTCAAGCCCGACGAGGAAAAGCAGCAAGACAATACCTATTTCAGCAAAACCCAATATAGTTTCGGCATCGCCGACAAGCGCAAAACCATGCGGCCCAACTAATATTCCGGCGATCAAATAGCCAAGCACCGCGCCCAGCCCCAAACGGCGGAACAACAGAACCGCAACCAAAGCCGCCCCCAAAAGAACAAAGCCGTTCAGAAACACATCGCTGATCAGATGGTGGGATTCTGCTTCGTTCATCCTTTGACCTCTAATTTTTGCTGCACAGCCATATCCATTGCGGCAAGCAGCGCATCATAGGGAAGCAAGATTGCGCCGTAGCGGGCGGGAAAGCCCCGTGCTACGGCAAATGCATCCAACTGCGAAAAGCTTTCGGGTATTTCTTTTCCTTCTTGCAAACAAGCGGCCAAGGCGAAACGCATTTCCGTAATGGCTATGCGGTCTTTACCTACAGCCATGTTTTGCAGCTGCGCCGCCGATGCCTGTCCCAGAGCGCAGGCCTTTGCCCGAAATGCGGTGGCGCTGATATGACCATGCTGATCAAGCGTAATATCGACAGCAATCTTGCTGCCGCAAGTGGATGAGCGCCGTTCTGCGCTGGCATTGGGATAAACAATCCGGTCATCAGGCCGCAGCATGGCGGCAAGACGCAATATGTTGCGATTATACAGCCCGTCTGCGCTCATTGTCTGCTAGACGCGTCTGGATCGCTTTCCTCTTCCCCCGCATTTTCGCGGCGCTCCTTGATAAAAGCGGACATGGCTTCACCGCTAGCATTGAGCAAGGGATAGGTCCGCGACTGTGTCATCCAGTCGGGCCGTTCCGCATCACCGCCAAATATGGTTTCATACCCCATGACGAGCAATAAGAAGATTAACGTTGCACCAATTAATCCTTTGAGCAAGCCGAAACCAAAACCCAGCACCCTGTCCACCGGTCCAAGCACCGATTGGCGGGTTTTTGATCCGACCGATTTAGCAATCAACTTCCCTAGCGCATAGCTGCTGATCACAATTGCTAAAAAGGCGAGTACGGCAGCGCCGGCCTCTGTTCCAACCGGATCGGTCAGCCAGCCGGTTACTGGACCATGTAATAAACGGATGGCGGCGATAATCAACACCCAAGCGATAAGCGAGAGCGCTTCCTGCACAAATCCGCGCATAAAGCCAAAAATAGCACCTGCGCCCAGCAGGAATAAAACGATAATATCAAGAGCAGTCATGCCCGCTTGCTAACCGCGAGCGAGCATATGGTCAACGAGATTGGCAAGGGTACGAAATTCGCGGACCGAAATGCCATCCAAACCCTTGACAGATGGCGGCACAAAGGCTTGACTGAAACCGAGCTTTTCTGCCTCTTTCAACCGCAAATTGCCATGAGCCACGGGGCGGATTTCCCCGGATAAGGCAACTTCACCCAAAAGCACCGAATCAGACGGCAATGGCCGCTGCGACAAGGCCGATACCAATGCCGCCGCCACCGCAAGATCGGCAGCGGGATCGGAGATTTTATATCCGCCCGCTATATTCAAATAAACCTCTGCCGTCGAAAAGCTGAGGCCGCAGCGCGATTCCAGCACCGCCAATATCATTGCCAGCCGCCCGCTATCCCACCCCACAACCGCGCGGCGCGGCGTTGCCCCGCTTGATAGCCGAACCGTCAGCGCCTGTATTTCCACCAAAACTGGTCTTGTCCCCTCCAGAGCAGGGAAAACCGTCGCCCCCGTTACCTGTTCCGCCCGGTCCGTCAAAAACAATGCGCTGGGGTTGCCCACTTCGCTAAGGCCTTCTTCGGCCATGGCGAAAACGCCAATTTCATCGGTCCCGCCAAAGCGGTTTTTATTGGCCCTCAATATCCGGTATTGATGGCTGCGTTCCCCTTCAAAGGCCAGAACCGTATCGACCATATGTTCCAGCACGCGCGGCCCGGCAATAGTGCCATCTTTTGTGACATGGCCAACGAGCATCAACGCAGAGCCTCTTTCTTTCGCAAAACGGATCAGCTCCTGCGAAGAAGCGCGGACCTGACTGACCGTGCCCGGCGCACCTTCGATCAAATCGCTGTGCATGGTTTGGATGGAATCGATGATCAGCAAGGCCGGTGGTTGCCCCTGCCCCATGCTGGTCAATATGTCGCGGACCGATGTTGCCGCCGCCAACTGCACCGGCGCATCACCAAGGCCCAGCCGCCGGGCGCGCAGCCGCACCTGATCCACCGCTTCCTCACCCGAAATGTAAACTACAGACAGCCCGCGCCGTGCCAAATTGGCCGCCGCCTGTAATAGCAGGGTCGATTTACCAATGCCGGGGTCACCGCCCAGCAAGGTTGCCGATCCTGGCACCAAACCGCCGCCCAACGCCCGATCAAATTCAGAAATTCCCGTCGATGCCCGCTTTGGCAATTCGATATCGCTGTCTAGGCCGGAAAGCACAATATCCCGCCCGCCACTGCGCAGGTGATGTTTCATTTCAAACACCGTCGCGCCCGCCTCTTCCAAAAGCGAATTCCACTCCCCGCAATCGGCGCATTGGCCCTGCCAGCGTGTGCTTTCGGACCCGCAGGCCTGACAGACATATCGTTTTTTCGCCTTTGCCATAAGCTTGATATAATATCAGAACAAAGAATGAACGCAAGCGCAAAGGTGGTGATATTCATCCTATATTCATCGGCCAAAACGAACAATTCACGCATGATCCCAAAAGCTTTTTTGAACCGCCGCCATATCTTGCAAATCGCTGCTGTCAGTCCGTTTTTTGTTGCCGCCTGCTCCAAGGCTCAGACGCAGTCAGATACGCCCCGTTCCGAAACCTTGAAATCGACAAGCAAAGCTGCGCAATTGATCACAGCCGCACGCGGTCAAATAGGCGTAACGACGACTTATGACCCGGCCTATACCGGCCTTTCCTATCCGGGCGGCGATGTGCCGCGCGGAAAAGGCGTTTGCACCGATGTTGTCATCCGCGCCTACCGTGATGCTTTTGCAATTGACCTGCAAAAATTGGTGCATGAGGATATGAAAGCGAATTTTGCCCTTTATCCAAAAATCTGGGGCCTTCGCGGCACCGACCGCAATATCGACCACCGCCGCGTGCCCAATTTGCGTGTTTTCCTGAACCGTCAGGGTGCAAAGCTGCCCATCAGCCGGGACGCAAAAGATTGGCAACCCGGCGACCTGTTTACCAGCATGGTCGGCGGACGATTGCCGCATATCGGTATTGTTTCGGATCGCCGTGCAGGCAATGGCAATCCGCTTGTCATCCATAATATCGGCGGCGGAACACAGGAAGAAGATATACTCTTCGCCCATGAGCTGAACGGCCATTTCCGCTGGAAGCTTGCCTAAGCCAGCCAGCGGCTTATAGCTTGGTATTATGCGCGAAAAAGAACTCCGGCTTGCCCTTATCTGCTATGGCGGGGTCAGCCTTGCCATTTATATGCATGGCATTACCCGGGAAATCTGGCATCTGGTTCGTGCCAGCCGCGCATTTCATGACGCGGCGCATGATAAAGCCGGTGGCAGTGAGGATGTTTATCGCGATCTCCTCCAAGCTATGGAAGCCCGCACAGGCACCAAGATGCGGGTATTCAGCGACATTATCGCCGGGTCCAGTGCGGGCGGGATTAACGGCGTATTCCTCTCGCAAGCGATTGTTACCGGCCAGTCGCTGGAACCGCTGACCGACCTGTGGCTGAAAACCGCCGATGTCGAAACATTGATTGATCCTGATGCCCGTCCTTTTTCACGTTTTTCAAAATTTTGGGCGATACCGATTGCTTGGGCCATATTGCGGCGCAAAGGCGGGGCGGTGGAACGCACCGTCGCATTGGAGGCACGGGAAGAAGTGGCAGCCAAATTATCCCGCTTTGTCCGCGCGAGGTGGTTCAAACCGCCCTTTGGCGGGCGTGGTTTTCAAAGCTTCTGTTCAACGCCTTTGATGCAATGGAAAAGGCGAATAAAGGCCCGGTACTTCTTCCGCAGAATCAACCTTTGGACCTGTTTGTTACGGTCACCGATTTTTCCGGTCATGATGAAAGTTTGAAACTCAATAGCCCGCCGCAAGTGCAGGAAACCGAACACCGGATCACCATCAGCTTTTCAACACGCGGCAATACAGAATCTTTTCTGGCCGAAACCCCCAATCTGGTATTCGCAGCGCGGGCCACGGCTAGCTTTCCTGGCGCATTCCCGCCCTTTTCAGCGCGGGAGATTGATACACTGATCATTGCCCGCAAAATCAGCTGGCCTGGCCGTGATGCTTTTTTGAAACGGATATTACCGCAACATTATGCCGCCGGAACCGCCGCCGATACCATGTTGATTGACGGATCGGTGCTCGCCAATGCGCCTTTTAACCAAGCCATAGACGCGCTGCGTAACCGCCCGGCACGGCGCGAGGTGGACCGGCGCTTTGTCTATATTGACCCAAAACCAGGAAAACCAAGCTTCAGAAAGGCCCGCAAACCGGGCGAGCCGCCCGATACCAAACCGCCGGGCTGGCTTGCCACCATATTTGGGGCCACATCGAATATTCCGCGCGAACAGCCTATCCGCGACAGCCTCGACAAATTACAAGGGCGATCGGAACGAATTGAACGGATGCAAGCAGTAATCGGCAGCCTTCATATCGAAATTGAACGGACCGTTAATGATATGCTCGGCCGGACATGGTTTCTTTCGAAACCAACCCCTGCCCGCATCGAAAAATGGCGGGCGATTGCGAATAAGAAAGCTGCGGCAGCCGCAGGTTACAGCTATCCCGCTTATGGTCATTTGAAACTGGTCGGCGTGGTGGATGATATGATCGCCTCTGCCAAACGCGCCTGCAATGAAAGCAGCCACGCCCATTTTCGCGATTTGAAAGACGCGATTTGGCAAGAGCTGCGTCTGCGCGGGCTTGATTCGATCGCGGGTGCAAAAGGCATTGGCGCAACAGCAGAATCCATCCGCTTTTTTCGCGAACATGATGTCCGTTTTCGCATCCGCCGCCTGCGCTTCCTCGCCCGCCGTCTCGCCGATGAAGTCGAACAAAATGATACGTTGGATGCAGAGGATCGCTTTGCCGGCGTGAGTGCCATGCATGACTGCGTCTATGAATGCCTCTCCCTCTATATTGCGCGCGAAACCAGCGCCTATATGGGGGAGGATTTTACAATAGCGGTGCAAAATGGTGTTGATGCCCCCGGCGCGGTTATTGATAGAATGGCGGAAAAGCGGGATTTGATTATGACCGACCGGTTGGTGGACGAAAAGCTCTTCACCGCGCTCAGCAATATGGAGGCGGAAGCGTCACGGATTATGCTGAGTCGGCTATTTGGGATATCCGCTTTATGATATTGCCACTCTTCCGCTTTTGCAGGGCGAAGGCTTGGATGAATTTGATCCAGTAAAAGTCGACCGTATATCCCCGGACGACGCGCAGGCAATCCGTAAAGGCGGGGCCGAAGCGACACTAAAAGGCATTGAGCTGAATAATTTTGGCGCATTTTTCAGCCGCACCTATAGGGAAAATGATTATCTTTGGGGGCGGCTTCACGGGGCAGACCGGCTAATCGATATAATATTATCATCGCTGCAACAAAATTCCAATTTTGCGAGCGGGGATATTTTGGCTTTTAAGAAGCGTGCCTTTCACGCCATATTGGATGCCGAAGCCCCCCGGCTAACCAAAATTGGTCCCCTGATCCAGAAAATCCGCACGGAAATCGACCAAATTGGCTGCTAGGGTCAGGACCTATTAAATGCCCATTCGAGGTTTGAGGCCATTTTGTTCAGTGCAAGGCGGCAAGCGCTGGGTTTAGTGGTTCTAAGTCCAAGCTTGCCAACGCAGCAATGGACAAAATGGGTCAAACCCTGCGGACATTAAAATGGCTTCGATCTCGAAACAAAATGCCCTTGCAGGCAGAATAGCTGCCTGCGGCGTGCATTTTGCTCCAATATCTTCGCCATTTTGATGCCTCGAATGGGCATTTAATAGGGCCGTGTCTGTGACGGCTTTGCAAGCTATTCTAGCCCAAGGCTTTCCAGCTTTGCGTCAAGATCAATGTCGCAAACCGAAAGCACATCATTACCCTTTTCATAAATTTCAGGGTTATCAGGACCAGCCCCAATCTCCGCTAGCTTTACGTCCCGTTGCCGCAGTAGATCGGCAATTTCATCATGGTATAATGCAACCATTGCAGTCACAAAACGATTGACCGTCGCATCCTCCTCCGTTTCATCAACATTATACCGGTCCAGATGCGCTATCATCGTTTCGGCAGGATATAAAAACTCCTCTGTGACCCAGCGGTTGGTGGTAAACC
>JAAURJ010000087.1 GCA_012032285.1 Sphingomonadales bacterium
CAAGCACCGTGCCGAGGCGGTATGCGCCGACATAGGGACGCTGTATAAAACCCCCGCCGGAAACGCCCCAGTCACCATGGTGGAACGGCCGCCGCGGGTGCATCGGTTTGGACGGGCTAATGTGAGCAGCGCTTAAAGGATTTGAACCGACCGTAATATCAGCCGGAAATGCGCCCCGATCTGTGATGGTATAAAATTAAGCTCCCCATTGCTCGCCTGCACCAGCGACCGGGCAATCGCAAGACCAAGCCCGGTGCCGCCCTCGCCGCGCTTGCTGGTAAAAAAGGGATCGAATATCCGCGCCCGGTCGCCCTCTGCGATACCGGGGCCATTGTCATGATAGTCGATCACAATCTGCCCGTTCGCAGCATGGGCCGTCACCTCAACATGGCTCGCGCCTGCCTGACGGCTGTTTTCCAATATCGTCGTTGTCACCGCTTCAACCGTTGCAGGCGGGGCGAGCGCGAACGGCAGCGAAGACGCAACCTCCTGTGCCACGGTAAAACCCTCCCCGTGAAAGCCATCGGCAATAGCGGCTATCACCGCAGCAACATCAACCTTGGCATCGTGATCGGTGATTTGCATATCCGCCTTGGCCAGTTCCATCAACCGCCCGACCAGCGCCGACAACCGATCGGCATCGCCAGTCATATTGTCGTAAAACCGTTGCCGCTCCGCATCCGACATTTGCCCCCCATGATCTTCGAGCAATTCTATCGCACCGCGTATGCCGGTTAACGGCGTTTTGAATTCATGGCTGACCGAGGCGGCAAAATCGCGCAAATAATGCGACCGGCGGGTGATCGCTTCGGCCATGCTGCGATAATCATCATATAAATCGCGAATTTCGACAACGCCTAGCCCCGGCCGCGCCGGAATACGCCCGCGACCCGCCGTCATCATCCGAGTCGCCCGGCTCAGGCTTTCAATCGGGCGGATAATCGCACGGGCCATGACCGCAGTTATGCCAATCAGGATCAGGAATATCGCTGCAATGCCAATCGCGATTTTTCCGATGTCCTGATAAATACCTTCGAACAGGACGCGCGGAGAACGGGTGACCAGCAATACGCCCGCGACCCTGCCATTCACCCATACCGGCCGCGCATGATGGAGCCTTAAGCCCGATGCGCGGCTGAGCCATTCAAAGGAATAGCGCGGATTATAGTCGCCATTTCGGCGCAGTGTCGTATTCATCTGACCGGAAAGCGCGGCTTTCACCTCTTCTATATGGGCATAGCTGCGGCCGCGTTCAAACCCTGCCAGCACGGTGCCGTTACCGTCAAGCAGCTGGATCGAGGCCAATGTCCGCCGCGATGTCGCAAGCATCACCGGCGTCATATCAGCGGCAACCTGCGCGGCCGCATTATCCGGCCTTTGCGCCGCGGCACCAATCACCTTGCCCACCGGACGCGGGGCAAGCACGGGCGTGCTGCTAAGGTCAATCCTTGTGGGTTCGCGCCGATAATTTTCCTCCTGTCCCGATAAAGAGGAAAAGGAACGCGACGGCTGCGCCTTGGCGGACCGGGAATATTTGTCCGCCGATGACCATCCCCGATTTTGCGGCGGTGGCGGCAATTCGGCTTGCTGACGGTTACCCGGCCAGCGCGCCTCTGTCGCAGCGACCAGCGCCGCGCCCTGCGCGATCAGTTCAGCTTCTGTTTGCCGGACAAGCGTATTTTCATAAACGCGAAGGCCGATGGCGCTGATCCCCGGCAGCGCGGCGACGAACAGCAAAGTGCCAAAGATAATCGTCCGCAGCCGCATCACCGGCCAATAGCGTTTGATCAGCGATTTGACGGCTTCGATCACGTCCGTTTAACCCGCTCCGCTGCACGCCCCGATGCGATAGCCGACACCGGCACGGGTTTCTATCAAATCATCACAGCCGGCTTCGGCAAATTTATGGCGTAAATTGCGGACATGGCTGTCGATGGTCCGGTCGGTAATGGCAAAGCCGGGGCCGTGCAGGCGGCTAATAATCACATCGCGGCTGAATATCTTTCCGGGCAAGCTGACAAGCGTGCGCAGGATTGAAAATTCGGTGACGGTCAGGGGGATTTCCGCGCCGCCAAAGCTTGCGGTCCAGCCATCGGGATCTAGCGTCAAGCCGCCATGGGTGACGATACCGTCCGGCTGTGACGATACCGGTGGGCGCGACGTCGTGCGGCGCAATATCGCCATAACACGGGCAACCACTTCTCGCGGGCTGAACGGTTTGGCGACATAATCATCCCCGCCCAGCTCAATGCCCAGCACCCGGTCAATTTCATCATCGCGCGAAGACAGAAATAATATGGGCACATCGCCGTCGCTGCGCAAACGGCGGCATACCTCCAGCCCGTCCATTTTGGGCATATTGATGTCAAGGATGATCAAATCGGGTTGATGCTTGGCGCGGCCGCCAATGCAGCCTCACCATCGCCTGCCTCTATCGCCTTTTGCCCCGCCTTTTCCAATGCGAAAACCAAAAGCTGCCTTATATGCGCGTCGTCATCGACGACCAATATTGTCCGTGACATTGGCCCCATGATCATTGTTCGGCCCCCTTTGTCAATGACTGCTTGATAGCAGGAGCGCTAAAGGCGTTTTCGGCGCTGTTTGTTGAACGGACCAGCGGGTCATTATCGGGCATGGAGCGCATATTATTGTTATCGTTCATCAGGATTGGCCGACCGTCACAGCTTGTCAATCCGTGCCTATAGCCTTCCAACCCGTCGCCGCCGAGCAAGGCAATCGCCGTTTGCATCCGCTGTGCATCCCTATAGGTCCAATAGCTGGAACCGCGCCCGATCATTCCGGACATCACCTTTTGCCGGACATTTTTGATACGTTGCCGCAGGTCCGGGCTTAACGCTTTGTCCGATAATTCCAGATTGATCAGCGCGAGCAGCGACGATGAACCCATCTGATTCAAATAGCATAGGTCAAGCTGCACGCCCTTGCCGCCCACTTCGCGGGAATGGGCGACATTCCAATGCGCCGCAACCGCGCCTGTATCGACAAAGCTATATCCGGTAAGCAATACCAGCGCCGCCGCCAAGTTGCTATTGATCAGCCAGCTTGCCCGGCGCATCAGGAATATCCGAACACAAATCAGCAGCAACCCGGCTGCGACCAACGCCATCCAGGTAAGCGCAGCAATGCGCATCTGGGTTAATGAATAGGCTTCTATATAATCCAGCATTCGCAATATGGAGGAGGCAACAAGGAAGATATTCTGTCCGATCCACAGCACCAGCAGACGGCGGATCCAAGGGGCATTGGCCGTCGCCGATCCAGGACGCAGCGTTACCAGCACGAACAATCCGGCAAGCAAAGCAGTGATGATCAGCGGATAAGCCCCGCCATGGGCATATTCGGCAAAGGTCACACCGTCGGGCAGCCCTTGTCCCGCCCATAAAAAGGCGATGTCAGATAAATTTTGAACCGCAAATAACAGGTTGAAGACGAAGAGCGATAGAGTGACCGATGCGACGCTGACCCCTGCAATCGGCAAATCACCGGTACCGTTCATTGTAGCAAACAAATGCCGGGGCACGCGCGGACGCAGGCTGGCCCACACCAGCGCGAACAGACCGGCCCACAGGAAAAAACGCACAGGAAAGTCGCCGCCCAGCGATGGCAGGCTGATCTTGTCCAAAAACTGCGCGATAATAGGATTGGCCTGCGCAAAAAGCAGGATGAATATACCGCTGCCCAACACCGGCAAGACCAATGCACGCCAAAAGGACAGAATGGAGCGCCCCTGCGCCCGGCGCCTTGCCTTCATCAACCTTCCCAAATCCAGCAACGGCGCGACATATTGCCGCACAGCGTGATAAACAAGCCGCTGGAACCAGCGCCAGCCATCGTCAAATTCAGCGGTGGCGGGCAGCATCATCGCCATGCTGATCGCGCACCAGAACAGAACCCAAGCCAAAAAGGACGGATCCATAATTTGCGCCCCGGCAAAAATCGCCGCGAAAAACAACGCCGCAATAGCCCTTTTGTCGCGCCATATGGATCGCTGAACTATGCCAGCTGCGACGGTCCATGCGGCGGCAAAAATCCCGCTGGAGGCGCCGCTGATAACCCCTTGGTAGAATAATAGATCGCCGGTGATCACCAGCACAGCCGCCACAATCAACTTCACGGCAAAACTGCCCCTTTCGTGGCGCATTGTCATTGCTGTCATTACATTTCCCCTAAATAATAGCGGGACCGTAATGGCAGGATGATGTCGAGCCGCGATGGCGGGAGCGGTGAAATTATCAAGGGTTCGTTGTGCAGATATGGTGCAGGCGACGTTATTTCATCCGCCTATATCAACAAGAAAATCTTATGATTGCCGCAACAGCGCCGCCTTATATTTCCCCGCGCTTTGTGCTTGTTCATTTAGGGCAGGCGCTAGGTCGTGTTGACATTCATTTGAGCCACTTGATGGCAGCAACGAGGTTTAGGAAGCCAAGATAGTTTCTGGCCAGCTTGTCATACCGTGTTGCAATGCGGCGGAAGTGTTTGATCTTGCTAAAGAAGCGTTCGATCATATTGCGGTCTTTGTACA
>JAAURJ010000001.1 GCA_012032285.1 Sphingomonadales bacterium
ATCGCGCGCAACCCATTCATCACGATAGCGCCAAGGCCCATTGGCCAGGCGATCGCCATCAGCGCCTGCACCACGGGGATGGCCTTGATGATGCTGGCGATGGGCTGTTTGCGGGTTTTGTGTCGCAAGAGTTGCTGCCCGGCCAGCACGCCGAGCGACCCACCAAACAGGCTCCACCGCAGCAATGTTGCCTCCGGAACGCGCCGGTCGCCCAGTTCGGCGCGGCGCTTGTCCGACAGCATCACGAGGAAGCCGATCAGGTTCGCCGCGATCAACCAAAAGAGCAACAGCGCGAGCAGGGTCATTGCGGCACCGCCACCAGCGCATCGATGGCCCCTTGCAGGATGTAGGCGGCGGCGGCGTTGTCGATCCGCTCCGCCCGCTGGTTGCGGGAAACATCGGCGGCGATCAGCGCGCGTTCGACCGCGACGGTGGACCAGCGTTCGTCCCACAACAGGATGGGCAGGGCAATGTCGCCAAGGTTGCGGGCAAAGGCGCGGACGGATTGGGTGCGCGGGCTGTCGCTGCCATCCATATTGAGCGGCAGGCCAATGACCAGCCCGGCGACCGTGTGCTGTGCGATCAGCCCGGCGATCTCTGCCTTGTCGAGCGTGAATTTGCGGCGGCGGATCAACAACCGTTCTAACCGTCGGCGGCGGAGTCACTGTCCGCACAATGGGCGGCGGCGATACAACCGGAGGCTCGATCTGTTTTTCAGGCTCAGGCGGCGGCGGCTCTTCCTCTTCGGGGGGCTCTTCTTCCTTCACGTCAACGACGTTTAGCCTTTCCTTCGCCTTTTGCACCGCCTCATAAGCGAGGCCCGTAACAAAAGCATAGCCCAGAAAGGCGTGGAGAAGAACGACGAAAAAAATCGCAATCATGCGATTCGTACTCATTCCTTGTTGGTCAGCATATGCCATGCGGAAACGACTCTCCTAACTTCCCTTATTGATCGGATGGGCTGGATCCGGCGTTAACCTAAAATCTTCGCTCACCCGTATGTTCGAAATTTATTTTTAATTCGAATCCATCAAGGCTTTAGCGGCGCAAAAAGGCCGGTGCAATCGGATTTCGAAGATTCATGTGCAATTCATGTAATAATCTATCATATAGCAGGGTAATCGGGCGCTGCAAAAGCGCGATCGAATTTGGAGTGGATGATGCGATTGGCAAGGAACCTATTTTTTTACGCAGTGATTTCAGCCTTCTGGCTGCCCACACCGGCGGTATTGGCGCAAAATAGCTTTGCGATTCCAGCGGACAATGCGGCTTATGCCGATGTCGCCGATCTGGTCACTATTTCGCCGATGATCGTCGATGCGAGTGTCAAAAAGGTCCAAAAACTCTCCGCCGAACAAAGCGCGGGCGTGCCGCAAAATATCCAAAGAGCGGTGGTCACCGCCGATATTAATACACTGATTCGCGGTACAAAGGGCGTCGCCGGACAGGTCCGTTTCCTGCTTGACATTCCCAAGGATGCACGCGGCAAAATCCCCAAGCTGAAAAAACAGCGTTTCTTTTTATTAGGCAAAAGCGTTAACGGCCGTCCCGATATGATCCAACTGTCCCGGAGCGATGCGCTGATCAGCTATAGCGAAGCGAATAACGGCCTGCTCCGTGCCATAACACAGGAATCGGTGAAATTGGACGCAGCCCCCGAAGTGCTGGGCATAGCCAGCGCCTTTTACAGCCCCGGCACGGTAATTGGCGAAGGCATTAGCCAGATTTTCCTGCGTGCGGCGGGCAACCAGCCCTTTTCGATCTCCGTGGCCAGCCGTCCGGGACAGCAGCGTATCTGGTCGGTCTCCACCAGCGAGCTGATCGAGGAAGGCGCACAAACACCGCGCCGCAATACTTTATTATGGTATCGCCTTGCCTGCGGGCTGCCCCGCAATTTGGATGCGTCATTGATACAGGCAGCAGGCGATGGCAACGCCGCAAAGGCGCAGGCCGATTACCAATATGTCATCAATGCCCTAGGCCCGTGCGGACGGACAAGGGGCTAAATCAAAGGCGCTACCCGCTATTCCTCAGCGCCGTTGCGATGGCGTTGATGGTTAGCTGTATACCTTCGCCAATGCGCGGATCATCTTCGCCTGCGCGGTGGCGTTTCATCAGCTCAATCTGCAACAGGTTGAGCGGTTCAATATAGGGCAAGCGCAGCTGTATGCTGTTGTTGAGTGCGGGATTGGCCTGAAGCAAATAGCCCTGCCCGGTTGCATCGAGCAAGCTATCATGCGCTTTTTGCCAATTGGCCTTAATCTGTCCGAACAGATTATCGGCCAGCGCCTGATCCTCCACTAGCCCAGCATAATGGGCCGCAATCGTCATATCCGATTTGGCCAGCACCATTTCCATATTGGCCAATATCGTTTGGAAATAGCTCCATTCGCTGGCCATGGCTTTCAACAGGCCTTTATCGGCAAAGTCATCCAGCGCCTGACCCGTGCCATACCAGCCCGGCAGCATGGTCCGTGCCTGTGCCCAGCTGAACACCCATGGAATAGCGCGCAAATCCTCAATCGCATCGCTCGCCTTGCGGCTGGCCGGACGCGATCCTATTTTCAGCGTGGCGATTTCATTAATCGGTGTCATTTGCCGGAAAAATTGACGAAAACCATCGGTTTCATAGACCAGCCCGCGATAATGGCGGAACGCAGAGGCCGATAAGGCGCTCATCGCTGCGCGGAACCGCGCTTCATCGCCTGCATCAATCTTATCGGGGGACAAGGTCGCTAGCAGGGTCGCCGATGCCATGGTTTCAAGCGAGGTTACGGCGTTATCGACTGTGCCATATTTGGCGGCAATAACTTCACCCTGTTCGGTAATACGGATCCGGCCCTGCACCGTGCCCCTGGGCTGCGCCTTGATTGCGCCGAATGCGCTGCCCCCGCCCGGCCGACAGCGCCGCCGCGGCCATGGAACAACTGCATCGATACACCGACATCTTCGAACACCGGCGCGAGCGCGGAGGAGGCCTGATACAGCTCCCAAGTGGAGGTAATATAACCGCCATCCTTGTTCGAATCCGAATAGCCGATCATCACCTCCTGATGCCCGCGCACCTTCGCCAGAGCGCGCATGGGATCAAGCGCAAAAAAGGCTTTCATGGTTTCGGGCGCAGCCTGCAAATCGGCGATGGTTTCAAACAGCGGAACCGACATGATCGTCGCCGATGGCGTGCCGTCTTCGGCCACCCTGTACATACCCGCCTGCTTTGCGAGCACATAGACCTCAAGCATATCCGACACGCTTTCGGTCTGGCTGATATTATAGGTGGTGATTGCGCCTGCGCCATAATGGTTTTGCGCCCATGCGGCGGCGCGGACAATGGCAAGTTCCTTTGCGGTTTCCTCGCTATAATCATGCCATTCATCGGCCAGCGGGCGGTTATGCGACAATTCGGCGAGCAGCAATGTGACCCGCGCCGTTTCATCTAGCGCCAGATAGTCGGCCTCTACCCCCGCCGCCTTGAACAGTTCCGCGACGACGCGTTCGTGGACGACGCTGTTTTGGCGCAAATCCAGCGTGGCCAAATGAAAGCCGAAAATTTCAACAGCACGGATCAAGCGGCCAAGGGCGCCTCCGGTTGCCAGCGCACCGCCGCCGCCCGCCGCAAGTCCGCCCGCCAAAGTGACAAGGTCGGCCCGAAGCGCATCGGGGCTGGCATAAGCTTCGCCTTCCAACGGCAGAGGGACGGGGCGGTTGATCGCCGACCAGGGCAAAATGGGTGGCACACAGCCGGGCATAAATACCCGACATGGCACGGCGATAAGGTTCATCCGTGCGGCTGGGGGCGTTATCCCCGCTCCGCTCCGCCAGTTCCAATACTTCTGCCGGGGTTTCGCTGTTGCGGCTGCTGATTGATATTTCCGCGCCGAGCTTATGGATCTGTTCCAGATAATGGCGGATCGCAGTGCCGCCATCGCGGGCCATGGCATAACGCAGCGTTTCGGCGTTAACAAAGGGGTTGCCGTCGCGGTCTCCGCCAATCCAAGTGCCCAGCCGGACAAAGCCTGGCGGGCGGTGGCCCAATGCATTTTCCCAGCGCATATAAAGCTTGGGTATAGCGGTTAGGAATACTTGCTGCATATAGCTGCGCGCATTTTCAATCTCATCGGCGACAAACAGCTTTTCATTGCGCAGCGGCCGAGTTTGCCAAAGCAGCGCAATCTGACGGTAAATCGCCTCTTCGACATTGTCGCCGTCCGGTGTTACCGCTTGCCCCATATCGCGCATCGCCATCAGCGCGGCGATACGGTTTTTATGGTCTATAATGCTTTTGCGCCGCACCTCGGTCGGATGCGCGGTCAACACCGGCACGATCAGACTGTTACCCAAAAGCTCCATCAGCGTGGCATCGTCAACGCCTTCGCTGCGCAGCCGGATCAGCGCCTCTTCAAAACTGGCGCCTTCTTCCTTGGCCACGCCCTGACGATCTTCTGCCAGATTGGCGAGCAGCGAGAACAGCATAAAGCCCCGGACAAAATCGAGCGTGTCATCCAGTGTCAATGCCCCCAAACCCCGGTCGCTGCTGTCCGCGCCCTCCACGCCGCGATAGCGATCCACGCTGGTCGAACGGATATATTCGGTCTGCCGGAACAGCCTGTCTCCGCCATAGGCACGGATAACATCGCCCAGCATCTTACCAAGCAAGCGGATATCGGGATTTTGGGAAATGGTGGATTTTGGCGTATTTTCGGTCATGCGGTCCTAATTGCGTTGCGAAGCTTTAAGGTCAAGCGGTTAGCAATATATTGTCCCCAAATTTCCCGTTCAAAGCCCAATTATTTTAGAAAGCCGCTCAATTTCCTGATTTTGTTCCAGCACGCCGGCGTTTATGTCCGCCTGAACCGGCTGCAATAAAGGGGTGAGCAATAATATCGGGCGCTGCGATTCGACATCCAGCTGCTTCACCACCAAATCGTCCATCGCCGCCGCCGCGTTCACCGCATCGCTGCGTTCCTGATCCAGCCGGGTCACCAGAAGCTGCGCCTCAACCCATGCTTCGCTGCCGATGGGCGAGCGGGCCGCCGCATTCGCTTTGCTGCGCACGGCGGGGAGCATCGCGGCATAGGTCGCCTGCGCCTTTGCATAGCGGGCTTGCAAGGCCGTCACCTGAGCCGCAATATCGGCAGGCAGGCTGCTCGCAACCGGGGTGGGCGGGACAATCGGCGCTTCAACCGCGCTATTTTGTTCAAAAGGCCGCCGTTCAAGCGACGGAAATTCCCCGTCGGGCGTTGAACAGCCTGCAAACAGTAAGGGCAGCAGGGGCAGAAAGATCAATGAGGCGGCTTTTGACGGCATGGCCTTCGTTTACGGCGCAGCAAGGGCGCAGGCAAGTCATTGCTTGGAGTATAGCGCCAAGGATAAGCCAAAAGGCCGAAAAACCGCCAAAAGGCGTTGACAAAAGATGATGGCCGGACTAACTGGCCGCTCTCCGACGGATCGGGTCCGAATCAATTTTCGGCTTTATACCGCCGGTTTTCTGCGCTCTTGATAGGGTACAGAATCGAATTTGAACGCCAAATTTTGGAACGGAAATATTAGCCATGTTCGCTATCGTGCGCACTGGCGGCAAGCAATATCGCGTCGCCGCTGGAGATAAAATTGCAGTCGAAAAACTGCCCGGTGAAGCTGGTGACAAAGTGTCGCTGGACGATGTTTTGCTTGCAGGAGAAGGCGACAAGCCCGCCGATACGAAAGGTCTTTCCGTATCCGCCGAAATTATCGCGCAGGAACGCGGTGAGAAAATCATCGTATTCAAGAAAAAGCGCCGTCACAATTATCGCCGCAAACAGGGCCACCGCCAAAGCTTGACCCTGCTGCGTATTTTGGGCGTGGGCAAAGAAGCCGCGAAACCCGCTGCCAAAAAAGAAGCCGCGCCCAAGGCAGAAGCCAAAGCGGAAAAAGCGGCTCCTGCAAAAAAACCTGCGGCCAAAAAAGCTGCGCCCGCGAAAAAAGACTAAGCCCGCAATAATCGGGCAGGATATTTTAGGAGTTTAGACCATGGCACATAAAAAAGCAGGTGGTTCATCACGTAATGGCCGGGATTCGGTTGGCCGCCGTCTTGGCGTCAAAAAGTTCGGCGGTGAAGAAGTTATTGGCGGCAATATTATTGTGCGTCAGCGCGGCACCAAAGTTTATCCCGGTGCCAATGTCGGCCTTGGCCGTGACCACACCCTATTTGCGCTCGCCAATGGCCGCGTGCGTTTCCACGCCGGCAAACTCGGCCGAAAATATGTGTCGGTGGATATGCAGGCCGAAGCCGCAGAATAATTTCGGACAATCAATGACGGGTTGTCCAATCGGACGACCCGGAAGCCTCCAACAAGAGCGCTTCAACCAGACAGGGAGACGGGTCATCCGATCTCCCTTTCTTTTGCCCCCATTCTCCCTGCAAAAACGCCCATATGAAAGGGCTGTCGTCATTTTGTCATGCAGACATGGCAGGGGCGGCGCAGAAAAAGAGAGTGCGATCCATGTTTGCAAGAACCGAAAGATTATTGTTACGGCCAATATGGCCCGAAGATGCAGAAGCGCTGCATCACGCCGTTTGTGATGAAGCCATTGTGCGCAATTTGGCACGGGCCCCCTGGCCCTATAGCCTGGATGATGCCCGTGCCTTTGCGGCTCTGGGTCAGGATCCGCTTTATCCCAATTTCATGTTGATCCAGCGGACAGACAGTGCGCCGCGCCTGATCGGATCTTGCGGCCTTGCCCAGCAGGAGGATGGCGCCGAAATCGGATATTGGATTGCCCGGCCCTATTGGGGACTGGGCTATGCCAGCGAAGCCGCCCGCGCGGTTGTTAACATTGCCCGCGCGATCGGCCACCGGCATCTTGTTTCCGGCCATTTCACCGACAACCCGGCTTCGGGCCGCTGTTTGCGCAAATCGGATTCCGGCCAACCGGGCAAATTGCCCGGCGGCACAGTGCGGGCCGGGGCGGTAATGTTCCCTGCGCCCTGTATGAAATGGCGCTATCGGCAATGCGGACCGTTTGGAAGGGCATGACCCGAGATGCCCCCGACCCGGTCACTGCCCTATGACGCGCAGCTGATTGCCGCCTGAACCTTTATCAGGCGGCTTCAGCAAGCCGCGGATTTTTGCGGCGTTCGGTAATGATGGTTCGGCCTGCGCCCGCCCCGCCTTCATTTGCGCCAATCTTGTTTCGCCTTTCTCAATCAAGTGCCGGTCGTCGATATTCCATGGATGAAAACCGGGACGGAAAAAGGAAAGCCATGGCCGGATGCTGTTGCGGCCAATCCCGCCCTTGCCAAAGCCCGAACGGATCAGGCCGGTTAAACTTTTCCAAAATCCAAAACCGTCCTGACGCAGCAATTCCATCTGGCCACGCGTCCGGTTGATCAGAAAGCTGATTGTGATCAGCGTCAAAAATGCCGTGCGCACCGCATATCGGCGCGGACCGCTCCAATCCCGAACCGCATATTGCCATGCGTCAAAGGCAACCGATTTATGTTCAATCTCTTCCACCGCGTGCCATAGCCAAAGTTCGCGCAAGCCATAATCGGAGTCTTGGAGATGATGGTCTTTATCCATTACCTCTGCGGCGACAATCGCGGTCAAATGCTCGATACACATGGTCGCGCATAGCCGGGTCTGTGCGCTGCTATTTTCAAAACAGCCGACAAAATTCCGGATCACCTGTTGCAGCGGTTCGATGTCATATCCCGCCGCTGTCAAACTGTCGTTCATCACATCATGTTCGCGGCTATGCCCGGCCTCTTGCTCAACAAATTGCCGGATGTCGGCGGAAAGCTGCGGCGGCGTGTTTTTATGCCATGGCTTTATACTGCGGATCATAAAAGCTTCGCCCGCCGGAAAGACAGCGGACAATGCATTGAAAAATGCGCTGGCGAACGGGTCGCCGCGGACCCAATGCCGGCGTGGTGTTTCGGGTTGGTTGGTTCGAAAATCGCGTGCCTTCATCGGCGATAACATTGCCTGGTCATCATCAAGGCACGGGCCATTTTTGCTATTGCTGTTTTCAGATTGTTCGGATCGCATAGGATAAATTACGAAAAAGCCTATAAATATGCCCGTAACAGATTGAGTTAATATCTTCTTAAAATACTGATTTTGATATGAAAACACAGTATGTTGGCCGTAAAAAGGTGTAAATTTCAGATGATCATATTTAGAAAACTGGCCCTTTCAAATAACGTTCCATTATAAGGCGCTCTATACTTTCAGATAATTTTTCTATTGCCGCCGGGCCTTTGCCGGTCCATTCAGGATAGGCGAAGAAAATATAAATATGGAACAACGGGTGGGCGACAGGACAGTTTCAAAGCGGGCCAAAAGATTAAGTCCCGAGGCAAGCCGGAGCTTAGCTTTGGAAGCAGCGCAGCAATTATTGATTGAAACCGGTCCGCAATCGGTCACGCTAAAGGCTGTGGCTGGCCGTATCGGTCGCACCCACGCCAATCTGCTGCATCATTTCGGATCGGCATCAGGCCTGCAGCGCGATCTTGCCGAGTATCTGGCAAAGGATATTTGCCGTACCATTGGCGAAGCGGTGACCCGGTTGCAAGGCGGTGAAATGGCTCCGCGTCAATTGGCCGACCTGATTTTTGACAGTTTTGACGAAGGCGGTGCGGGCGCCCTTGCATCCTGGATGCTGCTATCGGGGAATGAAGATGCGCTCGACCCGATTGTCGACACCATTCACAAACTGGTCGATGACATTGCTGTGGACGGCCATGCCGATCATCATTTGCACGAAATAACGCTGGAGATGGTTTTGCTTGCGCTCGGCGATGCGCTTATGGGCGGGCCTTTAACAGGGTCATTGGGTCTGCCAAGGGAAAGCGGCCGGATGATCGCAGAAAGGCGCATCGCGCAGTCGCTCGCCGATAGCGAAGATAAAGGCTAAACCCTAATCTGCTTTATCAAGCCGCGCGGCGGTCCGTTGCCTGCAACCAGGCGCGGGCCTGACGCTGGGCCTCGGCGATTTCGCGCGCGGTCATATCATCACTAATATCCGCGCGGCACATCATCGCTTCTTCGCTGCCATTCAGGGCGGCCAGATTGAACCATTTATGCGCTTCGATCATGTCGACATCGATGCCGCCTGCGCCGGTGGAAAAGGCGATGCCCAAATCAAACAGCGCATTCACATCGCCATTGGCCGCATCCGTCAAGCGGGTTTCCATCAGAAACGCCGCACTCTTCATACTATTAGCCATATACTCAACCCCCACATCCAATCAGAGGGCCAATTCAGCGGAATATGGCTAATAAAAGGTTAACGCCGATTAAAATAATTTTTTATTTATAAATACCAATATCTTATACAGATATATTGTCAATCAAACGTGTGTTCCCAATTTTCGCCGCCACCAAAATCCGGGCATGGGAAGCTGGCAAATGGTCGCATCTGCGTAAAGTAGCGGCGTCCACCAGTTCCAGATAATCAACATGGGAAAATCCCGCCGCAATCAAGCTGTCCCGCGCATGGGCCAAAAGCATGGCACATCGCCGCCGCCGCGAATCCCAGCCGCCGCCGCTTTAATGGCATTGGGCAAAGCGGTCGCCGCAGCCCGCTGTTCTACCGAAAGATAGGCATTGCGCGATGATAGCGCCAACCCATCTGTATCGCGCATGGTGGGCACGCCGATAATTTCCACATCAAAGTCGAGATCGGCGGCCATGCGGCGGATAACCGCAAGCTGTTGGAAATCCTTTTCCCCGAAAAAGGCATGGCTGGGACGGACCTGATTGAAAAGTTTGGCCACCACAAGCGCCACGCCGTCAAAATGGCCGGGCCGGGCCGCGCCGCAAAAATCATCGGATAGCCCGGTCATATGCACGCTGGTGGAAAAGCCCGCCGGATAAACCTGTGCAGGCGGCGGCGCCCATAACAGATCAACGCCCGCAGCCTGAAGCATCGCCTGATCCTTCGCCAGCGGGCGGGGATAGGCGTCCAGATCCTCACCAACGCCAAATTGTTTCGGATTGACGAATATGGACACGGCAACCGCCTCTGCTATATCCTTTGCCCGCCGGACCAATTCCATATGGCCATCGTGCAAAGCGCCCATTGTCGGGACCAGAGCAAGAGTACCCGCGCGTTCCTTTAGCTTGCATATACTGTCCCGCAATGAGTCAAGCTGATTGATTGTTTGCACGCCGCCTTGCCCTTGATTATGGAAGTCACGGCTTGTTTAAGCCAAGAAACCAATGGGGGCAATTGCAGAACAAATGGCTGGCGCACATCATATCGTATTCGCCAATGAAAAGGGCGGTACCGGAAAATCAACCAGCGCAGTTCATGTGGCCATTGCGTTGGCCGCACGCGGAGCAAAGGTCGCCTGTATCGATCTTGATACCCGGCAACGCACGCTTTATCGCTATCTGGAAAACCGCCACGATACGATGAAACGGCGCGATATCGAGCTGCCTCTTCCCGATTTTGACGTGTTTCAGCATGATTCGCTTGCAGCGTTGGAACGGATGACCGAACAATTTGAAAATAGCCATGATTTCATCCTGTTCGACACACCCGGCCGCGACGATCAATATGCGCGCTTTGTCGCCACAAGAGCCAATACACTGGTCACGCCGATTAATGATAGCTTTGTCGATTTTGACCTGATCGGTCAGGTTGACGCCGAAACTTTCAAGGTCAAGCGGCTAAGCTTTTATGCGGAGCTGATCTGGGAAGCGCGAAAGGCGCGGGCGAAATCGGACGGTGTGACCATTGACTGGATCGTGGTGCGCAACCGTGTGCAGAATATCGAAGCCCGCAATCAGCAGCGCATGAGCGATGCCATCGCGGAACTTTCCAAACGGGTCGGGTTCAGGACCATATCGGGCCTGAGCGAACGGGTGATTTACCGCGAGCTATTTCCATCGGGATTGACGCTGATCGACAAAGGGCATTTGGGTCAGCTGGGCACCGCGCATATCGCCGCCCGGCAGGAACTGCGCGAATTGGTCACCGGCTTGGCGCTGCCTGCGCAGCGTAAAGCGATGTCAGATAAAGGGATGCCTGATAGGGGGATATCTGTGTAATGCCGATACTGTTTGGCCTGATCGGGATTGCCTTGGGCTGGGCGCTGTGGACAAAGCGCCTGCTGCCATCGCAGCTATTGCCCACGCTGCTGATCATCGCAGGCGCTGGCATTGCCGCCAAAGGGCAATTTTTGGGCGGGATTGCCGTGCTGGTCATCGGTATCGCCTGGTTTGCGGGTAAAAGAAAACCGGTGAGCCAAAATCAAAGCCATGCCTATCAACTTGATCAAGCCCGCAATTTACTTGGTATAACAGGCGATTATGACGCCAACATGGTCCGCGCCTGCCACCGCAAGCTGATTACCGAAAACCATCCCGATACCGGCGGCAGCGACGAACGCGCCGCCTTGTTGAACAAGGCCCGCGATCTGCTATTGGCGGAAATGAAAAACAAACAGTCCTGATAAAAGGAACCCTTTACATGATCTCTCTCCAACGCCATGATTTTCATTCCACTTCTCTGCGTGAATATGACATACGCGGTATTGTCGGCACGGACATTGGGGGCGGATGATGCCTATGCCATCGGCCGCAGCTTTGGCACATTGCTGGGCCGTGCGGGGGGCAAATGCGTCGCGGTGGGCTATGATGGCCGGTTAAGCTCACCCGTATTGGAGGAAGCGTTGGTCAGCGGCCTGACCCAAAGCGGTATGGACGTGGTGCGGATCGGCATGGGGCCAACGCCCATGCTATATTATGCCGAAGCCGCGCTCGATCATGTCGATGGCGGCATAGAAATAACCGGCAGCCATAATCCCCCCGATTATAACGGCTTCAAAATGGTATTTCAGGGCCGACCGTTTTTTGGTGAGGATATCCAAAGGCTTGGCCGCATGGCGGCGGCGGGCGACTGGGACAGCCCTATGGCGGGTACGGCGTCTTCCTATGACATAATGGATGACTATATTGAACGCCTCCTCGTCGGCCTGCCCGATTGCGGTTTTCGCATTGGATGGGATTCAGGCAATGGTGCGGCGGGACCAGTGATCGAGCGTCTGGTAAAGAAGATGCCGGGTGAGCATCATCTTTTGTTTGTGGATGTGGATGGCCAGTTTCCCAATCATCATCCCGATCCCACCGACGAAACCACGCTTAGCGATCTGAAGCGGCTTGTCGCGGATAAGAAGCTCGATTTCGGAGTGGCTTTTGACGGCGATGGCGACCGCATAGGTGCGATCGACAGCAAAGGACGGGTGATCTGGGGCGATCAGCTTTTACAGATTTACGCCGAACATTTGCTCAAAATCGCCCCCGGCTCCACCATTATCGCCGATGTGAAAGCGAGCCAGGCGCTGTATGAACGCATCGCCGACCTGGGCGGAAAGCCGCTTATGTGGAAAACCGGCCATAGCCTGATCAAGTCCAAAATGAAGGAAATAGGCAGCCCTCTGGCCGGGGAAATGAGCGGCCATGTGTTTTTCAAACATGATTATTACGGCTTTGACGATGCGATCTATGCCGCGCTGCGTTTGATTCGGGCCAGTGCCGAGCTGGGCAAGAGCGTCACGCAGATGCGCAGCGAAATGCCCGATATGATCAACACCCCCGAAATGCGCTTTCAGGTCGATGAGACGCGGAAATTTGCGGTGATTGACGAAGTGCTGGCGCGATTGCAGGCCGAAGGTGCACAGGTCAACGCCACCGACGGCGCCCGCGTCAATACCGAGGACGGCTGGTGGTTGCTGCGTGCATCCAACACACAGGATGTGCTGGTCGCCCGCGCCGAAGCCTCAAGCGAGGCGGGGCTGGACCGGTTGATGGCGCAGATAGACGCGCAATTGGCAGCGAGCGGACTGGAGCGCGGAGAAAGTGTGGGGCATTGAATTCAGTGGAATTTGCGGTTTCCGTTATCATCAATGGATGTTCCGGTAACTGACTGGTAAGCCTGACTTAATTGTTCGGCTAAGCAGGTATCCAATAATTCGCAAATTGGGCTTAAATCTATTTTCTTGGCCAGTTCGCTCTCATCAATTTTTTCAAGTGCTAACTAGTAGGGCTGCTTATTTCGAGAAATGAGTTCAGGTATTGTAACGCTGCCTGGCAATCTCGTTCCTGCCTTAGCGCAAAGAACCAGATATGACACGGCTCTGGAAGTCCTGCCATTTCCATCATCAAATGGGTGAACCCAATTTAATCGCCACATAACGTAGGCACTTAATTCGAGGGCTGATTTGGAGACCCAATTGTCATTCACCCAATCACATAGTTCTTCCATCAGTCCAGACACGAGGAAAGCCTCAGGAGGGCTGTGTTTGCTCAGGCCAATTTCAACTTTGCCCGGTCGCCAATTCCCTGCATATGCAGATAGGCCCTCCATTGCCAATCTGTGTAGTTGCTGAATTGTTGAAACTCGAAGCTTAAACGGCCTTTGATCGCGCTCAACCTGATCGATTAGATCCAAGACAGCATAGCATTTTCTGCTTCAAGCTCAGCGACAGCCTGCGGATCGGTTATCAAAGTAGGTGTTTCAGCCCTACTATCACGTTGAGCCATCAGACAGCTTTAGCCTGTGCTGCTTTAGCAATCATGTCCTTGGTGATACTATCATTTTCGATTTTTGCGTTTCCATAGGCAAAACTTCGCCTTTGCTCCTCTTTTTCCTGAGCAGACATTTGATATTTTTTTGCCTTTTCGATTATTTGGTCGAGACGAGACATAAGTTTGCTCCTTAAAAGACATCTGAATCACTTTTTGTAATCCGGGTCAATTTGAAAATATTTTTGACTCTCAAATTCCATGAAAAAATCTCAATCTACACTGAAATGAACTCTCAACTCCTCACCCCAATCACCCAATGGTTCGCATCGCGCGGATGGCAGCCGCGTCCGCATCAGCTTGCGATGCTGGAAGCCGCGCAGAGCGGCAAACACGCGCTGCTCGTTGCGGCGACGGGGGCGGGGAAGACGCTGGCCGGGTTTTTGCCGACATTGGCGGCATTTTGCGGGCAAAAACCTGGCCCTGCGGGCGAGCTGGATTATCTCCACACCCTTTATGTCTCTCCCCTCAAAGCTCTGGCCGCCGATGTGCAGCGCAATTTGATGATGCCGATTGAGGAAATGGGGCTGCCCATCCGGGTCGAAACGCGCACCGGGGATACGCCGTCTGAACGCAAGGCGCGGCAACGGGCGCGACCGCCGCATATCTTGCTCACCACGCCGGAATCGCTGTCGTTGCTCCTATCCTATCCCGAAAGCGCGTCGATGTTTTCAGGGCTTAAACATATCATCATTGATGAAGTCCATGCCTTTGCCAATTCCAAACGCGGCGATTTGCTTTGCCTATCGCTGGCAAGGCTTGGCACTATCGCGCCCGCGATGCAGCGGGTGGCGCTGTCGGCAACGGTGGCGGATGCGGATAGCTATCGCGCATGGCTCGCCCCTTTGGGTGATAGGGATATGGTCACGCTGATCGAATCTATGGACGCTGCGCCACCGGACCTTGCCATCCTGCTGCCCGAAGGCCGGGTGCCATGGGCGGGGCATAGCGGCCATTATGCCGTGCCGCAGCTGCTGCAGGAAATTGCACGCAACCGGGTGACTTTGGTATTTTGCAATACGCGATTTCTGGCTGAATTCACCTTTCAGAAATTATGGGAGCTAAATGAGGCTAATCTGCCCATCGGCATCCATCATGGCAGCTTGTCTGTGGAGGCAAGGCGCAAGGTGGAGGGCGCGATGGCACGGGGGGAATTGCGCGCCTTGGTGTGCACGGCGAGCCTTGATCTTGGTGTCGATTGGGGCGATGTCGATTGCGTTATCCAAATGGGCGCACCCAAAGGATCATCCAGGCTTTTACAAAGGATCGGCAGGTCGAACCACCGGATGGATGAAGCATCCAAAGCGATATTGGTGCCCGGCAATCGTTTTGAATTTTTAGAGGCGCAGGCCGCATTTGACGCGGTGGCACAAGGCGCACGCGACGGCGAAGTTTTTCGTCCCGGCGGGCTGGATGTGCTCGCCCAATATATTATGGGCCGCGCCTGCGCCGGGCCGTTTGACGAGGCGCAGCTTTTGACCGAAGTGCAAAGCGCCCTGCCCTATGGCGGCACCGATGAACTGATGCTGCGCCGCGCGATCGAATTTGTGGCGACTGGCGGATATGCGCTGCGGGCCTATGACAAGTTCAAAAAGCTGCGGCGTGACAGCGATGGTTTCTGGCATTTGACCCACCCCAAATTCGCCGCGCAATATCGGTTGAATGCAGGAATTATCGTCGACCTTCCCATGTTGGATGTGCGGTTCCGCAATGGCCGCAAATTGGGCCGGGTAGAGGAAAATTTCGGAGCGCAGCTTTCCCCTGGCGACCGCTTTACCTTTGCCGGAATGGCGCTGGAGGTGGAAAGCATAAAGGATGGCGACCTGATTGTCCGGGCGGCGAAAAAAGCCGCGATGATCCCAAGCTATATGGGCACGCGCCTGCCGCTCACCACCCATTTGTCACAGCGCGTGCGGGCGTTTTTGACCGACCGGGCCGGGTGGGGCCGCTTTCCTGACGAAGTGCGCGAATGGTTGGAGATGCAGGATTATCGCAGCCAGATGCCGGAACCGGGGCAGCTGTTGATCGAAACATTCCCGCATCAAGAGCGGCATTATATGGTGCTATATCCCTTTGAAGGGTGGAATGCGCATCAATCGCTGGGGATGCTGTTAACCCGGCGAATGGAGGATCGCGGCCTCAAACCCCTCGGCTTTGTCGCCAGCGATTATGCCCTGGCGATATGCAGCGTCGATCCGGTCGCTGATCCCGCGGCCCTGTTGAGCGCCGATATATTGGCCGATGAATTTGCCGAATGGATAGAGGGCAGCTATTTGCTGAAACGCGCTTTCCGCGAAGTTGCGGTGATTAGCGGCCTGATCGAACGGCAGCATCCTGGCAAACGCAAAACCGGAAAGCAGGTCACATTTTCCAGCGATTTGATCTATGATGTGCTGCGCAAATATGAACCGGGCCACCTGTTATTGGAGGCAGCATGGGCCGATGCGCGGGCGCGTATGACCGATGCCGGGCGGCTGGGCGATTTGCTGGACCGGGCCGCGGGCACCATGCTTCATGTCAATCTTGACCGCATCAGCCCAATGGCGGTGCCCGTATTGGTGATGATCGGACGCGAAAGCGTAGCACAAGGCGCGACCGACGATGCGCTTTTGGTTGAGGCCGAATCTATGGCCGCCGCAGCGATGCGGCCGTGAACTGGGCAAGGCAGTTCACACATCCCTTGCCCCCAAAGGCGATTGGGCCTATTCTGTGCGCACAGGAGAAGGAGAGATGAACAGTTATCCGCTGCTATCCATGCTGGTCAAAACCAGCGCCAGTGCAGTGTTGGCTGCTGCCGCTTTTATTTGCCCGCCGCTGATGGCCAATGACCTGTCTGCGCAGATTGAACAGGAAAATTCAGGCCGTGACAATGCGGCTGAAATTGCCTCAACCCTTGCCCCGCCCATCGCGCCCTTGCTTCAGGATTTCACCGTCGACCGGACAAACAGGCTCACCGTTCCTGTCACCATCAATGACGGCAAAAGCTTTCCTTTCATCGTGGACACCGGATCAGAACGCACGGTTATCTCACAGGAACTGGCCCAATATCTGAACCTTGATAGCGGTGAAATGCTGCGCCTTGCCACAGTATCGGGACCGGCAACGGTCAACAGCTATTTGATCGACAAGCTGACCACCGCAACATTCAGCATAGAAGATATAGAAGCGCCGGGACTGAAACAGCAAAATCTGGGAGCGCATGGTTTGCTTGGCATTGATAGTTTGGAGGAGAATAAGATTTTCCTCGATTTCACCAAAGGTGAGATGCAGGTGTTGCCGTCTGAAAAAAAGCGCAGTGCAGGAAAGCTGGAACGCGGGATGATTGTGGTAACCGCACGGCGCAAGGCGGGACGGATGATCCTGTCCAATGCGCGGGTCAACGGAGCGCTGGTCGATATTGTCATCGATACCGGCGCACAGTCAAGTATGGGCAATTATAAATTACGCGACCTGCTACGCCGCCGCGACCGCAAGGGCGAATATCAGGATGTCGAGATGAAAAGCGTGATTGGGGATGTTTTGACCGGCCAGTTTACACAGCTGCGTTCGATTGAGATTGGCGGGGTGACCATTAAGGATCTGCCGATAACCTTTTCCGAAAATTACGCGATGAAGACTTTGGGGCTGGAGGATAAGCCCGCGATATTCCTTGGCATGGACGCGCTCGGCTTGTTTGATAAGGTGGTGATTGATTTTACCAACCGCCGGATCAGCTTTGAACTTCCCAAGGGCAGCAGGCTGCAATCCAGCAACCGGTTTGCCGTGCTGCGCCCATAAGCATCAAACTGCGAAGCAATTCCGCAAAGCGATAGGGAATGGGCCTGATCCTAAGGCCGGTGATAGCTAGCGGTGGCCCGCGTTATCGACGACATGAAACGCATCCGGTCCGGCACCGATGCGGTTGTATCCGCCATCATCACCACCACGGCATAGCGCGTACCATCGGGCGCGGTCATGATACCAATATCATTATAGCCGGTTGAAACCGGCGAAAGCACCTGACCCGTGCCGGTTTTATGTGCAAAGCCCCATCCGGCGGGCACCCCGGCTTTCAGACGGTTGGGGCCGCTCTTGACCCGCTCCATCAGGCTGATCATCAACCGGGTTGATCCTGGCGACAATAATTCCCCTTTGGCGAGCCGGCCCAGCGCATTGGCGATGGCTTCGGGGCTGGCACCATCGACCGGGTTGGCAAGATACGCATCAAGCGCCGCCTTGCGCCTGTCATAGGAAATTTCAGCCCGCGCCGTATAGAAACGGCGGCCCACCGAATATTCCTGTTTCCATTCCATCCCAGCAATACCGCTTTGCAACAACCGCTCGCCCGGACCAAAGCGAATTTGCCCCAATCCATGCTTGGCAATAAAGGCCCGCACCGCCTCTGGCCCGCCCGCAGTGCGCAGCAGGCTGTCATTGGCGGTATTGTCGCTGGTGGTGATTGCCAGTTCGAGCAGGCGGGCAATCGTTTCATTCACTTCCCCGTCGCGCGTCACCCGCGCCTCCAACGGCTGATAAAACAGGGTCACATCATCCGGCGTGATCCGCACATTTTGATTAAGGCTCAGCCGCCCCTGATCCACCTGATCCAGAACGGTCATCGCAACCCAGGTTTTCGAAACACTTTGCTGCGGGAACAAGTCCTGCAATCTTTTCCCCGCCATGCCGCCGCCGCCATCTATACGCAGCACAGCAACGCCGGTTTTTCCCGGAAATCGCCGCCATTCTTCATCAATATATTGCTGCAAGGCCGGATCTATGGATTGGTTGCTGCTGCGCGGGGCAGGCGGCGGATACACAGGTGAAGCGGGTGCAGAAGAAGAAGCTGGCGGCGCAGAAGAGACAGGGCGGTCTTTTGCTGTTTGCGGAATAACCCGGGGTCCGTCAGCCGACACACAGGCGCTCATCAAAAAAGCCAGCATTAAAAAGCTGCAAATCCTGTTCCAAAAACCATTTTGCATATGAACTATATCCAAGTGAAATCTCCCCTGCCAATCGTCTCTGGCTTATCGCGGCGCCGGGTGCAATGAAATTGGCTTTTTAGGGCTTTGCGGCGAACGATTCTGTGTTAGCGGCGAACCGAGCGCGATGATGTTGCGATATTTGACTTGACGCAAAGCGGCCAGCATTGTTGATCATAAAAATTATCAGGATCAGGAGAATGAGCGATGGACACAGATCAAGGCATATTCATTGGTGCGGGCAGCGGCGGTGCGGACCCGCAATATTTGAACCTGAAACGGGCCAATCGCCACGGTTTGATTGCAGGCGCGACCGGCACGGGTAAAACCGTGACACTGCAAGGGCTGGTCGATAGCTTTTCCGCCGCCGGTGTGCCTGTGTTCGTTTCGGATGTGAAGGGTGATTTAAGCGGTCTTGCCATGCCCGGATCGGCGAACAACAAGCTGCATGAACCCTTTACCAAACGCGCCGCTGACATCGGCTATGCAGGTTATAATTATGCCGATAATCCAGTTGTTTTCTGGGATCTGTATGGCGAACAAGGGCATCCGGTTCGCACCACGATCAGCGAAATGGGACCGCTGCTGCTCGCCCGCATCTTGGGGTTGAATGACACACAGGAAGGCGTGCTGAACATTGCGTTCCGCGTCGCCGATGATCAGGGGCTGTTATTGCTTAACCTTGATGACCTGCAAGCCATGTTGATGTGGTGTAGCGAAAATAGCAGCCAGATTGCAGGCGAATATGGCCATGTTACCAAAGCCTCGGTCGGCTCTATCCAGCGGCAATTGCTGTCATTGGAAGATCAGGGGGGCGCAAAATTTTTCGGCGAACCGGCGCTGGAAATAACCGATTTTATCCAGGTGGATGAAAAAGGACGCGGGCAGGTTAATGTTTTGGCGGCCGACAAATTGATGCTCAGTCCAAAGCTTTATGCGACATTCCTGCTATGGCTGCTTGCTGAATTGTTCGAAACCCTTCCCGAAGTGGGCGATCCTGATAAGCCGAAGCTGGTGTTCTTTTTTGACGAGGCGCATCTGTTGTTCGAAGACGCCCCCGACGCTCTGATGCTGAAAGTGGAGCAGGTCGTCCGGCTGATCCGTTCCAAGGGCGTGGGCGTCTATTTCATCAGTCAGAATCCCATCGACATTCCAGAAAAAGTGGCGGGACAGCTCGGTAACCGGGTGCAGCACGCACTGCGCGCCTTTACCCCGCGCGATCAAAAAGCGATCAAGGCCGCCGCCGAAACATTCCGCATTAACCCCGATCTGGATGTTGCGCAGGCGATTACCGAGCTGAAAACCGGTGAGGCATTGGTGTCGATGCTGATGGAGGATGGTGCCCCGTCAGTGGTGCAGCGCACCCTGATCAAACCGCCCGCATCGCGCACCGGGCCGCTCGATAAAAAGGAACGGGCGATCATTCAGTCGATCAGCCCCTTTGTCGGTAAATATGACGAAGAAGTGGACCGCGAAAGCGCCGAGGAAGTGCTGACGCAAAAGGCCGCCGATGCCGCCGAAACCGCTACAGAGGTCGCGGAAAAAGGCGAAGAGGAAGTCGGCAAGCGTGAACGTAAGTCCAGCTCCATCTGGGGCAAGGCCGCCTCCGCCGCCGCAGGAGCCGCTTTGTCGTCGGCCGGAGCCATGGCGGCAAGCGCAATGATGGGCAAGAAATCCCGCGCCAATCCCAAAGCCTCCGCCGCCAGCGCCGCAGCCGGCACTATTGCCACCGAAATCGGCAAAAGCTTTGGCTTTCCCGGCCTTGGCCGTTTCGCCCGCAACCTAATGGGCGGGTTGATGCGTTAATATCAGCTTTCTAGGGCCTGACCCTAAATCGGGCGGTGGTGATAGGCGCTTACCCGCGCCCGCGATAGCCCGCCACGCCCTGATCGGGGATCCAAAGCCCCTTGGGCGGCTCGCCCGATTGCCAGAAGACATCGATCGGTATGCCGCCGCGGGGATACCAATATCCGCCAATACGCAACCAATGGGGCTTCATTTCGTTATAAAGACGCTGACCAATACCGACGGTGCAATCTTCGTGAAACGCCGCATGGTTGCGGAAACTGCCCAGAAAAAGCTTCAACGATTTGCTTTCGACAATGCTTTGGTCGGGGGCGTAATCAATCACCAGATGCGCAAAATCCGGCTGCGCCGTTACCGGGCAAAGCGAGGTGAATTCGGGGGCGGCAAAGCGGGTAAGATACAGCGTCCCCGGACGCGGATTGGGAACATAATCAAGCACGGCCTGTAGCGGGCTTTGCGGCAACGGGCTATCCTTGCCCAGAAATTTTGGATTCGGTTGGTCTGTCATGCCGATGATTTATGCTGCAAATTGCGAAATAACAATGCCGGGAAATATGAACAAACTATGGTGCGGACGGCGGGACTCGAACCCGCACACCATTACTGATAACAGATTTTAAGTCTGTAGCGTCTACCATTTCGCCACGTCCGCATGGTGTTGGCTGCGAAACAATATATTGCTTTGCAGGTCAAGCCTATTGGCCAGAAAAATAAAAATAAGACCCGGAAATAGGCCCCATGCTGCGCAATATCAGCTATTCAGCTGTTCGCGCACTTCTTTACCCGGCTTGAAATAGGGAACGCGCTTGGACGGCACATCCACCGATTCACCCGTGCGCGGGTTGCGCCCTTTGCGGGGGCTACGCTCGCGGGTGGAAAAAGCACCAAAACCGCGTAGTTCAACACGTCCGCCATCGGCAAGCCTTTGGATAATCTGATTAAAGAACAGATCGACGATCCGCTCCACTTCTTCTGTTTTGAGATCCTGATTTTCGCTCTCAAGCTTTTTTACCAATTCGGATCGGATCATATTCTTTCATCCCTCAAAAAATGACGAACCATCTGTGCCTTCCGAAAAGCTGACATACCCCCATATGACAGCAAAGCACATAATAGAACTTAGACTCTTATTTTGGCAGACTATTTTGGATTTTACAATCCAAATGCACATTTCTTATGCCCGAAATGGTAAAGAAAATCATGAAAAAACCCGCCATGCACTTGGCATAGCGGGTTTTTTGCTTCACTTTGAAGCGGTTGCTTATTTTTCCTGCTTTTTGAGCGCCTCGCCCAAAATATCACCCAGCGATGCGCCGGAGTCGGAGGAACCATATTGTTCAACCGCTTGCTTCTCTTCGGCCAGTTGCAGCGCCTTGATTGAGAAATTCGGTTTTTTCGAACGGTCGAAACCGGCAACCATAACGTCGAATTTCTGTCCAACCTGGAAACGGTCGGGGCGTTGTTCGTCGCGGTCACGGCCCAAATCGCTGCGCTTGATAAAGCCGGTGACGCCGTCGTCACCCGCCTGCACCTCAAGACCGCCATCGCGCACTTCCAGAACGGTAACGGTAATGGTCGCACCTTTTTTCAGGCCGCTTGCCGAAGGAGCCGCAGAAGGCGCGCCTTTTTCAAGCTGTTTGATGCCAAGCGAAATCCGCTCTTTTTCGGCGTCAATATCAAGCACAATGGCTTTAACCATTTCACCCTTGCGGTGCAGGTGCAAGGCTTCTTCGCCCGAAATGCCCCATGCGATATCGGACATATGGACCATGCCGTCGACATCCCCGTCAAGGCCAATGAACAGGCCGAATTCGGTGGCATTTTTCACTTCACCCTCAACGGTCGAACCGACAGGGAATTTCTCTTCAAAGCTGGCCCATGGATTATCCTGAGCCTGTTTGAGGCCAAGCGAAATGCGGCGTTTTTCCATGTCGATATCGAGAACGACAACATCGACTTCCTGGCTGGTCGATACGATTTTGCCGGGATGGACATTTTTCTTGGTCCAGCTCATTTCGGAAACATGGACAAGGCCTTCTATACCGGCTTCCAGCTCGATAAAGGCACCATATTCGGTGATGTTGGTGACCGCACCGGTCAGTTTTGCACCCACCGGATATTTCTGCACCGCGGCATCCCACGGATCGGCTTCCAACTGCTTCATGCCGAGCGAGATACGTTGTGTATCGCGGTTGATGCGGACGATCTGCACCTTCACCGTGTCGCCGATATTGATGATTTCGGATGGGTGGTTGATCCGCTTATAGCTGATGTCGGTGACATGGAGCAGGCCGTCAATACCGCCCAAGTCAACAAAGGCACCATAATCGGTGATATTTTTGACAACGCCTTCGATAACCTGATTTTCTTCCAGATTCTGGATCAGGCCGCTGCGCTGTTCGGCGCGTGTTTCTTCGAGGATCGCGCGGCGCGATACAACGATATTGCCGCGCTTACGGTCCATTTTCAGGATGACGAAAGGCTGCACAATATCCATCAGCGGGCCGACATCGCGCACGGGGCGCACATCAACCTGGCTGCCGGCAAAAGGCGACGGCGCGCCCAGATCAACGGTAAAGCCGCCTTTTACACGGCCAAAAATGGTGCCATCTACGCGGTTTTCGGCTTCAAATTCGCCTTCCAATACATCCCAAGCGGCTTCGCGGCGGGCGCGGTCGCGGCTCAGCATGGCTTCGCCGTTCATATTTTCAACACGGTCGACATAAACTTCAACTTCATCACCAACTTTCAATTCAGCCGGTTTGCCGGGCGAAGAAAATTCACGTAGCGCGACACGGCCTTCGGATTTCAGGCCCACGTCGATCGTAGCATGGTCATTGTCGATTGCGGTTACGGTGCCTTTTACGACGCGGCCTTCAAAGCCGCCATCGGCGCCGCCAAGTGATTCGTCGAGCATTGCCGCGAAATCATCACGGGTTGGGTTTGGCGAACTTGCCATAAATTATGTTCCTTACTTACAATTTTTCCGGCCAGCCGGTTGGTTCCGGCGGTCTTTGACCGATAGGCCCAAATGACCGAATGTCACAAAGGCATTCATTAGGTTAAGCATAGGAAAACACAGCAGATTATCATAAACACAGCAAATAGCCGCCATTCTTTCCCTGCCGCGATGAGCCGGAAAAAAAGCTGCCCCATTTTGCGAGTGCGATGCGCCGGTTTCTGTTGTTAAACCTTGTTCGACCGGCTGCTTATCTGAGTGTTCACCAAGGCTATGGCCCGCTGAACGGCTTCGCCTATAGTCAAATCGCCAGTATCAAGCAAGAGCGCATCTTGCGCGGGTTTAAGCGGGGCATTGGTTCTGTTCTGGTCGCGTTCGTCCCGGGCGATTATGTCCGCCCATATGGTTTCAAAAGAAACCTTCTCTCCCCGCTCCAGCATTTCGGCATAGCGGCGCTGCGCCCGGATATCCGCAGGCGCCGTTATGGAACAGTTTCGCATCGGCATCCGGCGCAATCACCGTGCCAATGTCGCGCCCGTCAAGCAGCGCGCCGCCCGGTTGCCTGGCAAAGGCCGCCTGCCGCTCTTTGAGCGCGGCACGGACGGCGGGATGCACCGACACCCGGCTGGCCAGCCCGCCCACCGCTTCATTGCGCAGAGCCGGATCTTCCAGCAAGCGATCATCAAATCTGCACGCGGCGAGCGCATCGGCGGCGCTATCCGCATCGCCGCCATTCACCTGCACCTGCCGCCCAACCGCGCGGTAAAGCATCCCGGTGTCCAGATAGGGCAAGCCAAAATGCGCCGCCAACCTTTTGGCAATGGTGCCTTTTCCTGATGCAGTGGGTCGTCGACGGCGATGATTATTGAACGGCCCGTTTTCATAGTATTTTCAAAAAGGATTCCATGCTTGAGCATAGATGTTAACAAGCTGATCTTTCCCGTTAAACTCAAATCCTATAAGGGCGTCATAATTATCATCAAATACAAAATCGCAACGGATGTGATCGGATAACTCTGTCTTTTTTCCGTTATCGGAACCATAGGCATAATCGCATTTCATATCCTTACCGCCGGAATATTCGCGGAATGCTGAAAGAACTTGTTTCTGTGAGCGGGCCAGACCGATGCCAAAAGCCTTTATGGGCCGGGTTGAAACTAAAGGGTCGATACTTATCGTCTTGCTATATAGGCCATCATAAAAATCGTGCCGAACACCAGCCTTATCAATCAAAACGCCCGATTCTTCTTCATTATATGTGACGCCCTCAAGCTTGATCTCCCGCGCATCTTCTTCTTTCATGTCGAATGGGAAACGAGACATATCTTTGTCAATACGTTCAAGCAGGTCTGCGTCCTTCATCGAACCGGTTTGTGCAGAGCCTTGTGACGGCATAAGGATCAAGGCTGTGATAGATAAGATTGCACTGACTATAAATCTCATAACCGCTCCCCTACAGCAGAAAATCCGGCCAACATCGCTTCAAATGTCGGAAAACTGGTTGCAATGGGGGACACATCATCGACCATAACCGCCGCCCGGCAATTTTGTGCTGCAATGGCAAAGCTCATGGCGATGCGGTGGTCAAGCGCACTGGTGATGGTTGCGCCGCCATCCAACGGTTCGCCGCCGCTGCCATCAATCACTAGGCCATCTTCGCGTTCCTCCACATTCGCGCCAATTGCGGTCAAGCCCGCCGCCATCAGCGCGAGCCGGTCCGATTCCTTGACGCGCAGCTCATCCAGCCCGCTGGTTACCGTGCGCCCGCTGGCCATGCTGGCGGCGACGAAAAAGACGGGAAATTCGTCAATCATACTAGGCGCAACATCGGCGGGCACCTCTATCCCTGTCAGCGCCGAATGGCGGGCGGTTATGTCGGCCACAGGCTCCCCGCCAACTTCGCGCTGATTGGTGTAAATAAGGTCCGCGCCCATAGCCTCCAGCATCTTGTAAATGCCGGTGCGCGTCGGGTTCATACCGACATTGCGCACGGTAATTTCGCTACCCGGAGTGATCAGCGCGGCAACAACCGGAAAGGCGGCGCTGGACGGATCCCCGGGCACATCGATATTTTGCGGGCGCAGCTCCGCCTCGCCCATAAGGCGGATGGTGCGCACGCCGCCTGCACCGACCTCCACCGCCAAATCCGCGCCAAAACCGCGCAGCATCCGTTCGCTATGGTCGCGTGTGGGAACAGGTTCGATCACTTCTGTAATGCCTGGCGTGTTCAGCCCGGCGAGCAAAACGGCGCTTTTCACCTGCGCACTGGCCACCGGCAGGCGGTAGCGGATCGGAACCGCAGGGCAAATGCCGCGCACCGTCAAAGGCAGGGTGCCGCCCGGGCTGCTGATAAATTCCGCGCCGATTTGCGACAAGGGATCAGACACCCGGCCCATAGGGCGTTTCGACAAAGAATCATCGCCGATGAAGGTCGCCTGTATGGCATGGCTAGCGACCAGCCCCATGAGCAGCCGTGTCGAGGTGCCGCTATTGCCCATATCAAGCGCCGTTTCGGGCTGCATCAATCCGCCGACACCGACGCCGTGGACGGTCCATACCCCGTCCGAACCGCGCTCTATATTCGCGCCCATGGCCCGCATAGCCGCGGCGGTTGACAGCACGTCTTCGCCCTCTAACAATCCAGCAATATTGCTTTTGCCTATCGCCAACGCGCTGAACATGATCGCACGGTGTGATATGGATTTGTCGCCCGGCATACGGACATCGCCGCGAAGGGGGCCAGTGAAAATGAAGCTTTTGGATCGGGCATTATGTTCGGTCATGATGCGGGTGCTTTGCGGATAGTCACGCGGCAAGTCAATCGGCTTCACGCCTGTTCAACGCTAAACTTTTGACAGCGCCGCTTTGCTGTGGCAATGGCGGCGCCAATATCGCGATTCACGCTTTGCCGTGGCGCATTTCATGGAATAAAAGACGAAGGACGAAAGCCCGACATGATTAAGGCTGAATGGGGAACCAAGCGCACTTGCCCGAAATGCGGCATACGTTTTTACGATTTGGGTAAAGACGAGCCGGTGGAGTGCATCGAATGCGGCAACCAATGGACGCCAGAGCCGGTGCTGAAATCGAAACAGCCGCTGCCTTTTGAAGAGGTAGAGAAAAAAGGCGATGATGCCGATCTGGCGGCGGATGACGATCTCGACATTGATGTGGATGCCGTGGACGGCGATGATTCGCCCGATAATGATGTCGATCTGGGCGGCGACGATGATTTGGGCGTGGCCAAAGCAGACGACGATGATAAAGCCGACGATACTTGATATATAAGCGGTAAGCGAGGCGGCGGCGAAAATCCGCTGCGTGTCATTTACCGCTTGCAAAATGGGATAAGCGGGCGCTAAAGGCGCATCGCATATAGTGCCGCGCTGTTTCGCCTCGGCACAGATGGGGCCTTAGCTCAGTTGGTAGAGCGCTTGCATGGCATGCAAGAGGTCAGGGGTTCGACTCCCCTAGGCTCCACCAGCCTTCGCCCTTTGGGCTTCGGCTGGCAAGCTAGCCGGGGCGCGATATAGGGCGGAGAGTTGTCCGCAGTAGCCTTGGCGAAGGTGGACCAACAGCAATAAAAAACTATGTTTATATCTTGCAAAGCAATTCCCATCCTGATGAATTTTACACTGGGCTTTGCGAAAATCTTGAAAAGCGGTTAGCTGATCATAACCAAGGGAAATCAGCGCATACCTCAAAACACCGGCCTTGGCGGATAGTCTTTCATGCTTGGTTTGAGGACCCGGAAAGAGCAGTCGCATTTGAAAAATATCTTAAATCGGGTTCTGGCCGGGCGTTTGCATCAAAACGTCTTCGTTGAATCGCCCTCGGGCTTCGGCTGGCAAGCCAGCCGGGGCGCGATATAGGGCGGAGAGCTGTCTGCTGTGGGCATAAAAACAAACATTGCGGACATATCATATGACTTTGCTGTGATTTGCAGCCTTGCACTGAACAAAATGGCCTCAAACCTCAACATTGTTATTTATGAGTTCACGGCCTAAAGGAGGCGTTATGCATTTCTTGGACCAAGCAAAAATATTCATCCGTTCCGGCGCGGGCGGCCCCGGTGCGGTATCGTTCCGGCGGGAAAAATATATCCAATATGGCGGGCCAGATGGCGGCAATGGCGGCAAGGGCGGCGATATTGTTTTTGAAGCCGTGGCCGGGCTGAACACGCTGATCGACTTTCGCTATAAACAGCATTTCAAGGCGCAGCGCGGCATACCCGGATCGGGGCGCGACCGGCATGGGGCCTATGGCGAGGACATGGTTATACAGGTTCCTGTCGGCACACAAATATTGGCCGATGATGAGGAACGCAGCCTGATGCTCGATATGACCGCCGTGGGTCAGCGCGTCACGTTCCTGCGCGGGGGGGATGGCGGTCGCGGCAATGCCAGCTTCAAAAGCAGCACCAACCGGGCGCCGCGCCAACATGGCCCTGGCTATCCGGGCGAAGAAATGTCGGTGTGGTTGCGGCTGAAGCTGCTTGCCGATGCGGGTCTTGTCGGCCTGCCCAATGCGGGCAAATCCACCTTTATCAATCAGGTTACCAATACCAAGGCAAAGGTCGGCGATTATCCGTTCACCACGCTGCGCCCGCAACTCGGCGTGGTTAGCCATAAGGCGCGGGAATTTGTCATCGCCGACATTCCCGGCTTGATTGCAGGTGCGGCCGAGGGGGTGGGCATTGGCGACCGGTTTTTGGGCCATATCGAACGCTGCCGTATTTTGATCCATTTGATTGACGCCGCCGGCGATGACCCGGTGGAGGCTTGGCAAACTGTAAGGCACGAATTGGCTAGCTATGGCGAAGGGCTAGATGAAAAACCGCAAGTGGTGGCGCTGAACAAGGGTGATTTACTCGGTGCAGAATTGATGGCGGATATTTCGGATCAGCTGATAGCGGCAGGCGCAGACGATGTTATCCCCATTTCCGGTGCAACCGGACAGGGCACGGATAAAGTGCTGGACCGCGTGCTCGCCGCGCTTCCGGCGAAAAGCGGGCTGGAAAGCAGCCAGAGCGACGGGCTGGATGAAGAGGGGGAATGGTCGCCGATATGAGTGGCAATCAATTTGATCCCGAAAACTGTCCCTTTTTGGTCGTCAAAGTCGGCTCCGCCCTGCTTGTCAATCCCGATGGCAGCGTGCGGCGGGCCTGGCTTGAAAAACTGGTTGCCGAACTGGGTCAGCGCCACCGCGCCGGGCAGCAGATCATTATCGTCAGCTCAGGTGCAATTGCGCTGGGTTCGCGCAAACTTGGCTTTGAAAAGGGAGGCCGCGCGACATTATCAGAAGCGCAGGCATCGGCATCGGTCGGACAGATTATCCTGTCGAGCCTTTGGGCGGAGCTGCTCGCAAGCGAAGCTATTATCGCTGCGCAGATGCTGATCACGCTTGGCGATTTGGAAAACAGGCGCAGTTATTTGAATATTTCCGCAACCTTGCGCCGGTTGCGCCGCAATAATGTCGTGCCGGTGATCAATGAAAATGACAGCGTCACGACGCAGGAAATCCGTTTTGGCGACAATGACAGGTTGGCGGCAAGAGTGGCGCAGGCGGCGGGCGCAGACGGTGTTGTATTATTGTCCGATATTGACGGGCTGTATGACCGGCATCCCGACCATCCCGATGCCGAAATTATTGCCGAAGTGCCCAAGGTGGACGGCGAGATTGAAGCGATGGCCGATGATGGTGGTCCTTCGTCCGGCATGGGCAGCGGCGGAATGGCGTCAAAACTGGAAGCCGCACGCATCGCCAATATGGCTGGAATCAGTCTGGCGATCATATCGGGAATAGAAGATAATCCGCTCACCCGTTTTGCAGGCGGTGGCCCCGGCACATGGTTCCACCCGCAGCCAGAACAAAGCGCGCGCAAGGTATGGCTTGGCGGGCTGCTGAGCGGTGATGGTCAGATTTTTCTGGATGACGGCGCGGTCCGGGCGCTGCGCGAAGGCAACAGCCTGCTCGCCGTCGGCGTGGTGCTGATCAAGGGTGAATTTGCCCGCGGCGATGTTGTCGATATTTTGGACAAGGACGGGGTGATCGTCGCCCGCGGCCTATCCGAATATAAATCCGCTGATGCAAAACGGATTGTCGGCAAGAATAGCGACGAGATAGAAGCGATATTGGGCCATTCCCCGCGCTCCTCGCTCGTCCACCGCGACCATATGGCGATGTTATAGGCAATGGCGGGGGGCGTTGTTGCTATAACCGGCGGCACCGGATTTGTGGGACAGGCGGCAATCAAGCGATTGATAGAGGCGGGCTGGACCATCAGAGCCCTGACCCGCAAAGAGCAGCCCGGCCGTGCAGGAGTGACATGGGTACGCGGCACTTTGGAGGACACAGAAAGTCTATTTACCCTGTGCGACGGGGCAGACGCGGTGCTGCATATAGCAGGCGTGGTCAATGCGCCCGATAAAGCGGGTTTTGAAGCCGGTAATGTCACCGGCACGCACAATATGATCGAAGCGGCAAAGGCGGCAGGCGTGCGGCGTTTTGTCCATATTTCCTCGCTTTCAGCGCGGGAGCCGGACCTGTCGCTTTACGGGGCCAGCAAGATGCGCGGCGAGAAACAGGTGGCGACCTCTTTGCTCGATTGGACGATTGTGCGTCCGCCCGGCGTTTATGGTCCGGGCGATACCGAAATGCTCGATATATTCCGTATGGCGGCGAAGGGTTTCGCGCTTTTGCCGCCGCGCGGTAAAGTGTCGTTGATCCATGTTGATGATCTGGCCCGTCTGCTCACCGCTTTGGTGCCTGCGCATGAGGATGCAACCGCGCAGATTTATGAAGCCGATGATGGAAAGCCCGGTGGCTGGACACATAGCGGTTTTGCACGGGCGATCGGATGGGGGATGGGCAAGAGGGTCAGCGCCCTGCACGCGCCAAAGCCGCTATTATTTGCGGCCGCCTATGGCGATAGGATGCTGCGCAAGCACAAGGCCAAGCTGACCCCGGACAGAGCAAGTTATCTGTCACACCGCGACTGGACCATTGATCCTGCTCGCCGCCCGCCCGCCGCGCTGTGGCAGCCCCAAATCGACACCCGCACCGGGGTGAAAGAAACCGCCCGCTGGTACCGGGCGCAAGGTTGGTTGAAATAGGATTTTTTCTTCCCCCTTTTGCCCTCTTGCCGCCTTATTCCCTTGCCATAGCATCGCTCGATACGGCAATATCTGCCTTTAACTGATAGGATTATGTATGACCGACCGCGATACCTTTTATGAAAAGCTAACCGGCCTGATCGAACCCTTTAATAAAAAGGGTGTGGATATTTCGGAAACCACAACTTTTGCCGGCGATCTGGAGTGGGACAGCCTGACCGTGATGGATTTTGTTGCCGAGGTGGAGGATGCATTCGACATCGTCATCTCCATGAATCAGCAGGCTGAAATTGAAAATGTCGGCCAATTGGTTGACGCTGTCGCCAAATTGGTGGGTTAAACCGGGCTTTGGAACTGAAAATATGACCGATCTTTTTTCGAAATTCGATCCCCTGATTGCACAGCGAGAGGCGTTGCTATCCACCGGCATTACCGATCCGTTCAGCCTAGTGATGCAGGAGGTGAAATCTCCAACGGTTGCGGTGTGCAACGGGCGCGAGACGATCTTGCTTGGCACCTATAACTATATGGGCATGACGTTCGACGATGATGTCATCGCGGCAGGTAAAAAAGCGCTCGATGATTTTGGCGCGGGCACCACCGGCAGCCGCGTTTTGAACGGTACATTCCAAGGGCATAAGGAATGCGAAGACGCGCTGAAAGAATTTTACGGCATGGATCATGCCATGGTTTTTTCCACTGGATATCAGGCGAATTTAGGGATTATCAGCACGATCGCGGGCAAGGGCGATTATATCATCCTTGATATTGACAGCCATGCCTCCATCTACGACGGCTGCGCTATGGGCAATGCCGAAATCGTGGCCTTTCGCCATAATGATGTCGAGGCGCTGGAAAAACGGCTTAAGCGCCTACCTGCCGATGCGGGTAAGCTTGTTGTGCTGGAGGGCGTTTATTCGATGCTCGGCGATGTCGCACCGCTGAAAGAGATGATCCGCATTTCAAAGGAACATGGTGCCATGGTGCTGGTCGATGAAGCGCATTCGATGGGCTTCATTGGCGAAAATGGCCGCGGCGTGGCCGAAGAACAGGGCGTGATGGATGATGTCGATTTCATCATCGGCACCTTTTCCAAAAGCGTCGGCACCGTCGGCGGTTTTTGTGTATCCAACCACCCGAAATTTGAAGTGATGCGCCTTGTCTGCCGCCCCTATGTCTTCACCGCAAGCTTGCCGCCCAGCGTGGTGGCGACCTCTGCCACTTCAATCCGCAAATTGATGCATAATGGCAATAAACGGGCGCATTTATGGGAAAACAGCAAGATGCTGCATAAAGGTCTTTTGGATCTGGGCTTCAAACTCGGCACCGAAACCCCGCAAAGCGCGATCATCGCGGTTATCATGCCTGATCTGGAACGCGGCGCGATGATGTGGGAGGCGCTGCTGCATGAAGGGCTTTATGTAAATCTCGCCCGGCCGCCGGCGACCCCTGCTGGCATGACCCTGCTGCGCTGCTCGCTATGCGCCGAACATTCAAGCGAACAGGTCGGCGAGATTTTGGGGATGTTTGAGGCTGCCGGGAAGAAGATCGGGATTATTTGATCACCGCACTGCGCCCTTTGCCAGTAATTTGGGCAGCAGACATAGCGCCGCGATCAAGGGCCATTTGCGGTGCCACGCTTTTATCTCAATTTGCGTCCCAGCGTGGCGGTTGATCTTCCACGCCAGATAGTCGATGCCATTTGTATAGGTGAAGGCCGCCTTGGCCAGCCGCGCAATGGTTAGCATCTTACCCCGCCGCCGCAGCGCGGGCCAGCGGGCGCGTTCCTTTTGCGCCCGTTTTTCCGGGTCCGCGACCAGATAAACCCGGCCGCCGCGAATCTCATTGGGGATCATCGTATGGTGCAGGGCCGCTTGGCCGACTATTTCATACCGGTCGCGGTCATGGTCGATCACCGATGCCGGGCGGCTTTTGCGTTCGGCGCGCAGTTCCGCGCCATAGGTCATGGCAAATCCCGATTGCCACAGGTCAATAATGTCCACTTCCCGGTCCATATGCGACAGCGCAGCGTTAAGCAAAGTGGGAGCCGCACCCGATATGGACAGCGTCATTTTGCGGGCCATGTCATCATCGCGCCGCCAGACCAGCCGTGACGGCTGGGAAAAGCGCGCCCACACGGAAACGGCGGACGCGCCCGGACGATTGAGCTTGTGAAAATCATCCTCACTCAGCACCGCCACTTTTGCCATCAGGTCTTTATATTGGAACGGAAATACATTGGGCGGCAGGCGCCGGTTCCATCGGGCTAGCCATGGTTTTGCATAGGCCGCTTCATAACTGGAAACAATCAGGTAGAAATCAAGCATCTGCCCGTCCAGCGTCTCGCTGCGCAAGCAGGAACCATAAAATAACACCGCGCTGGCCGTATCGGCATATTGCGCGGCAATATGGGCGGCAAAGCCAGTCACATCATTATGCACCGGCACGGCCAATTCTTTTGCGACAAGTTGTTGCAAGGACAGCATGGCCGCCGCCTAGCGTGAAAAAAGCGCTATGTCGATGAAAGTTGGCGATCAGGCCGCAAGGCGCAGAAAGGGCACGGGCGGGGTTGAACGCAATATTATCGGTTTTTCATCGCTGGCTTCAAAAACCTCACCGTCAAGCACGACACTGCTGCGGCGGCTGTCGATGCGGATGACATCGCCTTGTTCGATATGGATACCGTGCACCTTATCGCGGCCCAAACGTCCGGCAATCGCCGCTGCTATCGCCCGAAACATTGTCCAAGGCCGCTGATCCACTGCCATAAATTTCAGCTTCCCGGCCTTTTGCGATGCCGCCGTCTTGCTGCCGAGCAGCAATTTTTCGAGTGTGGTGACAATCACCACCGAAAATATGCCCTGCAATTCCCCCTGCCGCACAAAGGAAATGCGCACCGGTTCCGACCGGCGCGGCAGGAAATTCGCGCGAAGGCCGAAAATCGCGCTCATAAATACCGCAATGGCCGCGATGAAATGGCTGAACCCGTTGGGCAGGCCAAGCGGATATATTTTATGACGGCAGTAAAGGATGGTCTCGGCCAGCCCCGCACCGCCCAAAAACATTCCAAGCACCGGCCGGGCATTGTCGCTGCCATCGGATAACGCTATCAGCTCGCGCACCACAACATGGGGGGCCAGGTCACCCTTGGCCACATCCAATATCCGCTCCAGCGCGATAATCGGATCGCCTTCAGAACCCAGATCCAGCGCGATCAAATTGGTCTTGCCATTGGGCAGCACCGCAACCGGTGGCGGCTGTCCTTCGAAATGGCCGCCATGATATAATTCGGTCAGCGCCGATTGCACCGTACCGTCGCCGCCATTGATCACCAGAACTTTGGGTTTGACACGGGCAATGGTTTCCAAGGCTTTTTTGACTTGCCCGATTTCCTCCACTTCATAGTGGAAAATATCCGGGTTGCGCGCACAAAAGCACCGCACTTTCGGCAAAAGCGAACGATTGCCGGTCGAATGCGGGTTGGACAAAAGCGCGACGAGGGCCAATCAAATCATCCTTATCAAAAATATTTCATCGTAATCGACAATGGCGTGACGCCGCTGCCCGCGTAAAAAGATGTTTTGCTGACCGAAGGTTTGCCCAAATTCCAGATGTTGATGCTGGGATTGTTGGACATACCGCCGCCATCTTCGCGAATATCAGTTTTGCCATTGCCATTTTTGTCATGACGGATGGCGATGGCATAATTGCCAGCCGATGGCACCGGCACGCAGAAACGCATGGTAGAACCGGTGGCTTTGGCTTCGATCCGATGCAGCCATGCGCCTTTTTTCAGCCATGATTGCTTGGTCGCGGGATAGCTTTGCACCCGCATCTTGCCAGAAGCGCCCTTTATGCCGGTGACGGTGATCAGCACCGCCGGACCTTTGCCCGAACCGCAATTTGCCAAGTTATTGGATATGGTTGTGCCTGCGTTTGCACTGCCTGAAACCGCCATTAATGCTATGGCTGCGGCGGCAAAACGAAAATTCAACATGACTAAATCACTCCTTGAGGTTATTCCGGCGCGAAAATTTACAGCGCCTTATGGAAAACACCCCTGAACCTGTTATGGGTATGCTGGTGATTTAAGGCAGAATTAGGGTGACAGGGCGTCAATAAGTTGAAATTCTTACCATCAACAGACCGATATATCGCCCGCTTGGTCTTTGTGCCACTTGTCGGCACGTTGGTGCTCGCGTCCATGCTATTGCTGCTTGAAAAAATGCTCCGGCTGTTTGACTTTGTCGCAACCGAAGGCGGTCCGGTCAGCGTGGTATGGCGAATGCTCGCCAATTTAATCCCCGAATATATGTCGCTTGGCATTCCGATTGGCTTGCTGCTCGGTATCCTGCTCGCTTTCCGGCGGCTCGCCACGACATCCGAACTCGATATATTCCGCGCCGTTGGTCAAGGCTATATACGGCTTTTGCGGGTGCCCTACATGTTTGCGATTGCGCTGGCGCTGGTGAATTTCGGCATTGTTGGCTTTTTGCAGCCCGTGTCGCGTTATCTTTATGAAGAGCTGCGCTTCGAACTGCGCTCGGGCGCTTTGGGGGCATCAATCAAAGTCGGTGAGTTTAACAATTTGGGCAAAAATCTGACCATGCGGGTCGATCAAAGCCGCAATGACGGCAAAAGCCTGTCGGGTATGTTTGTTTCTGCCAAAAGCAATAACGGGCAATCCATCGCGGTCACCGCCGCCCGGGGACAGTTTTTGCGCACCGATGATCCTGATACCATCATCCTGCGGCTTACCGACGGCACATTGGTTCATGATGCGCCCAATTATAAAAACCCCCGTGTGCTGACCTTTTCCAACCATGATGTACCGATACCGCTGCCCAAGATTGAAAGCTTTCGTGGGCGCGGCGGATCGGCCGACGATAACCGGGAGCTAAAAATCCAAGAGCTTTGGCAGGTTGGCGCAAATACTAATCTGCCCGCTGAAAGGCGTGACAGCGCGATGGCCAATTTCCATTTCCGTTTGGTCGAAGTGGCGATGATGTTGTTGTTGCCGCTGCTCGCCTTGGCGCTAGCCGTGCCGCCGAAAAGATCGACATCGGCGCTGGGCGTTTTCCTGTCGATTATCATGGTGGTAACCTATCATAAGGTGAATGAATATGCCGAAGATGTCGGCGCATCGGGCGCGGTGGACCCTGCTATCGCTCTGTGGTTGCCATTTTTGGCGTTCGCGGCGCTGATATTATGGATGTATCATGTTATTGCTCATGTGCCAGGCGGGCAACCGATTGGCGCATTGGAAGTGGTGGCGGCAAAAACCGGCAAAAAGCTGCGCCAGCTTCTCCGCTTTGGGCGGCGGCGCCCATTGGTGCCTGAGGAAGGATAGGCCATGCATTTTTTCCCCTCGCGTCAGATCACATGGTATATGGCAAAACTGTTCCTAGTGCGAACATTGGCGGTGCTTGCGATGCTGGTGCTGATCCTGCAAACGCTCGACCTGCTTGGCGAAAGCGGTAAGATATTGGCGGTCAAGGGCAATAGCCAAAGCGATTTATGGGCCTATATCGGAATGCGTGCGCCGCAAATTGTTGCCCGGATGCTGCCCTTTTCGGTGCTGCTCGGCACGCTGATCACCTTCACCACGCTCAGCCAGAATAGCGAAGTCGTGGCGATGAAAGCCGCGGGCCTGTCTGCGCATCAGATATTGGCCCCTTTAATCGTCGCTAGCCTGTTTGTGGCGATCACCTCTTTTCTGTTCAACGACCATATTGTCGCGCCTGCCACCGCAAAGCTGAAGCAGTGGCAGGATGTCGAATATGGTCCCGTACCAGCCGATAGCGGGATCAAAACCAATATTTGGGTGCGCGAGGGACAGGATATTATCAATGCCCAGATGGTTGCCGCCGAAAATGGTGAAACAAAGCTGACGGGGGTAACCGTCTATCTGCGCACGCAAAATGTTTTAAGCAAAGTGATCAAGGCAGATAGCGGCGTTTACCGCGACCGTGCATGGCAGCTGAGCAATGCGCAGGTTTTCAACGCAGGCACTTTGGAGAAAGAGCAATATGCGCAGCTGACCATTGGCAAAGGGATCACGCCGGACCGGTTCCAATATGTGAAAGTGGACGGCGAAGCGTTGGGATTTTTTCCGCTCTATAGCGCTATACAGGGGCTGAAAGAAGGCGGGCGGCGCACAAGCAGTTTGGAAAGCATATTATGGCATAAGATTTCAGGGCCATTATCGGCGCTGCTTATGCCGTTACTGGCTGCTGTCGCCGCCTTTGGGTTGGCGCGGTCGGGCGCCTTGTTCCTGCGCGCGGTGATCGGCATGGCGCTGGGTTTTATCTATTTTGTCGCCGATAATTTCGCCTTGGCAATGGGCAATTTAGGGGCTTATCCGCCGTTTATCGCCGCATGGGCGCCGTTCTTGCTGTTCTTCCTGATCGGCGAAACCGTGTTGGTGCGCACCGAGGAATAGCGTTTTACTGACCGCGCCGAAAGGTGCTTGCGACCAGCTGTTTCACCAGCCCCGGCAGGCCTTCATAATTGGCTTCGTGATAGGATGAAGCGCCCGGCAATGCGCCGATCAACCGCCGATGCGCCTCTCCCAGATTATGGTAAGGCACACCGGGCAGCAAATGGTGCAGCGCATGGTAACGCAGGCCAACCGGCGCCCAAAGCGCCGGTAATGTCGCAGGCGGCGGGACATTCACACTGTCCAGATATTGCTGTGTCGCGGTCATTTCACTGCCGTCATTTTCCCACAAATGCGCAACCAAAGTCCGCACCTGGTTGATTACCATCGTGCCCGATGCAATGGCCAGAAAAATCAGGAACGCTGCAGGCGGAATGATACCACTGATAGTCGCCGCGATCAAGCAGATGGCCCAAATGCTGGCCGCGCTTTCCAGAATGATCCAGCGGCTGCGTTCTTCCCCTTCGGGCAAGCGACGGCGAAATTCGGGGTTAATTACCAGCCCCGAATAGCGTGCCACCACAATCCGGCGCAGCGGCGGGATGAGCAGCGATAGAGGCGCAAGCAGCGCATAGCGAATAAGCAGGCCGGCCGGTCCCAATGCGGCAATCAATACGAACAGGGGGACCGTATAAGGCTTCATCAAAGCCAGCGGTAGATATTCGGGATCCTGCACCGTGCCATATTTTTTGGGCATATGGTGCTGATTATGCACGCCTTCATACATGAAAGACGGTATCATAAGCGGTATACCGATCAGGATATTCCAAACGGCATGAAAACCCGGCACATCGCGGCGCTTGATATGGGTCAGTTCATGTATGAAGCTGCCCGCGCGGTAGAGCGCCAATATCGAGATAAAAGCTGCGGCTATTGCCAGCCAAAGCGAAGGCGCGATGATGGCGATGAACAGCGCCGCATAACCGGCCAGTGCAGACAGCAGAAAGTCGGCCCAGTAAATGGCCGGCTTCGCCGCATTCAAATCGCGTGTGAGCGCCGACGCGGTCTTTATCATTTCCATATCATTGATGGGTTTGGATGGGTTTCCCCCTGTCATCTCACCCGGCGTTTCGGCTATATGGTCTTTGTTGATGGCTGCTATTTGCATAATTCACCTAAAATATCCTGATGCGCCTTAACCAAAGCTATATGGCAAGATAAAGGCGGCTTTATGAAGCTTTGGCTCTGCACGATGTGTATTCTTGACAAAATCCGCAGGCCGAGCGCAATAGCGCCTTGGATGCATATTGGTGGGGACGGGTTTTGATTTCTTCAACTATCATGGTCAAACAGGTAGCAGGGGCTGCGGACCTGAAAGCCTTTGTCGAACTTCCCTACAGACTATATGCCGGAAATCCGAATTGGGTTCCGCCGTTAAAGGACGAAGTATATGCTCTGTTGACGCCCGGTAAAAATCCATGGTTTCAACATGGCGAGGCGCAATATTTTCTCGCCCTGCGTGGCGGCCGCGTTGTTGGCAGAATATCGGCGCATCTCGACCATCTTGCCCTTACCCAACCGCCCGAACAGGGCATGGGACCGGGCACCGGTTTTTGGGGCCTGTTTGAGGGGGAAGATAGTGAGATTTTTGCTGCGCTGATCAGCGCAGCGGAAGAGTGGCTGAAAACCAAGGGCATGAACCGCTCCATGGGACCGGTCAGCCTGTCCATGTGGGATGAACCTGGACTACTTGTTTCAGGTCATGACCACCCGCCAACCGTGATGATGGGCTATAATTCTGCCGCCTATGAACCATGGGTGGACGCCGCCGGGTATAAGGGGGTTGAGGATTTATATACCTATGCGCTGAAAATCGATGACGGCTTTCCTGAACTGACCAACCGGATTGTCGCTATGGGTGAAAAAAGCGGACGTATCCGCATCCGCAAGGTCGATAAAAGCCGCTTTGATGCCGAAGCCGCGCTGATCATCGGGATATTGAACGATGCTTGGTCGCAAAATTGGGGTTTTGTTCCCTTTACCGACGCCGAAATTGCCTATGCGGGAAAGAAGCTGAAGCCGCTGGTTTATGAAGACCTGATCCGAGTGGCCGAAATGGACGGAGAGCCGGTGGCTTTCATGATGACAATCCCGAATATCAATGAAAAACTAATAGGTTATGGCGGGTCATTATGGCCGTTAAACTGGGCGAAGCTGCTATGGTGGCTGCGCAGACCAAAGGCGCGGATTGTGCGCGTGCCGTTAATGGGTGTTGTGCAAAAACTTCAAGGGTCACGCATGGCGAGCCAGCTTGCTTTCATGCTGATCGAATATATCCGCCGCGACGCAATTGCCCGATATGGCACGACTCATGGCGAATTTGGCTGGGTCTTGTCGAGCAATGGGCCAATGCGATCCGTCGGTGAAGCCGTCGGCGGCAAGGTCAATAAAATTTACCGCATTTTTGAAAGGTCTATTTGATATAATTACTTAGCGGCGTTTGCGACAAAATTATACAATTTGGACATTGCGGGTTCTTGCCCGCATCCGCATCATCATGACGTCATTATTCCTTCTGTCATAAGGAGCCGTCATGTCAATCGCAGCTGCCATTGCCCATAACCGTTTTGGATATGGCTTGCGCCCTGACGAAAAGCCTACCGGTAGCCCGAAACGTTTTTTGCTGGAGCAGCTAGAGCGCTTTGATCCCTCACCTCCTGCTATCTCTGCGCAGCCGAAAACCTATCAACTGGCCCAATCCTACGACGAATTCCTCCGTCAGGGCAAAAAAGAGAAGGAAGCTCGAAAACCGCTGGGTCAGCAAGCGAATATAAAACAGGCCGGGCAGTCCGAGATTATGGATGGCCGCAAAATGGCACGGCGCACATTGCGTGATCATTATACCGAAGCCGGCAACGCCCGGCTCTTAACCGCAGTCCGCAGCGATACTGATTTTCCCGAAAGGCTGGTGCATTTTTGGTCCAACCATTTTGCCGTTTCGGCGGAAAAACCGGTCGTCAATACTTTTGCCGGAGATTATGAATTTCGGGCCATCCGGCCTCATATTATGGGCAAATTTTCAGAGCTTCTTCGCGCGGCGGTAACCCACCATGCCATGCTTTTCTATCTTGATCAGGTACAATCGGTTGGACCAGATAGTCCGCTTGCACGTCAAGTAAAAGAGCGCAGGGGCAGGAAATTCGGCCTGAACGAAAATCTGGCACGCGAAGTTTTGGAACTGCATAGTCTTGGCGTGCGCACTGGTTATACGCAAGCCGACGTCACGGAACTCGCCCGCGGCCTAACCGGATTTACCGTAGCCGGTTTTGCGAATGGACCGGCCCGCCGCTTTGTTCCCGAAACGGCGAAAGGCGGCGATACAGTGTTTCTGGATGCCATTCATCAACCCGGCACACGTCAGCTTTTGGGCAAAAGCTATACACAGACGGGCCGTGCTCAGGTTGAGGCTATGTTATCGGATTTGTCGGTGCATCCGGCAACAGCCAAGCATATAGCGACGAAATTGGCGCGGCATTTTGTATCCGATACGCCGCCCGCTTCGCTCATAACAAAACTGGAAAAAAGCTTTCTGGAAACAGGCGGCGATCTGCCCTCCATTTACCGTGCTCTGGTCGAATCAGAGGAGTGCTGGCCAAAACTTTGGGAACCGGCGTGGGCAAAATTCAAATCTCCATGGGATTGGACCATATCGTCATTTCGCGCTTTGAATATGAAAGAGCTGCCCCAAAATACCAATGTGGCAATGACAATGCGGCAGATGGGCCATCCGGTTTGGCAACCTGAATCGCCGGCGGGTTTTCCGGATAATATGGCACAATGGGCAGGTGGAGCAGCGCTGTTGCGCCGGTTTGAAATTGCACAGCGGATTGCAAGGATGAACCGGGAAAGGGCGGATGCCCGGATTTTGGCGCCGCAGCTTCTCCCCGGAGTGCTGAGCGCCCACACCGCAGAAAGCATCGCGCGGGCAGAAAGCCCGATGCAAGGGCTTTCGCTTCTCCTTATTTCGCCCGAATTTTTGCGAAGGTAAATATCATGTTGAATCGCAGATATATATTGGCAGGCGGCCTTTCGGCATTCGCTCTGGGCGGATTTGTGCCGCAGGTGAGCTTTGCTGCAGCGGCAACCAACAGACATTTTATTTTCCTTCTGCAGCGCGGGGCCGCCGACGGCCTTGCGACAGTGGCCCCCACAGGCGACCCCGACTTTCTGCGTGCCAGAGGCGATCTTGCAGCTGAAGCCATGCAAGGCACGAAACTGGATGATTTTTTTGCCCTTCATCCCAAAATGACCGGGGCAGCGGCACTATTTGCAAGCCGGGAGGCGAGTTTTGTCCATGCAGTAGCATCCTCGACCCGCGACAGATCCCATTTTGATGCGCAAAACCTGATCGAATCGGGCGGCTTGAAACCTTATGCGCGCAAGGATGGGTGGATGAACCGCCTGCTGACTTTATTGCCGAATGGTCAGAATAAAGCCATTGCGATTGCCCCTTCTTTGCCACTTATCCTGCGGGGTAATGCAGGGGCAAGCAGCTATGAACCTTCGCGTAGTGCCGGACCGGATGATGACTTCACGCACCGGGTCAGCGCACTTTACGCTGAGGATACGCAGCTTTCGAATCTTTGGGAAGATGCCGTGCGCACCGGTATGATGGCAGGCAAACCCGACACGAACGAACGCGGCGAAGCGGCATCTGCAAAAATGGTGGCCGGTTTGATGCAGGGTCCAGATGCGGCAAGGATCGTGATGCTCGACAGTAATGGCTGGGATACGCACAGCAGCCAAAGCGCTAGGCTGGGCAATATGCTGTCCCGCACAGACCGGTTTGTTACCGCCCTAAAGACCGAAATGGGGTCCGATTGGCAGAAATGCCTAGTCATCATCGCCACCGAATTTGGCCGCACCGTCGCGTTTAACGGTACCAAAGGGACCGATCATGGCACCGCAAGCGCCGCCATGCTGTTCGGAGGCAATTTACAACATCCCGGTAAGGTCATCGCCGATTGGCCAGGGTTAAATGCCACTAGTCTTTACGAAGGCCGCGATTTGAAGGCAACGATGCGGTTTGACCATATGATCAGCGATGCTCTTGCCCACCATTTCACGCTTGATCCGGTTTTAACACGGCGAACTTTATTTCCCGATCTGATTTAACCGGATAAAAATCCCGCCGCCTATTTTTAGCGGCGGCGGGATGATAAGCTGTTTCACCTCAATATGCTGTCCTGCTTTGTGGTGCGAGCGGGCGAAACCGGAGCAGGCGGCGGATCATACGGCATTTGTTGATGGATCCAGTCGGCCACTTTGCGGCCGTGCCGGGTGACCGCCCCCATGTTGAAGAAATGCATCGCGCCCAAAACCAATGTCGCAATGCCGACATACCAGCCAAGGAAGCGCATCATTTCCGCTATATTTTGCGGCTCACCGGCGGTGCTGAGCGCCAGCGCGATGAAACCGAAATTGACAAGATAAAATCCGACAACCAGCAAATGATTGACGCTGGTCGCCAATTCCTCATCATGGCCGAAACAGCGGACCAGATAGACTTTGCCATTATGCGACAAGGTAAACGCGACCCAGATGGTCATCGTAATCGCAATGGCGAGATAAATGCAATAAGCTGCGACAGTCATTATACTATCCTTTCTGTAAATTCTGTAATAAATGGAAATGTTGAATATGGTAAGATACAGGCGGCATTTTTTGTTCCTCTACGATTTGCGATGCGTTGCTACAGCGGCTTTTGTGCCTAAAGCTTAGGCCCTAATCCTTTGACGATCCGGGTATGAAGCGGGTGATTTTCGAACCCAGCTTCATCAATTTGACCAATGTGTTCTTGTTGATCCGGCGGACTTCATCATACCAGTTGGACAGGGTGGAGATAAATTCATGCATCCGGCTTATGCGTTCGCGCACATGGGTGGGTAGCTGTTTGTTGCTCCCCATTCGCTCCTGAAGTTCGGCCAGCTTGGCGATTGTGGGATCAATTTCGCGCCGCTTTCGTTCGGCGGCGAGCGCCATGAACAAATCCCATAGCTCGGTTTCTGCGACAAAATGGTCGCGCCGGTCCCCCGCGATATGCGTGCGGCGGACGATACCATAAGCTTGTAATTCCTTTAGCGAATTGGACACGTTGGACCGGGCCAGATCGAGCGCACTGCAAATCGCCTCTGCATCCAATGGTTGATCGGACAGATAGAGCAGCGCATGAACCTGCGCCATGGAGCGGTTCGCACCCCAATGCGTGCCCATTTCCCCCCAATGAAGGATGAAGTCCATGGCTTCGGGATATTTTTCTACGCCCATTTTCTATGTCCGCTTCGAATCAATTTCCTATATTTCTGTTTTTACAGAAATTGAGATAATTGTCAATGTGCATTTGAATCACAGTCTGAATTGCGTTCATTCATACCGGTCGCCCATGGTATAGCGCGGCCCTGCGCCATATTGGGCCGCCTTGTCGCCGCGATTATAAAGGGCGCATTTTTTCAAAGACAAACAACCGCACCCTATGCAACCGTCCAGATTTTCGCGTGTCTGCTGCAGTCGTTTGATCTGTTCATCCAAAGATTGACGCAAGCGACCACCGATTTTCTGCCAATCTTTTTGTCCCGGTGTGCGGCCATGGGGCAGGCCGGACAGCTCCTCCTTTATCTCCTTCATGGTCATGCCCAATTGCTGTGCGATCAGGATGAAGGACAGGCGGCGGATATCGCTGCGTAAAAATTGCCGCTGATTACCGCTGCTGCGCATCACATCAATCAGGCCCTTTGCCTCATAGAAACGGATGGCCGAGACCGAAAGCCCGGTCCGCGCCGCAAGTTCGCCGATTGAAAGCCTGTCCCTGCTGTGCATATGACATTCCCTTAAATAATACCTTGACCTCAATCTAGGTTTAGCTTGCACAACAGGCAAGTCGTGATTCGATATTGATGAACGCGGCAAGGATAGGAGACAGGACATGAGCAATAACATCATCGAACATATCAACCTGACCGTGCGCGATCCCGACCGGATGGCGGCTTTCCTGATCGACATTTTTGGCTGGCATATCAGATGGAGCGGGCCGTCCATGGCGGGCGGCTATACCGTTCATGTTGGTACCGAAAACTGCTATATCGCCCTTTATACAAAGCGCGGGCAAAACTATACTGACGATCAATTTATAAAAGGCAGGCCGTTCAACCATATCGCCATTGTTGTAGAGGATCTGGCCGCAATAGACGCAAAGGTCACCGCCGCCGGCCTGATCCCATTTGGCCATGATGATTATGACCCGGGGCGGCGGTTTTACTTTTACGATTTTGACGGCATAGAATTTGAAATTGTCAGTTATTCAGGGGCAAGCGGCAAGGGATGATTCGGTTCCTCTTCGCCCTTATCCTGCATCTGCTTCGGCTGTCTGGGCTTCAACCTGCGTGGTCAGGTTCAACCCCACCGCACCTGTCAGGATCATCGCAATACAGGCCATTTGCAATATGCTTAGATTCTGTTTGAAAATAATCCAACCGATAAGCGCTATGGCCAGGATACCCACACCGGACCATATGGCATAGGCAACACCAACCGGGATTTTGGTGATCGCAATGGCAAGAAAGGCAAAACACACCCAATAACAAGCAATTGATGCCGCCCCTATGCCCCAGCGGGTGAAACCGTCAGAGGCTTTCAAAAGGCTGGTTCCGGCTATTTCAAAGATAATGGCAATCGCCAGCAATATCCATGCGTTCATAATTGATCCTTTTACTAATAATGGTCCCTATTTTCCTGTCTTCATCCATGTAGGAACAGGGCCAATATCCTTGCCAGCCGCTATCGCGGCCTGTGTCGCGGCCGATATAAAATTCCACACTGTGGATGAAAATCCGGTATCAACCCGCCCTTCCCATTTGGGCATTTCGGCATAGAAATTCCGTGTCCCTTCCCACATTTCCTGCGTGGCGATCTTGGTAAAGGGTTCGAGCAAGGTGAACCATTCACGGACAAAGGCCAACGCTTCGTCGCTTTCAGGGTCAAGAGGCAGCGCCGCCTCAATCCGGGCACTCAAATCCTTCCACTGCGCCAGATATTCTTCCTGACTGAACAGTCCGTTCAGCGGCTGCGTTTGTTCCAACCAACGCGCCTGCTCCTCAGCCGTATAATATTCGCCGATCAGCTCTTTCCAATTATTTTCCTGTTTCATTATCCTGTCTCCACTTTCAATCAGCGAGCAGAAAGTCTCGGCATCAAGCGGCTCGCCTCGGCTGATGCGGGACATTGCGATATGGATGACGGCCTGCGCCTTTTTAACCTGCGCGGCTTCCTCATCCAGCATTTTAAGCTGAGCCTCAAGCATGACGGCAAGGTCAACTTGCCGCCCTTCGAAAAGCTTTTTCATCTGCACAAGCGTCAGACCTGCGTGTTTCAACAATGTTATCTGGTGCAAACGGGCCAGTTCGGCGGCACCGTAATAGCGTGCCCCCGATGCGGTGCGGACAGGCATCACGAGACCCTTTGCCTCGTAAAAACGCAAAGCCCGGCTGGAAAGGCCAGTCTTTTTGACGACATCGCTGATGTTCAACGAATCACTCATAATGACCTTATGCCCCTTGACCCTGCGTCAACTTCAAGCGCAAAATATTTCTCCGCTCGACATTACCCTTCTTGCTTGGCATCAAAAGCATATGACCCGCCTGATCCTGCGACGCTTGATGACCGCTATTCCGACCTTGCTGGCGATCATCATCATGTCCTTTTTGCTTATGCGTTTTGCGCCGGGCGGACCGTTTGATGGCGAACTCCCCTTGGCCGCGGAAACAAGGGCGGCGCTGGAAAGCGCGTATGGACTGGATAAATCCTTGGGCGAACAGCTGCTGCTTTATCTCGGCCGGCTGGTGCAGGGTGATTTCGGTCCCAGCCTTGTCTACCGCGACTTCACTGTGACCGAGCTGATTGCACAAAGCCTGCCGGTATCGCTGCTGCTTGGCGCTTTGGCGCTGATGCTGGCGAGTTTTTGGGTATAACGGCGGGGCTATGGGCAGCGCTGCGTGCGGGTAAATGGCAGGATCAGGCGCTAATGCTCACCGCCAGCATTGCTGACCGCGCTCCCCACTTTTGTCACCGGTCCTCTGCTTTGCTTTGATATTTGGGCTATTGGCTTGGCTGGTTCCCCGTATCAGGGCAGGGTGCGGGCTATGGCTGGCTGGTGCTACCGGTAACAGCGCTTGCCTTGCCGGTCGCAGGCGCCATCGCAAAGCTTGCACGGGCGGGGCTGGCCGAAATATTGGGGCAGGATCATATCCGCGCCGCCAGAGCAAGGGGGCTTGCGCCTTTGACCCTTTTGCGCCGTCATGCCCTGCGTCCCGCGCTGGTGCCGGTGGCGAGCTATTTGGGTCCAGCGGCGGCAGGATTGCTGACGGGTGCCGTAGTGATTGAAACCATATTCGGCCTGCCGGGGCTAGGACGCTATTTTGTCCAAGGGGCGCTGAACCGGGATTATCCTTTGGTTTTGGGCGTGGTGACGCTTTATGCCGGACTGATCCTATTGTTCAACCTGTTTGCCGATCTGATCTATGGCTGGCTCGACCCCCGAATGCGGGAGGCGTAAAGCTATGGGCCATAGCATTTATAATAGGTGCGGCTGCTGATGCGTATACCCCTCATCATTGCCGGGTTTATTGCGCTTGCGGCATTTATCCTGCCGCCGCTGCTGCCATGGAGCCATTCTGCGATTGATTGGGACGCGGTGCGGGCGCCGTTATTTTCCCACGGCCATTTCCTTGGCACCGATGATCTGGGCCGTGACCGGCTGGCGCGGATGTTGGTGGGAACGCGCACAACCCTGTCTGTCGCGCTAGCCGCTGCTGTGGTGGCGCTTGTTATAGGCACCATTTGGGGCGCGATGGCCGGATGGATGGCGGACGTACCGATGAAGTGATGATGCGGATTGTCGATGCACTCTATGCCCTGCCCTTTATGTTTGTGGTGATATTGCTGATGGTGGTTTTTGGCCGGTCCATATTCCTTGTCTTTCTAGGCATTGGTGCGGTCGAATGGCTGACCATGGCGCGAGTGGTGCGCGGGCAGGTGATGGCGCTGAAAAACCGGTCCTTCATCCTTGCGGCTGAGGCGGCAGGATCGCCGGGACGGGCGACGCTTATCCGGCATATTTTGCCCAATGTCGCAGGCGTTGCCGCCGCTTATCTGATGCTCACCATACCGCAAGTGGTCATGGTGGAAAGCTTCCTTTCCTTCCTCGGCCTTGGCGTGCAGGAGCCGCTGACCTCGCTTGGCATTTTGGTGAACGAAGGCGCGGATGATATGGATATGCACCCCGCCGCGCTGCTGCTGCCCGGGATAATGTTGGCGGCGATTATCATCTGCCTGACGCTGGCCGGGGAAAAATACCGCGATCATATGGCCGGAGCAGCGGGCCGGTGAGCGCCCTATATTCCGTGCGCGGGCTTTGCGCCGATCTTGGCGGGAAGCCGTTGGTGCGCGCTGTCGATTTTGAGATTGGTCCGGGCGAAATCGTTGCGCTCGCGGGGGAATCGGGGGCGGGCAAAAGCATGACCGCAATGACCCCCTTTGGCCTCAGCGCCGCTTGTCCATCGGGTTCGGCGCTCTTTGCCGGAAAGCAGCTGGTCGGCATGGCGGAGGCGGACTTGCGCAAAATTCGGGCACGCGATCTGGGCTTTGTCTTTCAACAGCCGCTGACCGCGCTGACCCCGCACCGCACGGTCGCCGCACATCTATCCGAAGCGGCGATGCAAGCGGGCGGGCCAAAACCGTCCCGGGCGGAAATGGCCGCGATGCTGGAACAGGCCGGACTGTCACGGGCGCAGGAAAGGTTGCTGCAATTTCCTCACCGCCTGTCGGGCGGGGAAAGGCAAAGGGTGCTCATTGCCGCCGCCATTGCCCATGGGCCAAAGCTGCTTGTAGCCGATGAACCCGTTAGCGCCCTTGATGCCGCGTTGCGCCATGAAATCATGCAATTATTAACCGGCCTGTGCAGGCAGCGGGGCATGGCCATGTTGCTGGTCAGTCATGATCTGGCCGGGATTGAACGCTATGCGGACCGGTTGCTGCTGCTGCGCGGCGGCAGGGTAGAGGAGGCGGGCGATGCGGCGCAACTGGCGCGGCGGCCGGGCAGCGTCTATGGACGGCGTTTAATGGCGGCAACCCCGCGCATGGATGATCCTGTTCCGCCCTTGACACGTCCGGGGGAAATGTTGCTCGAAGTGCAAGGCATAAACGTTCGTTTCCCAAAACCGGGCTGGCGCAGCGGTTCTATTCAGGCAGTAGCGGATGCCAGCTTGCAGCTTTGCGTTGGCGAAACATTGGCAATTGTCGGTGGATCGGGATCGGGCAAATCGACGCTGGGCCGGGCGATTGCGGGCCTTGGACCGATGCAGTCGGGACAGATATTCTGTGCCGGGGAAAAGCTGCCCCGCAAGGCCGCAGGACACAGTCGCACCGCCGCATGATTCAACCAGTGTTTCAGGATCCGCTTGCCAGCCTTGATCCCCGCTGGAGCGTGGCGGAAATCATCGCCGAACCGATGCGCTGGCTATGCCCCGATACAGACCGGACGGCGCGCGTGGCGGCGTTGTTGGCAGAGGTAGGCCTGCCGCCAGAAATGGCATTGCACAAACCCGCTGCGCTGTCGGGCGGACAGGCGCAGCGGGTTGCAATCGCCCGCGCACTATCGGTGGACCCTGCGATATTGTTGCTTGATGAGGCGACATCTGCGCTCGATCCGCTGGTGGCCGGCGGGGTTATGGAATTATTCGCCTCTTTACAGAAAAAACGCGGCCTTTCTTTGCTCTTCATCACCCATGATCTGGCGTTAGCCCGCCGCGCCGCGCACCGGATTGCGGTAATGGAAGAGGGCCGTATTGCCGAAATGGCGGAGCGTGAAGAGCTATTCATATCACCGCGCTCCGAAGCGACGAAGCGGCTTATTGCGGCAAGCCATTAAGGTTCAAAGCTGTTCGGCTTATTCCTTGCCGCGTTCCTTGCTGCCCTTCGCCTTTGCTTCAGGGGGAGCAGCTTTGGTCCTGCCCGCCTCTTCCTCCTTATAGCCCGGCGGCAGATTGCGAAAATTGATATCACGCTGCGGGAAGGGGATTTCGATGTCATGGTCCTTAAACAGCCACCAGACTTTTTTAAGAACGGCCGATTGCACATTGCCGACGCCCTCTTCGGGATCCCTGATCCATGCCTGTATCTCAAAATCCACGCTGTTTTCGCCAAAGCCGGTCATCCAAACCATAGGCGCGGGACGTTTCAGCACGCGCGGGCAATCTTGGGCCGCTTTGATCAGCAGCTCTTCGACCAGCTTCATGTCGGAGGAATAGGCAACCCCCACCGGAATTTTGACACGAACATTTTTGGAGGAATAGGACCAATTCTCCACTTCATTGGTCATCAGATTTTCATTGGGGATCAAATGTTCCTTGCCATCGCGGGTTAGAACGGAAACCGCGCGTATGCCAATTTTATTGACCCAGCCAAAACTGTCACCGACCACGATCACATCGCCGGGCTTTATCGACCGGTCCCATAAAAGGATGATACCCGCGATCAGATTGCCAACTGTTTTTGCAGGCCAAAACCAATGGCCAAACCAATCGCACCCGAAAAGACCGCCAGCGCTGTCAGATCGATGCCCAGCATATCGATGCCGATGAAAAAGGCAGCGACAACCAAGGCAACCATAGCCAGTTTTTCGCCCAAAAGCCGCTGCCCGTCATCAAGCGATTTATTCCGGCCGAGCAGCAATTTCGCCGCCCTGTTGCCCAGTCGCACCAGCGCGATAAGGAATATGGCCACCAATAATGCGGTAACCAGCATCAATAGCGACAACCGGTTTCTGCCGATTTGAAAGGCGATACCGTCAAGCATCGAGCTAACCGACGTCATGCCGCCGACGCTGCCTGAAAAGATGAAAGCAAAAATCGCCGAAGAGGCCGCAATGGCCATCCAGAAGCTAAGGCTGAGTGAGCGCAGCAGTCTATGCACAGCCATCCCCGCCGCCAGCGCCAACGCAAAGCTGAGCACTATTTCCGGCAAAAATGTCCATTGCCAACTATTGCGTGCAATCCAGAATAAAAGCGCGGAAATGCCGTAGCGCAGCACCGGAACGCCGGCCTTTACCAAAGGTTGGAATTTAAGCGGAATATCATCACCGCCTTCCCCGTCCATATAGGGCGCGATTTTGCGGCTGGTGACATGAGCAGCAATCTGTCCGATGATGATGGTGACGGCGATCAACGTTGCCGCAATACCGAGTTCCACAAAATCAATTTGTTCAGGAAGCCGCGCCGCCAATTGTTCGAACATGGATAGGGTGATCGGCTCTATGGCTTCTTTGGGCGGGCTGGTTATCGGGCTTGTCGTCATGTCACCTTGCTAGCCGCTTCAAACCCATTTGCCAAATCGGCGATCAGGTCATCTGTATCCTCCAGCCCAATTTGCAGGCGGATGATAGCATCGCCGCCTGTCCATGGCACAGCGCTGCGGAATTTTTCGGGATGAACGGGCAGAGCGAGGCTTTCAAACCCGCCCCAGCTATACCCTATGCCAAAAAGCGTTAGCGCGTCGATCAACGCCGCCGCTTTCGCCTTGCTGCCGTCAATGACAAAGGAAAATAGACCCGATGATCCGGTAAAATCACGCTGCCAAATGCTATGCCCGGGACAATCGGGTAAGCCGGGGTGCAGCACACGCACCACCTCGCTTCGTCCTTGCAACCAATGCGCAATTTTCAGTGCCGATGCCTCATGCTGGCGCAGCCGCACCGCCATGGTGCGCAGGCCGCGGGCGGCGAGATAGGCATCGTCAGGGGACAGAATTTGTCCCATGGCGCGGGCGGCGGCGGCCACCATGTTCCAATATTTCGCATTGGCGCTGACGCTGCCCGCCATAACATCGCTATGCCCGACAATATATTTTGTTGCCGCCAGGATTGTAATATCGACGCCTTTTTCAATTGCGGTGAAAAAATAGGGCGTGGCCCATGTATTATCGAGCAGCGTGCATATCCCCTGCGCCTTTGCTGACGCGCATATTGCGGGAATATCCTGCACTTCGAATGTCAAGCTGCCGGGGCTTTCCAATAATATCGCCTTGGTGCGAGCGCAAAATTGCGACGCAATATCGCCGCCGATCATTGGGTCAAAATAGCGGGTTTCTATACCAAAACGCTTCAGAAAACCGTCCGCAAAGCTTCGGCTGGGATCATAGGCACTGTCGGTCATGAGCAGCACATCGCCGGGTTTCAGCACCGCCAGCAGAGCGCAGCTGATCGCCGCAACGCCCGATGGGTAGAGCATGGTTCCTGCTGCGCCCGGCTCCATTTCGGTAAGCGCATCGGCGAGTGCCCACTGGTTGGTCCGCCGCGCCGTCCATAGAAAAATGACCGTGCATCCGCGCTGCCGCTTTTCGCTGCCTCCAAATGGGCAACATTGTCATAAAGATGCGTGCTTGCTCGCCAGAGCGGCGGGTTAACAACCGGTCCCGTCATGGCTTTGCTGCGGCCGCCGGTAATGATTTGCGTGTCTGGCTTTTGGGGCGCTTTGTTATCTTTGCTCAAACCGCTGGGCCTTGTTCCTTGGGCGTATCATCCGCCATGCCCCATTCGGCCCAGCTGCCATCATATAGGGCAACATCCTTTTTCCCCGTCAGCCGCGCGGCAAACAACACCACTGAAGCCGTCATCCCCGAACCACAGCTGCTTACCATCGGACGGTCCAGATCGACACCTGCGGCTTTGAACACCGCCAGCAGGTCATCGCCTTGTTTCCATGTGCCATCGGCGTTGAACAATTGTCCATGCGGCAGGTTGCGGCTGCCTGGAATATGGCCGCACGCCATGCCTTCGCGCGGCTCCGCCTCTTCTCCTGCGAAACGCGCTGCGGGCCTTGCATCGACTATTTGTTCGGCCTTGCTGTCCAAATTGGCGAGTATATCGGCTTTGCTTCGCACATTGCTATTGTCCGCCCAGACGGTGAAATGCCGGTGACGCAGCGCCGGTTTTCCGCTTTCCAGATCGCGGCCTTCGGCTTTCCATTTGGCAAGGCCGCCGTCCAATATCGCCACATCATGCGCCCCAAACATGGTCAGCATGAACCACGCCCGCGCTGCACTTTTGAGCGGGCTGTCATCATATAGCACAATCCGGCTGCCATCACCCAGACCCAGTGATTGCATCCGGCTGGCAAATTTTTCTGGTGGCGGCAGGGTGTTTTCAACCGGGCTTTTATCGTCAACCAATTCCGCCAGATCCATGAATATTGCCGTGGGGATATGTCCGGATTCATATTCCGCCCGTGCGTCCCGGTCACTGCCGGGTAGAAATTTATTGGCATCCACAACGCGCAGGTCCGACGCGCCAATTTCCTTGGACAACCATTCGGTGCTTACCAATAATTCCATATGATCGCCTACCCGCTTCTGATTCTGATTGGCCGGATAAGATAGCCTCTTTATCGGCGCAGTCGAGGGGGAATCCGATCCATCTTCTACGCCGGTAACGGAGTGGATAATGGCCTTTGCCCCAAAGGCGTAATGCTACGCGGGCCAAGATCAAGCCGGAAAGGTGCCATTTTCGGCCTAGGCGGAATCAACTCCCGCCCGATCAGACAGGATAGGAACAGCTCCTGCCGCGCGGATTGCAGGCCATAGCCAATATTCACAAGCACAATCGGCACGAATAATTTCTGCTCTCGCAGCGCATAGGTTTTCAGCTCATGTAAAGGAATGATAAGGTCAATCTCCATTTTGATAACCTCCCCTGAACCTGCATCGCCGATATGGTTGGCGGGCGGAACGCCGCCGCTATGAAAGGCGGAAATGGCCTGATCCACATTCTCACTAGCCGAAATGATTGATGTTCGCACCGCTATATCCTGCGCCGCGACGCTGCCCTTATTGGCAAGATTCAGCGCCCCCTTTATAGTGAGATTGGCCAGACTGATCGTGGCTTTTATCGGCGTGAATTCTGCTTCCACTATCGCTTTTTCAGGGCGCTGATCACGCGCATCCGGCTTGCTATCTTCGGTCAGGAAATCCGGCATTTGCAGGGCGGGCTGCGGTGATAGAGGAACAATCGGGTCCGGCGCCGACGGTTCGATTCTCCGTTTGCGCAGGCCCATAGAGTCCGCAGGTCCGGATACAGGCACAAGCGGTTCGGCGGACCAATCATCTTGCTTTGCCGCCGAATCACGCCGCCGCAGCCATAGCGCGGCGATGGCGGCCAAAAGGAGCGCAAGGCAAATTGCGGCAATGACCTGCCATAACGCAAGGCTGCCCTGCGCCGCCTCTACCCTTTTTGCGCCGCATCGGCGATTTCAGAAGGCATAGCTGCCGATCCGGCTTCGGCGGTGTCATCCGATATTGCGGCAACCGGCGGAGCATCAGGGGCAGTTTCCTGTCTTGCAAGGGGCTGCGCAGGGGCAGTGCTATTGCCCGCTGATTGTTCTTTAACGGGTCTTGCAGCAGGCACGGTGCGCTCACGAGGCGGCGGAGCAGGTTGAAGCCGGGCAGCGGGCGGGCGCTGCTCCGGTTCCGGCAGGATTAAAGGAGCGCGTTGCGGCGGCGTCTGCGTTTGCGGTGATGGTGGGCGTTGCGGCTGCAAAACGGGGCGATTGGTGCGTTCAGGCTCCAGTTTGAAATCGCGCAGCTCAGGCGGACTATCGACCACATCCCGCTTCGTCTCCGCCCCCGCTTCTTGTGCCCCAGCTTCTTGTGCCTGCGCGTTCTGTGCCTGTGCGGGACCGTTTATTGCGAGCGCAAGGGCTAGCAAAGCCGCAACCCATGCAGCCAACCATGCAGCCACCATGCCAAAGCGGTTCGCCCGCTTTTCAATCCCTGCCAAAATCATCGGCTATAATGGGTGGTGCGGGCCTGAATGATGGGTGAATAACTATATCGCGGCAATGTGAAACGTTTCCGCCGGGCGGCGAACCGCGCAAACTTGGTTAGCCGCTATTGCCGCGCAGCCAGAACATCATCAGCGACAAAAGCGTTGGTACGCCGTTCATGGCCAAACTGACTCGCCGGACCATGGCCGGGAATGAAAGTAACATCATCGCCCAGCGGCCATAATTTCAGGGTGATCGCATCAATCAAATCCTGATAATTTCCGCGCGGAAAATCGGTGCGACCTATGGACCCTTGAAACAGCACATCACCGACAATCGCCAGCTTTGACGGACTGTGATAAAAAATGACATGGCCGGGCGTATGGCCGGGACAATGGATGACATCCAAGGTCAGGTTGCCGACAGTGACGCTGTCGCCATCCTCCAGCCAGCGGTCCGGTTCAAATATTTCTCCGTTCACGCCATATTTGCGGCCATCTTCGGCGAGCTGCGCGATCCAGAAACGGTCTTCCTCCTGCGGACCTTCGATTGGCACGCCCAATTCCTTCGCCAATTTTCCTGCCTCTCCGCAATGATCAATATGGCCATGTGTTATCAAGATTTTTTCAAGCTCCACCCCTGTTTGCGCCAGCGCCGATTTCACCTTGGGCAAATCCCCGCCGGGATCGACCAAAGCGGCCTTGTTGGTCGCTGTGCACCAAATGAGAGAGCAATTCTGCTGAAGCGGCGTAACCGGAATGATCGCGGCTTTCAGCGGCGGCTGGGCCGCACCGATTTTCGAACTGATATTTGTCATAAGCGTCTATCTGGCGTGAATAAGCAGCGATAGCAAGACTTTCCCAGTGGTTATAGCCGCCTGCCCGTCCATACAACCCGGCCGATAATCGCCACATCCCCGCCCGCGACATCGGGCCAGTCGGGATAGGCGCTATTGTCAGAAAGCACCGATAAATGCCCCGCCGGCCCCTTGGCCAGCCGCTTGACCATCAACACATCATCCATACGGATGACATGGACGCCGTCGCGCAATGGCCGCTGCGCCGCGCCGCGGTCCACCATGATGTCATCGCCGTCGAGCAGCGTCGGCGCCATACTATCCCCTTGCACCCGGATCAGCGAGAGCATCGATATGTCCCCCGCCATTTTCTTCAACCATTTTTCATCAAAGCCAATCTGGCCTGCAATCCATTCTTCGTCGGTCAGCGCCCCGGCCCCTGCCGACGCCCCAATATCCAGCTTTGGCATCAGCCGCAGTCCGCCCAGCAGCCGGGCTTTATCCACAGGAGCGCCCAATATTTTTTCATCTACCCCATAATAACGCGCCAATATACCCCGTTCCCGTTCGCCCAAAAACCGGGGCGAACCGCGTTTGATATATTGTTGGATATAGGCGGCATTTTTGCCGATCAATTTGGACAGGCCGGCATAATCATCGCCATTATCGCCGATCAACCGGTCCAAAACCGCTCTGGGATTATCTTTTTCCATTTCGCCGCTATATCATAGGAATTTTCCTAGACAAGTAGGATTTCACCTATCATTTTGTTCATAATTTGTTCCACATGATTCGCTCCGGCTGGAGCGTGGCGGATCCGGTTGCAAGAAAAGGAGACGAAATGTACATCAACCGTGAAATCGAAAAATTCCTGATCGAACAGGATATGCCCGCCACCAAATTTGGCCGTCTGGCCGCGCAAGACCCCCGGTTAGTGCTCGACATTCGCATGGGCCGCGAACTGCGAAACAATATGGTGATAAAGCTGCGCAGCTTTATGGAAGGTTATCGTCAGGGAATGGGTGCATGAAGGTTGATTCTGATAAAATTTCACTGCAATCACAGTTAGTTGAAATCCTTAAACCAGCCTGTATCACAAATTGCAAAAGCCGCGATTGGTGCAGCGCCACTTTCCATGGTTACCAGTTGCGTTATGACATGATATTGAAAGGAAGCGGGCGAAAAGCCTGCGCGGACGGATTATCCGATATTTTGACAGATCATGATTTTGCACTCGATAGGCATTTTGTCGCGGACATAGGCGTGGAAGACAGAAGCGATCATGACACCCATATCAGCATGGCCGTCACGTTGCTGCTGATCGCCGATTAGAATGGCCAGTTCTCAGAAGGAATTTTCCTATCAGCGGTTATTCATCCGTTTCAAGGTTTCCAGCGCCGCGTTTAACGCTTCGTCCATTTCCGCTTCGGCCGCTGTTTCAGCAGAGGATTGAGGCGGCGTTGGCACTGCCTCCAATGGTGGGCGGCTCATGACCTTGGGTTCCAATATCTCCTGTGCTGGGGATGGCACCGGTAACGGGGCCGTTTCGGAATGGATTCCGGCTGGGATACTGGCTCCGATCGCGGCTGGGGCTTCCGCTTGCACCGCCCCTTGCGCCGCCCCTTGCACCGCGCCTTGTGAAGCGATCATTTGCGATGCGACTTTTTCCAACTCTACCAACTGCTTTTTCCGTTCGGCAACCGCGGCTTCCATTTGTGCGACCATTTCGGCCAGCGACGCGGTTTGTTTGGGTGCGGGGGCCGGGTCTGGAGCGGGGACCAGGTCTGGAGCGGGGGCCGGGTCTGCATCTATCGTTTCCGATACACAATCTGCCGCTTCAGCCGTTTCGGGTATAAAATATTCTTCTGGGCCAGTCCCAACCTCTGCGGTGGGCGCAACCGGTTTCTGGGCCTTGTCGCCGATCAAATCGGCACCGGCAAGATCGGTCAGCGCAGATATTGGCTTGCGCACCGGTGCATCGGGATGACTGTCCTGTTCGCGCAGTTTAGGCAGATCGGTGAGATCAAAAATATCATCCTCACCGCGCTGCCATGGCATTTTGGGTATGGCAAAACCGGCTATGCGGTCCATCAACGACGCTTTGGGTGCTATATTGTTTGCCTCAGCCACGCTATGGTCCCGTTTTTGATGCCAAACTTCTTGTGCTTCTTTGGGGCGCAGAACCAGCGCGAGCAGGATGAACAAGGCAATAACGCCGGCCCCAAAAGCAATTAAAGCACGGGCCGTATCGCCAAGCGGGGCAGCGGTTGCGGGGAAAATTTCGGTCAAGCCGGTCGCTCCGGTGATCGTTTCCAATATGGATACCGGAATGAACATTGTCCCTGCGGCGGCAATCACACTGCCGCCGATTGCCATGGCAATCGCTTTCATCTGATTATTTTGCGGGCGCGGTATACCCATAACTTCTTGCTCCGGTCTAGCCTGATCATCAGGCGGCTTTGGACATTCTCCCCTGACCTAGCAGTAAATGGTAAACAGGATCGTAACGATGAATATTTTCCTGCCAATTTCGTTCTTTAGCAACAAATTCACGTGCCTTGGCACGGCGTTCGTCCCACATATCCCGTCCCGCCAATAATGATTCCAACGACTGAGCAATGCCGATTGGATCATCCGCCGGAAACAGGCTTCCGGTCACGCCGTCGGCTATTAATTCGCGGTGTCCGCCAACATTGGAAGCCGCCACCAACCGTCCCTGTGCCATGGCCTCCAAGGGCTTGAGCGGCGTGACAAGATCGGTAAGCCGCATCGATTTGCGTGGATAAGCCAATATGTCGACAAGGCTGTAATAGCGTTCCACTTGATCATGTGGAACGCGGCCCACAAAATGGATTTTCTGCGCAGCGGGTGAGGCCGCGGCCTGCGTGCGCAGCTGCGCTTCCATAGGCCCGCCGCCTACGAGCAACAGATGCGTATCCTTTGCGCTGCCTTGCATATATGCCATGGCTGAGATCAGATCATCCAGCCCTTCATAATCATAGAAGCTGCCAATATAGCCAATGACATCACAAGCTTTCAGCCCCAGCTGCGCCGCCAAATCCGAATCGCGCAGGCCGGGATTGCCGAACAATTCCATATCGACGCCATTGGGCGAAACAGTGATTTTGTCCGGCGCAACGCCGCGTGCGATCAAATCACTACGAAGCCCCTCACAGATGACGGCAATCGCATCCGCTTTGGCGACAACATGGTTTTCAAGAGCGCGGGTCAATCGGTATTTTGCCGACCCTTCATGGCCGGTGCCATTGCCAACAGCGGCATCCTCCCAAAAGGCTCGGATCTCGTAAACCAGCGGCAAGCCCAGTTTCTGTGCTGCCCATGCCGCCGCCAATCCATTAAGCGCGGGCGAATGTGCATGAAGCAGGTCAAAGGGCCAGCGGCGATAAAGGTCACAGATCGCATCGGTCAGCGCAGAGACTTCCCGCCATTCGCGCAAAGGAGTAGGGCCTTTTATATCGGCGGTGCAGCGGTGGAAGGTCAGCCCTTCAACCAAATCGCTTCTTTCTCCGCGCGCTTCTCCATGTTGATAGTGCCGCACGCTGGTGATTCCGGCGACATCCCACCCTGCACCCGCCTGCGCTTTCATAATGGCGCGGGTGCGGAATGTGTAACCGCTGTGCAGCGGCAAACTATGGTCCAATATGTGCAAAATACGCGGCATAACGGGCACCCAATTGCCATAAAAGGATTAACGGGACGTCAACCCAATCTGTTTAAGGGGCAATGAAGCCGATATTTTTCGGGCCTATTTTTGGGGTTTGCAGCCGCGTATCATGATCGACAATCTATCGATATTACTCAGCCACGGCTTGCTGCTGATTGCATTCTGGATTTTAATCCAGCGCGATGATGTTGATGCAGAAGACCCGCCCATGCCCGATAAGCAACCCGAAGGCTTTGCCCATGGCCGTTTGAAAAACAGCAAACTGAACCGACACAAACCGCAAAATCCTTTCCGCCGCAGACCGGGTAATAGGGAGAAGGATCAGGGGGATGCTGACCATGCGTGACCTGATTTTTGTGGCTTATGTGGGGGCAATATTGTTGCTGGCTTTCAACCGGCCGTTTATCTTCACGCTGATATACGCCTATATCGACATTTGCTCACCGCAGCGGCTGAGCTATTTCCTGCTCAATTCCATCCCCCTGTCGCTGATCGTGTTTGCGCTTGCGGTGCTTGGCTTTCTGGTTAGCGATGACAAGAAAAATGTCCGCGTATCGCCGCGCTGGGGGCTGCTCGTCTTTCTGCTCATCTATTGCGGTTATACGACAACAGTGGCGGTGGAACCGGTGGCGGTATGGGAGAAATGGGACTGGGTCTGGAAAGCATTGGTCTTTGCCGCTTTCCTACCTTTGATGCTAACCACGAAAACCCGGATTGAGGCGTTGATCCTGACCATGGTGCTATGTGCATCGGCGCTGATTGTGACGGGCGGTATCAAAACCATGGCAGGCGGCGGGGGATATGGACTGCTTGTCCTGTTAATTGACGATAATAGCGGCTTGTTTGAAGGCAGCATTATCAGCTGTGTCGCTATATCTATTATCCCGCTCATCCTGTGGCTTTCGAAACATGGCACCGTCTTTCCGCCTGATTGGCGGGTGCGGATTTATGCCGCGGCGCTCATCTTCGCTTGCTTGTTGATCCCGGTCGGCACGCAGGCGCGCACCGGTATTATCTGTATCGCCGTTTTGGGGATATTGTTGCTGCGCTATGTACGCTACCGGCTGCTCTATCTGGGCGGCATCGCGCTGCTTGGTCTTGCCGCCATTCCGCTTTTACCGCAAAGTTTTACCGAACGGGCCGATACGATCAAAAATTACAAGCAGGACGAATCCGCTTTTACGCGGATTGCGGTGTGGAAATGGACTTGGGAATTTGCCAAGGACCACCCGATGGGCGGCGGGTTTAACAGCTACCGCCAGAATAAAATTGTTTATGACATCGAAAATAAACAAGATCCCGGTGCCCCGCGCGGTACCTACCCGCCGGAAAGCGGCACCAAACAAGTGGTCGATGAAAGCCGCGCATTTCACAGCAGCTATTTCGAAATGTTGGGGGAGCAGGGTTATCCCGGCCTTATCATATGGCTGATCATTCATATTGGCGGCGTGTGGCGTATGGAGGTGCTCAACCGTTTATACAGAAAACGGCCACGCATGGACGAGGCCTGGGTTGCACCACTTGCCACCGCGCTGCAAAATGCGCAGATCATCTATCTGGTCGGTTCCTTATTTGTTGGCATCGCGTTTCAACCCTTTGTCTATATGCTTGTCGGGCTGCAAATCGGGCTGGACACCTATTTGGCACGGCGGCGCAAAGAGGCAGCATGGCAACCGATTAAACAACGTCGGATCAAAACGTCGGATGCGGCCATGATTTAGGATGAATATCCGAAGGTGGTAGGCCTGAAAATGGGCGTTGAAACTGCGCCAATATCACCTTAACACAAGGCTATATGACTATAGCCTTTATGATCACCGCCGCGCAGCCCGCAAAAAATGTTCAGGCAAATCCTTTGCTCGAAATTTCGGCGCGGCTGGAAAATTATAGCAACATTGCGGCCGGTTGGGTTCAGGCATATTGGTTTGAATTGATGGTTGCCGCAATATTTGGCGGCATTATCTATATCCTGCTCAGCTATTTGCGGCGCAAGGCGGCAAGTCTGGCCGAAAAGGCAGAGGACCGTTTCACGCTTAAAACGATTGCGCTTCGCACATTTGGCAAAACAAGCCGATTTTTCCGCACGATGGTCGCAGCGGAACTGGTCAATGAAATGGCCCGAACACCGGGCCCAATCGCCCGTGTTATCGTGATATTATTTACCATATCGGCGGTGGTGCAGGTGGCAATATGGCTGCGCGAAATTATCCTTGGCTTGCTAGAGCGACGGGTGAGCGAAGGCAATGGGGAAGATGAAACCCTATCGAATGCCATGGTGCTGATCCGTTTGCTGGTCAGTTTTGCTTTATTTGCCATTGCCGCGATATTGATCCTCGACAATCTGGGCGTCAATGTCACCGGATTGATCGCCGGTCTGGGTGTTGGTGGTATTGCCATTGGGCTTGCGGCGCAGGGAATATTTTCCGATCTGTTTGCCGCCATTGCGATCATTTTGGACAAGCCGTTCAAAAATGGCGAGGTTGTGCAATTTGGCACATATATCGCCACGGTTGAAAAAATCGGGATGAAAAGCACCCGGCTGCGTTCGGTAACAGGAGAGCAGTTGATCATATCGAACGCCAAATTGTTGGAAATGGAAATTACCAATTTCACCCAAACCAATTATCGCCGCACCAAATATCCCCTGGGTGTCATTTACCAAACACCGCCCGAAAAGGCGCGGGCCATCCCGGCTTTGCTGCAAAAATTGTTGAGGGCGAAGGCGGCATTTTCGTTCGCGCGGGCTTTACCGGTTTTGGTGACAGCTCGATCGACTTCGAATTATTGTTCGATATATTGTCATCCGATTTTGAAGAAATTTTTGCCGGGCGGCACCGTATCGGCATCGCCATTATCGAAGCCTTTGCCAAGGAAGGATTGGAATTTGCCTATCCCACTCAGACCACCTTTACCGCCGCACCCGATGGAGAGATGATCATGCCCTATGCCGGGCCACCCCAAAAACGTAGCGTAACCCGCAAAAATAGCAGAATTCTGGGCCCAAAGCCTTGCCTTTACGTTAAGGGCAAGGCAATGTTTACCGATAATAGAATCGGGAGAACGTTATGTCTACAATCAGCCCCAATGATCTTGCTCAAAAGGTTGGCGAAACGATCGGAACATCGGAATGGATTTTGGTCGATCAGGAAATGATCAACAAATTTGCCGATGCCACCGGTGATCATCAATTCATCCACATCAACGAAGAAATGGCGAAAATGACCCCCTTTGGCGGGACCATCGCGCACGGTTTTCTGACGCTTTCACTTTTCCCCGTAATGACCGCCAAATCGGCAATGCCGCGTATCGAAGGCGCGAAAATGGGCGTCAATTATGGCGGCAACAAAACCCGTTTTCTGGCTCCTGTCCGTTCGGGCAAAAAAGTGCGCGGCCATTTCAAACTGCTTGAAATGGCTGAAAAACGCCCCGGCCAGTGGCAACAGACGCTGGAATTCACCGTTGAAATTGAAGGCGAGGATAAACCCGCTCTGATCGCCGAATGGATCAGCCAGATTTTCGTATAAATAACAGCCCGGATACCGGGCACCCCTCTTCATCAGCTCCCGTCCCCCAAGGGTGCATTATATAAGGATTATTATCATGCGTGACGCCGTCATCATATCCACCGCCCGCACCGCAATCGGCAAAGCTTATCGCGGCGGGTTCAACGCCACATCCGGCCCCACTTTGGGTAGCTATTCGCTCGCCGCCGCTGTTGAACGCGCCGGTATCGAAGGCGGTGAGGTGGATGACTGTATCTGGGGCAGCGCACTGCAACAAGGCACGCAGGCAGGTAATCTGGCGCGTCAGGTCGCACTCCGGGCGGGCCTTCCCATTACCACATCGGGCATGACACTGGACCGGCAATGCTCCTCTGGCCTGATGGCAATTGCCACCGCATCCAAGCAAGTCGTGCACGACCGCATGGATGTTGTCGCCGCTGGTGGTCAGGAATCGATCAGCCTGGTGCAAACCGCCGAGATGCGCGTCGCCCCCGACCGCGAATTGATCGCCATGCATAATGCCATTTATATGCCGATGCTGCAAACCGCCGAAACGGTTGCTAAACGCTATAATATCGGCCGCGATCAAACCGATCCTTATTCGCTGCAATCGCAGCAGCGCACCGCCGCCGCACAGGCCGCCGGCCTGTTTGATGCAGAGATTGTTCCTGTCACCACGATGATGAATGTGATGAACAAGGAAACCAAAGAGGTCAGCCAGCAGGAAGTGACCATAGCCAAGGACGAGGGCAACCGTCCCGAAACCACATTGGAAGGTCTGCAATCACTCCAGCCTGTCATGGGTCCGGATATGACGATCACGGCGGGCAATGCCAGCCAACTGTCCGATGGTTCCTCGGCCTGTATCGTTATGGAAAGCAAGCTGGCGGAGAAAAAAGGGCTCACCCCGCTTGGCCGCTATGTTGGTATGGCGGTGGCCGGGACCGAACCCGATGAAATGGGCATTGGCCCGGTTTTCGCCATCCCCAAGTTGCTTGAACGCTTCAACCTGAAAATGGATGATATCGGCCTTTGGGAACTGAACGAAGCTTTTGCCGTGCAGGTCATTTATTGCCGCGATAAACTGGGCATTCCCGACGAGCTGCTCAACGTCAATGGCGGCTCGATCTCAATCGGCCATCCTTATGGCATGACGGGGGCGCGGTGCACCGGCCATGCGCTGATCGAAGGCAAACGCCGCGGCGCCAAATATGCGGTTGTCACCATGTGCGTCGGCGGCGGTATGGGCGCGGCCGGATTGTTCGAAATTTTATAGAATCTTCAAATATTTACACCAAAACCTCGGTAAAGCCATGCTTTTCCGGGGTTTTTTGTGCGTGATCGTGGCCGCGGCCTGAAAATCACTCACCCCGCCGCAAATGTCAGCCATCATGTCGCAGCCTTTATTGGCGGACGGTGCCAACGGCTGCATACATAATTTCAAATAAGAATCCGGGGTGAGGATCAATATGAAAATCATGACAGCTTTTGTGGCCACTGCGCTGCTGATGGGCGCTATGCCATTGCTGGCGCAGTCAGATGGCGGTGATCTGGGTAGCGGCATGGCCAGCTATTATGGCAAGGAACTGGCGGGAAACCGGACAGCCAATGGCGAACGTTTCGATCCAACAGGATTTACCGCCGCGCATCGCACCCTGCCCTTTGGTGCGCAGGTGCGCGTAACCAATCTGTCAAATGGCCGCGATGTTGTGGTCCGCGTCAATGACCGCGGCCCCTTTGCCCGGGGACGGATTATCGACATATCCCATGCCGCCGCAGTGGAGATTGGCATGGTGCGCAGCGGCCATGCGCGGGTCAAACTGGAAATGGTCGGCGGATAGCCATTCTATTCAAGGCAAGGGCGCAGGGGCATATTGTTTTAGGAATGCGCCATGGGCCGGCATTTGACCAACCGCCATCTTGATCCCTTGCCCCACATTCATCATTGCCTCCTCCAGCCGCCCTGGCGGCATCAGCGCCGCGACCGGATGATGGTTTTGCGGCATAATACCCTGACCCATTAACACCTGCACCCAGCTATCAACCCGAAACAAGTCATCGCTGCCTTGAAAAGCATGGCCCTGCTGCTCAAACAAGCTGAGCCGGTGCATCAGGCTATCGGGTATCGCCATATTCCGGCAATACTCCCATAGCGCCTCCGTTCGCTGCGTGACATGATAATGGGCGATGATAAAATCACGAACGCTTTCCATTTCCGCGCGAAAAACCTGATTATACCGGTCGGTCAAAGCGCTGGTCACCCCGCCAAAGGGAAAAAGCTGGATCAGCCGCGTCACCGCGGTTTTGAACAAATGGATACTAGTCGATTCCAACGGTTCGACAAAACCGCTCGACAAACCCATGGCGATGACATTTTTATTCCAAGCTGTTTTGCGCATTCCTGTGGTGAAACGGATGATACGCGGATCGGTAATCATTTCGCCCTCAACCGCCCTTGTCAAAAGCGCGATGGCGGCGTCGTCCTCAAGAAAGCTGCTGGCATAGACAAAGCCATTACCGGTGCGGTGCTGCAAGGGAATTTGCCAGCGCCAGCCCGATTCATGGGCAATTGCGCGTGTATAGGGGACAGGGTCGCGACTGGACTGCGTCTGAACCGCCACCGCACTGTTTGCGGGCAGATAATGGCTCCAATCTTCAAAGCCGCTATTCAACGCCCCTTCGATCAACAGCGCCCTGAAACCGGTGCAGTCGATGAACAAATCGCCTTCAACAAGCTCGCCCGATTGCAGCTTTAATCCCGTGACATGGCCAGTTTCGCCATGCTGTAACACCTGTTCAATCTTGCCTTCGATCCGAACCGCACCTTCTTGTTCGGCGACGCTACGCAAATAGCGGGCGTAGCGCATGGCATCGAGATGATAGGCATAGCTCAGCTCCGCCTTTCCTTGCACTCCGGTTTCAAACCGGCCCGCTTTTGCGGCTTGCAATTCCAGACAGTAATCGCTCAGATCACCGCCCGATCCCTGTTTTCGCGCATAGAGCCAGAAATGGTGGAAATCGCTCATCCATGTGGATTTGCCGATCTGGCCAAAGCTGTGGAAATAATCTTTACCCGGACGCTGCCAATTTTCAAATTGGATGCCCAATTTGAAGCTGGCCTGCGCCGCCGCCATGAATTCGCGTTCATCCAGCCCCAAAAAGCTATGGAATGTGCGCGATGTAGGGATTGTCGCCTCGCCTACGCCAACGGTACCAATATCATCGGATTCGATCAGGGTTACATCAATAATCTTGCCCAAATGCCGCACCAATGCAGTCGCAGCGATCCATCCTGCGGTGCCGCCGCCCGCCACAATTACGCGTTTCACAGGCGGGCTATCCATGCGCACTCTTCCCGGTCACCGGTTCAGCTTTGACAATAACATGGCGCGAAGCCGCCGGGCCGAGATATCCGTCATCGGGGCCAAAGGTCCGGCAATATGGTCCGGCAAATGGGCAGCCGCGCGGGCGCCATCTCCAAAGATATAATAATCAAACAGGTTTTTCCACGCCCGCTTTTCCTGCTCCGGCCGGTCGCGCAGGCTCAGAATCGCGTGCAACAGGGTGTTCATCGGCGTATCGATATAGGCAGCGCTGTTATTCCACCAATAGTTGATCATGACATTAAAATCATCCTTCGCATCAACCTGATGCCACCACAGCGCGGGGTAGAGCAATATATCACCCGGTTCCAAATCGGCGACCTGTGCCGCCGCCGCTGCTTTTGCAAAATCGGGATAGCGCACCAGATCGGGTGCGGCAAAATCCACCATGGTAACCACTTGTCCAGCCGGTGTCGGCTCCAACGGACCGGGGTAAAGATGCGCGATCTGATCAGGTGGGAACAGGGTGAAGCGCCGATGCCCGACAAGATTACAGGCGATATTATTGCTATAGTCAAAATGCGCGGCCGCCGTCGTCCGGTTGCCAATCCATATGCTGACCATTGGCGGGTTTTGTGCAAAGATTTCTTCGCGCAGCGGCAGATCGTTTTCGTCCCTTAAGCCGGGGAGGAAATGATCGACATCGGTTGATCCGATATAATAGGATGGCGCCGCTTCATCACCTGCGCACGCCAATATCCGATCCAGGAATTCATCCAGAGGGTAACGCGAGGCCGAAAAATTCAGGCCTGTCATGTCGGCGTTATAGCCAAAACGCCCCTTAATCTCCGCTGCCCCGACAAAACCAGTTATGGGCCGCCCGTGATAATGATGTTTGAGATACGCGGCGGCGTCTTGCCTTGATTGCTGTCCTGCCTTCAGCAGCGGCCAATCATCTGCTGCGCCCTTGAAAATAACCGGATGCCCCGCCTCCAGCCAATCCGAAAAACAAATATCGGCGGCCTTCAAACCGGTTACTTGCTTGGTCTTGTTCTGGGTAATGCATTCCGCCATTGGCGCTTTATGCCCCCATTTTCGTTTGTTTCAAAGCGATAAGCCGGTTTATATTTTCAAGCGAGGACAGCATCCACAAGGCCGCACCCAAAAATCCGGCGCGGTGCAGCCGCTCCAGCTCTGCGCCATGCATCTGCGCGAAACGCTGTGCGCTGACCGCGAAGACATCGGAAAAATCAATCCTGTCATCTTCGGATAAGCGAACCTGCAATTGCAACGGCGCGACCAATTGCAATTCCTGTAGCACCGCAAACATTGCATCATTTTCGGCAGGGCCGTGATACACTATCTGCAAAGCAGCCATTATCTGGTTCAAATAGGGGCTGTTGCCGCCATGCGTCAGGAATAAAGGTAAGCCGCTATCCCTGCCTATGCGCCCATCATCCATATCGATGAGTATCGCCGGTTCGCTCTGGCCGCCCGCCGCTTCGCCAAGCCCAATCGAAAACGGGCCGGTTTTGCTCATCGCCGGGATATAATGGCTGACCCATTGATCCTGCGCCAAAAACAGATTTTCATCTCGGTCAAAACCCAAAAGAGCGACAGAGAAAAAACGCCCTTCGTCATCTTTTCGGAACAAGATCGGAAATTCACGCTGTATCTCTTCAAATTCGGACGGGTAAATCAGCATCTGGTTCACCCCGCCGCCATGATCCGCGCCATAAGCAGGGTTCAGCTTTACATCTTGATGCTCAACGTTATTCAACAGCGCGATTTTTGCCATAATACGCTCATTCTCTCTTTATATCCTACACCATGGCATAGGTTCCTCCCATCCCGCTGTGAAGCAAAAAAGACCGCTGCAAACTGCGCAGCGGTCTTTCTTTTAAGCCTTATAAAGGCTTAGAATTTATAGCGCGCACCCAATAGATAGCGGGGCTGTTGCTCCTGAGCAAACCATAGGTTGGACGGATCACGGCCAAAGCTGCGCACCGGTTCGGACAGGATGTTTATGGCTTCAAATGACAGCGAAATATTATCGGTCAAATTATAACCCAAGCTTGCATCCAATGTTCCAAATGGTTCGAAAAAGACCGGGTTACGGCTGCTGCCCCTGTTGGTGCCGGCAAGGAATTCACCGCGCCAATTATAGGCGACACGGGCCGACAAAGGACCTTTTTCATAGATGCCAGTGATATTGAAGCTATCGCTCAAACCCACAAGCGCGAACACGTTCGCCGTCGGATCCGCACCTACATCAACACCAACATCGCCAAACACCTTGGTCAAGGAAGCCGAAATACCAAAGCCGGTTTCGCCTAGGAAATATTGGCCCTGCAATTCGAAACCATGGATATTTCCGCTGCGATTGTTGATCGGCGTTGCAACTGAGAAGTTGAACAGCGGATCGCTGGCATTGGCAATAACATCGGTCCGGCCCAATACTGTATCGGCAAAGGCTTGGTTAATCTGTCCTGTGGCCGGGTTCAGGTTCGCCTGGAACTGCGTAGAGGCAGCGGCAATATTGCCTGTTTCCACCAGCAGCGCGGTCATGGTGAACAGGCTGACATCGGTCACCTCTACGCCCAGACGGTTCAGCTCGGCAACCGCCTCACCCGAACGCGACCCTGCCGCGCCGGAGCTGGGATCACGCAGCCCGAATAGCGGTTGATCAACTTGACCGACGCCCACGAAATTCTTCACATTTTTATAGAAGAAGCCCGCCGAAATATAGCTGGACCGATCAAAATACCATTCCAGCGATACATCGAAATTGTCTGAAACCAGAGGCTTCAGGCCGGGGTTGCCCGACGAACCGGTGGCCACGCCGCCCAAAAAGGTGGGACGGTTTGGCGCATTGGCCGATTGCGATGCGAACAAATTACCATAATCGGGCCGGGCCAATGTCCGGCTATAGGATACACGCGCCACCAGATCATCTGCTGGTTCAATCTGGAAATCTATCGACGGCAGCAAGTTGGTATAATCGCCCTTTAGCGACACCGGCGCAATAGTGGCCGATACAACACGGCTAAAGTCATTGTCCGAATCCCATTCAATCCGGTCGGGCAAAGCGATCAGCGACGAAGAGGTCACTTTGGTGTTTTCAAAACGCACGCCTGCCACAATCTTTGCCGGACGGCCCATCATGTCGCCTGACCAATTAAGCTGCGCATAGGTAGACCAGATTTTTTCATTCACCTCGTCAAAATCATTGCCGGTCACATTGATCGGGTTACCCCGTGCCTCATAAGCGGCGGCAAAGGCCTGATACAATTCGACCGCATTGCCGCGGAACGCGATTTCAGCGCTGGTCGGGTTGTAACGGCTGAACTGACATTGCAGGCAATATTGTTGGATCAAATTACCGGCAATTTCCTGAACATCGCCGACGCGGGTAATGCCCCAATCGCCCAAAGTCTGCTGTGTCTGGGTCCGGGCACTGGTCATTTTGGAATCGATATAGGCTGCACCAAGGGCAAAATTACCGCCATTGCCAAAATCCCAGGCCAGATCAGCACTGATCTGATTCAAACGGTGGATTTGTGTAGAGGCGTTGGTCCGCTGCACCTGTGTACCTAGATCACCAATGTCAAGAACGCCATTACCATTGCCGCGCTCTGCATCATCCAAAACCCAGTTTTGCAGAGGGATTGGCCCACGATAATCAACCGAATGCGCGTCAACAACCGGCGCCCCAAAGCTGACCAGCGTGGAGCTGGCGCCATTGGCAGAATTAGGCGAGCTTTCCGAGCGCGAATGATTGCCGTCGACGCTGAATGTTAGGTTATCGGTCAGCTCCAGCGCGGCATTCAGGCCGAATGAGGTCAATTCGGATTTGGTCGCGCGATATTGCTGTTCAAAGCCAATATCTTTCACAGCATAGCCTGCGCCCTCCGAAATTTGAACGGCGGTTGCAACCACTGGATTGCCGTCAAAAGTAACGGTATCAAAGGGGCGGTTGAACCAGTTGGTTTGGTCCGAACGCGCTTCATCAACTTTGTTTTGCGCATAAATGGCATCGGCCGTAACGGTCAAAGCCTCTGTCGGCTTGAATTGCAGCGTCAGCTGTCCGTTCAATCTTTCGCGTGAAGATTCCGAATAATGGTAACGGCTGTCATTGGGAACCGCAACCAACTGCGCCGGATCGTCGGGGCCATTGGTGACAACGGTGGAAGCGCCCACACCAGGCGCACTAGAAAATGGCCGGATATTCCAGTCATTGGAGGTTGCACTGGCCGCGGCGCTATTGCGTTTCTGATACGAACCAAACAGCGAAATACCCAAATTATTTTCGGCATTGGACCAGCTTAACACGCCCGATAATTCGGGGGTAATGTCTTTGAAATCGACGCTGCTATCATAGAGCAATTTTCCGCCGACACTGCCGCGCAGGCCATCGTCGCGGCCATCCAGCGGACGCTGAGTTACAATATTGATCGCGGCACCGATACCGCCCGAGGGGCTTGCGGCGCGGCCGGTTTTATATACTTCCAGCCGGCTGACACCTTCCGCAGCGAGATTGGAGAAATCAAAGGAGCGGCTGGTCGCACGGCCAAAGTCGACATTTTGATCTCCGCCCACGGCATCCACGCTGGAAGTCGCGAGTTGACGGCCATTAACAGTGACCAGATTGAAAGCCGGACCAAAGCCGCGCACGGTAACCTGCGATCCTTCGCCATTGACGCGGCTGATCGATACGCCGGGAATGCGTTGCAATGAATCTGCAAGGTTGGTGTCTGGGAATTTACCGATATCTTCCGCTGAAATCGCATCAACAACGCCGTTCGATTCGCGTTTAATGTCCATGGCCCGCTCAAGCGAAGCACGAACCCCGGTAACAACGATTTCATCGCCCTCTGCTTCTGCGGCTGCATCCTGAGCATGGGCCGCGCCGGCGCTTAATAAAAATACGGAAATAGCCGCCGCAGACGCAGATCGGCCAAGCGCTGTCGCGCTCGTCATTCTTTTCATTATGTCTCTCCCTTATATGAAAGCCAGACCGCTTTCATTATCCGAACTATGACCGCACCGAAACCAATCCATGCGACAATAGAATGACAACGTTATCGCGGGCCAATGTCGTTGTCAATTATCTCATGTATTAAACGAATACTTATTGCGCAGATTGTTGTAATATTGTTACAATATAGGGCTGGTGTTCTAACTATTATTTGTTTCTCAGGCCCTTCCCGCCAATGCTTTGGCTTGCCAATCCGGCAGGTTCAATGCCTTCATATCCTCCACCCGCCGGTGCTCGACCGAAAGACCAAGTTCGGGATAAATAGCACGCTGCCGTTTCTCGTCGGCCTGATCCAGCGGCACCACCACCATATACCGGCTTATTTTTGACCGCCAGTTCATCCGCGCGGTATTTTCCTGCCCCACATAGCATCCTTTGGTAAAGCTGACCCCGTTCAGCTCAGCGGCATTTGCCTCCAGCCATAATATCTGCCCATCCCCCAATTCATTGCGCCCCTCGGTCACGCCGAGCGAGAGGCGAAGGGCATGATAGGCGGCGGCGACATCTTGATCCCCGGATAAATCTCCTGCTGGTTTTGGGGCGATCCAGCGCTGGCCTAGCGCTGCAAGCCTAGGGTCTGATGTGATTTTTGATATGCTGTCTGGCGTGCCCTGTGGTGCACCGGTCGCCATTTCCCCTGCCGCCCAATATACACCCAATGCATTATCCGGGACCATGGTGATCTTGCGGCGTAGGCGGTAAAGCGTCAGCCTTTTGACCAGCGCTTCCGCTGCTGCCGCCTCACAATCAAGCAGCAAATCTTCTGGCGCGTCGCTGTCTGCGAAAAGTATAAAATCAAAAAGCACCTTACCCTGAGGCGTCAGCAACCCTGCCCAAAGCGGCCTATCGGGGGCGACAAGGCTTGTATCCTGCGTCACCAGCCCTTGTAAAAACCCCCGGACATCCTCTGCACTGTCCGGCTGCGGCGAAAGGCGTATGACCATGCGGTCAAAAAGACGGCCATGACCCGCGCGTTCATCAAAATCTTTTGAGATATTCATACGCATCAGTTAGGGACCGCATCACCCACGCACAAGAGTTATCCAAATAGGGCTTTGAACCATATGACCGATATTATTACCATCCGCCGCCCCGACGATTGGCACCTGCATCTTCGTGATGGCGATATGATGCGGTCCGTCCTGCCCTTTACGGCCCGGCAATTCGCCCGCGCAATTGTCATGCCTAATGTGTCGCCGCCGGTTACCGATGTCCAAAAAACCATCGCCTACCGCGAACGCATATTGGATGCGGTGCCGGAGGGTATGGACTTTACCCCTCTGATGACCTGTTACCTGACCGATACAACCGATCCCGACGATGTCGCCCGCGGACACGCCGAAGGGGTGTTTACCGCCGCAAAGCTCTACCCCGCCCATGCCACCACCGGCAGCGCACATGGCGTAACAGACATATCCGCTATTTATCCGGTGCTCGAAAAAATGCAGGCTATTGCAATGCCGCTTTTAATCCATGGGGAGGTGACCGATAGCCATGTCGATATCTTCGACCGGGAATCGGTGTTTATCGAACGCACCTTATCCAAATTGGTTTGCGATTTTCCCGCGTTGAAAATTGTATTTGAACATATCACCACCCGCAATGCCGCCGATTTTGTGATGACCGGTCCCGATACGCTGGCCGCGACGATCACGCCGCAGCATTTGCATATCAACCGCAATGCGATATTTGCAGGCGGCATCCGCCCGCATATGTACTGCCTGCCTATTGCCAAGCGCGAAGAGCACCGGCTGCGTTTACGAGAAGTGGCGGTTTCGGGCAGTCCGAAATTCTTCCTTGGCACCGACAGCGCACCGCATACAGTCGGTGCCAAGGAATCGGCTTGTGGTTGTGCCGGAATTTTCGGCGCACCCTATGCAATTGAAAGCTATGCTGCGGTCTTTGAAGAGGAAAATGCACTGGACCGGTTTCAGGCATTTGCATCCGAAAACGGTCCGCGCTTTTACGGACTGCCGCTGAATGAAGCGACCATCACGCTCCGCCGCCAAAGCCATAGAGTGGAAGAAATATTAGAGGTCGCAGGCGAAAAGATCGTCCCCTTCCACGCCGGCGAAGCAATCGGCTGGCGCCTGATATTAGAATAATCCGCCACCATGATATTTTGTTAAATATTGCTATACTCAGTATTTATGAAGCGCAGGATATGAAACCTTTTTATCAAAGTAAAACATCGACGTAATGCAGATGCCATAAGATTTTGATTACTCTTCATCCTCTTCCGCCTTGTCAAGCATACGTGTTAACTCTGCACTTGCATTTACAAAATCACCCGCATCTATGTATTTGACACAGCGACCGATAAAGTCGTCTTCATCCTCCTTTTTACTGCGATCGGACTTTTCATCATCCGGGTCTTGGACAAGCGGCCCAAGAACATAGCGAGCAAGTTCACCCTTTCTCTCATTCAAAAATTGCCGTGCCAAAAGGATTCGTGAATAAGGATCATAGGGTGATAATTTATAACCTTTCTCTAAGCCCAGTATCGCCGATTCCGGTATCGTTTCACCTGCTTTATAATAGGAAAGATAGTTTAGGATGAGCGACAAAGCATTGTGATTATCTGCCTCAAATGCCTTAACCAAATAGGGACGGGCCTCAGCATATTGCGCACTGTCCTTCTCTCCCATTTCAATACGGACCATACCTTTATAGAGCAAAGCCTTACTATTTTTAGCGTCAATAGCCAAAGCACGGTCTGCGGCTGCATCAGATGCGGTAAAATTTTTGGCATCAAATTCCGCTTCAATCAATGCGTCCAAAACAAATTTATCATCTGGATATGTGGTTGCAACAGAGCGTATCCGTTCAGCAACGCTAGATGCGGTTGATTTTGTGACACCTCTGGAGGATTTAATAACATGGGGTATCGCCGCCTCTTCTGCGGCAGTCAGCTTTCTTGCCGATATGACAGGTTCCTGAAAATTATTCGGGACAAACTCAATCGCCCCCAAGGCCGTATCTTGATATTTGCGGACTTCTTGCGATAGTTTTTCCAAATCGCCAAAGGCTATCTCAGCTGCTGCCATACTTGTTTTGCCGCCATTGACCAATTTCAAATATTCGGTGAGTTGTCCGGGGCGTTTATCCGTAAAGGTCAGATAATGGGCCAACAGCCAACCAACAGAATAAAAGTGACGAGAATCACTTGGTTTCAATTTTGATGGCGGCGAGAATAATTTTTTTGCTGGGAAATTTTCATCATATAAAAACTGATTAGCTCTATGTGTCGCTGGTAAGCCTAAACGGAAAACACCTTTTGGCTGAATATCTACAGTGCCATAGACCTCGGCATATGCCTCCACATACCAAGCCGGATAGTTAGCCGGGAAATTTTGCAGCATAAAATGATGCCCGTATTCGTGCGCCAATATGATTTCGGGATCAAGTCCCTGATCGTCATCGGAACGTGCGCCCAATCCTCTTGATCGCGGTTTTCGGGCGGGAATGAAAGCCACCGCACCATTGCTACTGGGCCGGTAAAAGCCTGCAACTCCCCGACTTCCTGCTAATCGGCCAATATCATCGGTATCGCCAAAACGGAAAATTGTGACTGGAACCGGATCTTCATCTTTTGGCATATTTTGCATTGCGCGCATCGCCATATCGACGCGCTCCATGCGCTGGGCCAACTCCAGTGCTTCTTGCTGCTTTCCTTCTGAAAATACGACGAAATGGTCCGACTCTGCTCGCCACCATTCTGCAAGTGCCGGTGAGGTAAATACCAAAGCGGAAACCGCTACAATTATTTTTACGGATGTACGCATAATTATCTCCCTATCTTTGATAATTTTTTCACAAACATAATTCATGTTTTCGTGTTGGGGAAGCCCTCAATGAGCAAAGATATTGATAGCAAACTGTATGCAGAGGCAATTTCCCCATTGCACGCTAGGTGCGTTATGAGTATAATACACTCATGGCCAATATATTTGCATTTGTTCTTGGCGGTATCGCGCTACTTTTTGCGATGATCGCCCTAATTCCGCTCCTTGGTTGGATGAATTGGTTTATAATCCCTATCGCTGGCATAGGGGCGATTGTCGGTGCCATTTCATCAAGCAACAGCGGGCGCAATTTCTGCATAATTGTCATGGCGATTTGCGCGGCCCGCCTCTGGATTGGTGGCGGCTTTTTTTAGTTTCATTCAGAAACCAAACGATATACTCAACCCGTCAATATGCAAAAATTGCTGGGAGAGACAGGCATATGAGCAGCGGACCTTTTTTGATAACCCGGCGGTTGATCCTGCGTCCACCGTCGGCAGAGGATCTGGATGCGTGGGCGGCCTTTTGCGCTGATCCGCATGTTATGCAGTATCTGGGCGGACCACAAAGCCGGTCGGAGGCGTGGCGTAGCCTGTGCGGCGTGACAGGCGCTTGGCAAATACGCGGCTTTGCCATGTTTCGATGATCCGGCGCGACACAGGCGAATGGATTGGCCGCACCGGGCCGTGGCAACCCGAAGAATGGCCGGGCATGGAAATAGGATGGGGTGTCGCCCGTGCCTATACAGGACAAGGTTATGCCTATGAAGCCGCCGAAGCGTCCATGGACTATGTTTTTGAGGTGCTGCGCTGGGACCGGGTGATCCACACCATCGCGCCCGATAACATCGCCTCGCAAAAATTGGCGGCACGGCTGGGTTCGGTTAATTTAGGACCATCGCGCCTGCCCGCGCCCTTTGCCGATGCCCCGGTTGATGCCTGGGGACAAAGCCGTCAGCAATGGCAGGAAAGGCGCAAATAGGGCGCAAGCAAAACGTTGTTTTCATCGCCGGTTCAGCTTATTTCTGCAAATGACCGCAAAATTCTTAACCCGCAAAGCCCATCATGCTATGCGAACGAGGATAGTATTCAACAGGGTGAATGATTTGATGAAGAAAACCGGTTTAAAGTTCAGCGCCTCTGCCATGGCGGTTCTTTTGGGCATGGCCGCTGCGCCCGCGCTTGCGCAACAGCAAAGCGCTTCACCCGCCGCCGAACAAACCGTTCCGGATCAAGCCGCAGAATCAGACATTCCGCTGATCATTGCGGAACCCGTTTACGAACCGCAATGGAACGCCGCCCATGCCAATGCGCTTTTGGCCTTTATCAACGCGATAGGCGCCGAAGGGTTAAAGCCGTCCGATTATGCGCCCGAAAAACTGGCCGCCGCAATAGAAGGCGGTGAGGGTGAGGCTTTGGATACCGAATTTACACGCGCATTTACCTGGCTGGCCGAAGATTTGCGTGATGGCCGCACACCTATGAAAGCGCGCGTCGAATGGTATGTCGAAGATCCCGATGCCGATGCCGCCCCTATTTCAATGCTGTTGACCAAGGCGAAAGAAAGCGGCGATATTGCCGCTACGCTCCGTTCCTTGGAACCGGTTCATGCCGACTATGCGGCGCTGCGCACCATGCTCGCCAAAACCCCGAAAACCGATATGGCGAAACGGCGGTTGATCATGGCCAATATGGACCGGTGGCGCTGGTTAAAACGCGATTTGGGTAAGGACTATCTGCACACCAATGTGCCGGAATATAAGGTCCGCTATATTGTCAACAAACAACAGATTGTGAATTATCGCACTGTGGTTGGCAAGCCGGGCCGCAATGCCACGCCGCAGCTCGCCGAAATGGTGCAGGGTGTTATTTTCAATCCGACCTGGACCGTGCCGCAAAGCATCGTCAAGGGCGAAGGCCTGGGCGCACGGGTGCTTGCCAATCCCGCTTGGGCGCGTTCACAGGGGTATCAAGCAACCAAGGGCGCGAATGGCTATATCAATGTCGTGCAAAAGCCTGGACCGACCAATGCGCTGGGTTATATGAAGCTCGATATGCCCAACCGCCATGCGATTTTCCTGCACGACACTCCGTCGCGCCATTTGTTCCGCAATGCCGACCGGGCGCTTAGCCATGGCTGCATCCGAACCGAAAATGCGATGGAGTTGGCGATGGTCATTGCGCTGGTGCAGGGCGATGTGCCAACGGCGCGGTCCAATGAAATTATCAAATCATTCGAATATACCCGTGTGCCGGTGAAGCGGGAACTGCCTGTTTATATCACCTATTTCACCATGGCGAGCGATGTTGATGGCAATATGACCAATTTCCGCGACATTTACGCCCGCGATAAACCGGTGCTCGACGCATTGGCCGCCGCCCGTCCTGATCGGGCGGAAAAATTGGAAAAGAAAGATTCAGCCGTTTCCGAGGAACGCAAGCTGTAACCTCTTAGGATTTGGCTTTAGGTCCTGACCCTAGGTCGTAAGTTAAGCTCCGCCTGCATCGATAAAACGCTCTGCGTCGAGCGCCGCCATACACCCTGTGCCTGCGCTGGTTATTGCTTGCCGGTAAATATGGTCCATCACGTCGCCGCAAGCAAAGACGCCGGGAACGCTGGTTTCGGTCGCTTGCCCCTCTAGGCCCGATCGCACCTTGATATAGCCGCCCGCCATATCCAAATGTCCTTCAAATATGCCGGTATTGGGTTTGTGGCCAATGGCGATGAACACACCGTGCAGATCAATATCCTCGGTTGCGCCAGGACGAACGGCACCATCGGTGCCCTTGATCCGCATCCCGGTTACGCCCGTCGCATCGCCCAGCACTTCTTCCAATGTATGATGCCATTTGATTGTGATTTTGCCTTCTTTTTCCTTGGCAAAAAGCCGGTCCTGCAAAATCTTTTCGGCGCGAAGCGTGTCGCGGCGATGGACAAGCGTAACATGGCTGGCGATGTTGGCAAGATAAAGCGCCTCTTCGACAGCGGTATTGCCGCCGCCAATCACCGCAACCGGTTTGCCGCGATAAAAAAATCCGTCGCACGTGGCGCAGGCCGATACGCCTTTGCCCATAAAGGCCTGTTCGGACGGCAGGCCCAGATATTGTGCGCTTGCACCCGTTGCGATGATCACCGCATCGGCACTATATTCACCCGCACCGCCAAAAAGGCGAAAGGGACGCTGGCTGAAATCCACCCGTTCAATATGGTCATTTTCAATGCGCGTGCCAAAGCGTTCGGCGTGCTTGCGCATACGCTCCATCAATTCGGGGCCAAGCACCCCCTGATCATCGCCGGGCCAGTTATCGACGTCGTGGTGGTCATCAATTGTCCGCCCACCTCTACGCCGGTGACGATCATCGGCGACAAATTGGCCCGCGCGGCATAAACGGCGGCGCTATATCCGGCGGGGCCAGAACCGATAATGATGACGGGGGCGTGGCGATCATGTGACATGGTTGTTCCTGATATGAAGCGAATCTGTTGTTCGTGACATAGGGATGATCGGGCCTATGTCCAACTATCTTGTCTTTACCGGCATAAACATAGCATCAAAATAGGGGCTTGCCTTAGCCATAGGCCGCCGATTAAGTGGCGGCACAAAATCGAATATCAAGCTTGGAGCTGTTCATGCCAAAAATTACTGTCATTACCCGCACCGGAGAATCCCGCGATGTCGATGCGGATAAGGATCTGTCTCTCATGGAGGTGATCCGCGACAATGGTTTTGATGAATTATTGGCCCTGTGCGGTGGATGCTGTTCCTGTGCGACTTGCCATGTGCATATTGATGCGGCTTATGCGGATAAATTGCCGCCCATGGGTGAGGATGAAAATGACCTTCTCGACAGCACCGAGCACCGCACGGCGCAATCCCGCTTATCCTGCCAGATTCCGGTGAGTGATGATCTTGATGGGTTGATCGTTACAATCGCGCCCGAAGATTGATCCTTATCCGCGCAGCGCGGTATCCAGCATCTCTTCGGTGACCGGATAGCCATGGCGATTTGGAATGCACAGATAACGCCCATCTGCACGTTCATCGATATAGGTCAACACGGTTTCCACCGGAAAACAGGCCGCATGGGATGCGGCCGCATCAAAGCTTTCAAATTGCGCCAGCCGTTCCAGATTGCGGCGAGTGGGGAAGATAATCTTTACCCTGCCCATATCCGCCAGTTGCAATGTTTCGGCCGCGCTAGCCCAGAATAGCCGTTTATTCTCGGTCGCATCGGCCACAGCATTCAGCTGCGCTGCGCCCGCATCAAGCAAGTAGAATCGTGTGTCGAAAACCCGTGCCACATTTTCAAAAGCGGGCGGGCGCCAGCGCGCCCATGGAATCAGCCTGCCAAGGTCAGGCCGCCAGCCATGGGCGTTCAGCACATCACCCAAAACCGCTCCGTCATGCAAGGCGCGGCGGGCTTCTTTACAATCAGCCGGATCGCCAACCCCTTCCAGCCCCTAGCGCCAGCCCTGCCTCTTCTATCGTTTCACGGATCACCGCAAGCCGCGCTGCGACCTCTTCCAGATCAAGCCCCAATGTGCAGTCTGCGGATAAGGAAGCTGCATATTCGAAATCAGCCCTATCGACTTTCCCGCCTGGGAATACCGCTGCGCCGCTGGCAAAGGCCATGGACTGCATCCGTTCCATCATCAGCAATTTGGGCGAACCGCCACCGGGGTCATGGTGCATAATCACCATAGTGGCGGCTGGGGTTGGGGCCGGGTTTGGGGCTGGGGTTGCGCGTGCAACCTTAGGCGGGTTTGCTGTCATACCAGCAATCAAGCACGGAAAGCCATGATTGGCCAGATTATTTCCACCTCTATTTGCGCGATAGCGTTTTTATGGCATGAAGCAGACAGGGGAGGCATGAATATGGGCATAACGGAATTATTAGCCATAGCGGCGAGTGTTAGCCTTCTTTCGGGATGGCGGCTTTACCTGACCATATGCGCCACCGGCCTTGCCATGTATTTTGATATTGTCCCGCTGCCTGAAAATCTCGCCATGCTGGAGGCGTTGGGCAATCCATGGGTGATTGGCATTTCGGCAACCGGCGCATTGGCAGAATTTTTTGCGGATAAAGTCATGTGGTTAGACAGCCTTTGGGATGGGCTGCATATGATAATCCGGCCATTGGGCGGGGCGATGTTGGCACTGGCGGTGGTGGATAGCGGCGATCCGGTTTGGCAGGTTATTGTTTTCCTGCTTGGCGGCGGCGCGGCCTTTGCCAGCCATAGTGCCAAAGCCTCTGCCCGTGCGGTGGTCAACGCATCACCCGAACCGGTTAGCAATGTCGTTATATCCACCGGCGAAGATGTCGTGGCAGGCGGGCTATTATTCCTGATATTCGCGAATCCGGTCGCGGCGGCATTGGTGGCACTGCTTTTGCTTGCGCTATGCTTTTTCCTTCTGCAGGCCGCATATCGTATGTGGGGAAAACTGTTCGGCAAAAGCAAGGTGAAATATAAAGACCACTAGTGTGGTGGATTTGAAATTCGCTAAACCACACTAGAAACTAATAATATCTAGTGCCCCTTATGAATCTGAAGTCCGCTGCGCGCTGGAATTTTAATGTGGTGGACTTCAGATTCGGGCACTAGGGACGGCCAACTCAATCTGGGTTTGGTAATGCCAGGCTAAACAGGCTGTTAATTTGCCCGCTTCACCGGTGGCTGCGCCCGTGTGAAAACCAGTTCGGTTTCGCTGGAGGCCTTGGCATCGTAGGAATAGCCTTCTGCGGCAAAATCCTTCAGCCCTTCCGCCCGGTCAATACGGTTTTGCATGATCCACCGTGCCATCAGGCCGCGGGCGAATTTGACATGGTACATCAGCGCACGGGCTTTTCCGTCCTTTATATTGAGGAAATTTGCACCGATCACCCGAGCTTTGAGCGCCCCTGTGTCCACCGCCTTGAAATATTCGTTTGAAGCGAGGTTAACGACGGTTCGGTCTGCGTGGCTGTTAAGATCTCTGTTCAGGTTTTTGGCGATTTTGCTGCCCCAAAAATCATAGAGCGTGCCGCCACGTGCATTGGCCATTTTGGTGCCCATTTCCAACCTATAGGGTTGGATCGCATCCATCGGGCGCAGCAGACCATATAATCCTGATAAAATCCGTAAATTATCCTGTGCATAGCTAAGCGCCTCTGCGTTCCATTGCCGCGCATCCAGCCCCCAATACACATCGCCGTCAAATGTCAGGGCAGCGGGCGCGGCGCTATTGCCTTTCCCGTCAAGGTCAAAGGCGCGGAAACGTCCGGCATTCAGCTCAGCCAGATTGTCGCTGATATGCATAAGCTTTTTCAGGTCGGCCGCCGTTTGGCGTTTGGCGACAGCCGCAATTTCGCGCATATCATCGGAAAGCTGCGGGCGGGTCATCTCCATGCCGTCTGTAAAGGAACCGAATTTCAATTTTTTGGCGGGCGAAAGCAGTGTGATTATGGCTCTGTCCTTTCCGGATGCGGGGCGGCGGATTGGCTTATCCGTTTGAATGAAGGTGAAACTCTATCCGCAAAGATAAGCCGACATCGCTATTTTGCAAGTCAGCTATCCCGTGCGATCAGGCTTTTCAGCTTTGCTAGCCGCGGCGTCACCATCGGAATGGTCAGCATGGTTGACCCCACCGCCATCAACAGCAGCGCGGTGAAGCCCGTATTGCTGATAATTTGTTTGTCGAGAAGGACATTGGCAAAAATGATCATGATCAATGCCTTTGTTTGCAGCAACCAGCCGATAATCGCGGCCTCCCCCTTTTGCCATTTCAATATCCGCCCGGCCAGATGCACGCCTGCCAGCTTGCCCGCCACCGCAGCTACAAGCAGCGCCGCCGCCGCCGCAAATACCATCAATCCGCCGCCTTCTCCCCCGCTGCTTTCCCACTGCGTGCGCAGCCCCGTAGACAGGAAAAAACGGGCATGAAAGCAAGCAGGACAAAATGGCGAAACAAATCCATGCGTTCTTGATTGAACCAGCGTGCTTCCATCACCATTCCAGCCAGAAACGCGCCGACCATGAAATGCAGCCCGCACCAATCTGCGCCAAAGGCGACCGCAGCAAGCCATATGAGGCTAATCGGCCAGCGGTCGCGTTCCTGCAATAGTACCATCAATTTGCGGATCAAAAAGGCAGCGGCCATGAAGGCGACAAGGAACACAGCCTGCCGCCCGATCCTTTCCCAATCGAGCAGGATTAGCGCCAACACTCCCCATATCGCAATGTCATCTAGGCTGGCATATCGCAATATCCGCTGCCCCAAAGGCGCCCGCAATATCTCCAGCTTCTCCATAAACAGGATGAGGATCGGCAAGGCTGTCACCGCGCAGGACATACCCAGGCCCAAAATCACCTGCACGCTATTGCCATTGCTGCCCGCCCAAATATCGCCGGTGTAAAGCAGCATTGCAGCGACCAGACTGCCCAGCGCCATCGGGACCATCATCGCCAGCCCGGCGGTAACCGCTGTTTCGCGCACATTGGCCCATGCCTTGTTCAGTTCCAGCTCTATTCCTGCAATCCATACAAATAACATGACCGCCCATGTCGCAAGGCCGGTCAGCATTTTGATCACATCTGGAGTGAAGACTGTTTGATAATAGGATGGGAATGCCGCGCCCAATACGCCTGGCCCCAACGCTATGCCCGCAACAATCTGCACCACCACCAAAGGCGCATAATATTCGGTCCGCCCCCACCGCCAGACAAGATAAGGCAGGCTATAAATGATGAGCATTGCCAATAGGAACAGCTCGGTCGTGGTAACGCTATGCATGGCCGCGCCATAAGTCGTGTGGGGCGGGTAAACAAGCGTTACTATTTACCCCTGTCCCCGTCCCCATATAGGACGCTATCAATCAGGCGTGGTTAATGCGCTGGCTGTTATGCGCCCGCACATAGTATGTACTATGAGTGTCTATAGTGAAGGTATACCCCATGTCCAAATCCGCCTATATGATTGGATCGCTTGTCGGTCTGGCCGCATTGCTCGCATGGGCGCATGATGCCGCCGCACAGGCCGATCAAAATGCCCCCTTTCAAATTGCCGAAACCGGGCAGAAATTCCGGATATTGGATCAGGCGGTAAAAGCGATTGGCAATGGTCAGGGTACAATTTTGATCCGGCCCGGCCTGTATCAGCAATGCGCGGTGCAGGAAGAGGGCCGCATCGCTTACCGCGCTGCCGCCATCGGACAGGTGATCTTTGACCGGGCCACCTGCGAGGGCAAGGCCGCTTTGGTATTGCGGGGCCAGAGCGCAAGCGTGGACGGCATCATTTTTCAGGGCATGGCCGTGGCGGACGCCAATGGCGCCGGGATCCGGCTTGAAAAAGGCGATCTGGTCGTCACCCGTTCGATTTTCCGCGACAGCGAACAGGGCATTTTGACCGCGCCCGATCCATCATCAAGCATTCGCATTGACCAATCAACTTTTTCCGGGCTTGGCCGCTGCGACCGCGGATTGGACTGTGCGCATAGTATCTATATTGGCGATTATGGATCGCTGACCGTTACCAATAGCCGTTTTGAACGCGGTAATGGCGGCCATTATGTGAAAAGCCGCGCAGCCCGTGTCGATATTCGCGACAATGCCTTTGACGATAGCCGCGGTCATACCACCAATTATATGATCGACCTGCCCGGCGGAGCGACCGGCACGATCAGCGGCAATAAATTTGTGCAGGGCGAGGATAAGGAAAATTACAGCGCCTTCATTACCGTCGCCCCCGAAGGCAAAAAACATAGCAGTGCGGGCCTGTCGATTGCCAATAATGACGCCCGAATCGGCCCTGGCATCAGCAGGAGCAGCACATTTCTGGCCGACTGGTCAGGGGACCAAATTGCATTGGGCGTCAACCGGCTTGGCCCCAATTTGAAACGATATGAACGGCGCTGATTACCGGTAATCAAGGATCAGACCCATAAACCGGTATCTCAATCTTCATCCGTGCATAAAGTTCATCAGGCGCGAATAATATTCTAGCGCTGCGGTTATGCAGATACAAGATTGCAGCATCCTGCGCCCCTGCCATTTCCTTTTCGGCAATAATGCTAAGTGTATCGCCGCGTTGCACCTCATAACTGCGCACGCGGTCGGGTGGACGTAGCGCCCGATTGTCCCATATCCCTTTTTTTTCCAGCGCCGCTTCGTCAACCTGAATATCCGCCGCAACCGGGCTGTCACGCAGCAGCGGGTACCATTGCTTCAACGGTGCCGGCCGATAGGGCTGCTTTTCGGGTAAATCCGCAGGGTTGCTATGAAAGCGGCGAATGACTAACGGATGGAATTCGGGCGTTTCCATATTGCTAAAGTCACGGTCGGCCAAGCGACCCGCCGCCTCCAGCAAATCGCCAAAGCTGTTTTTATATTTATCCTTCACATTGAATAAAGCGGCGCGGTGATCGGGCAACAATTCGAAGAGCGGGCTATGTTCATCAACGTCAAATCGCAGCTCCTCTTTCATCGCACCGCGCATCACCCATTCGAGCGCAGCATCCGACAGTCCTGTCACCAGCCCGCCGCCGCCTACAGAGCCATGATTGCCGGGAAACAGCATTTGTTGATAGCGTTTTGCCTCTGGCTCTGCGGCATTGAGTACATCTAGGTTCGACCATAGCGTCGGTTCAAATGTCGCACGCCTTTCATCAATCGCAACGGCGTGGCGGGCTCTTTTGACAGTCGATGACAGGCGTGTATCATGAAAACGGTATTTGCGGCGAAATCGGGAAAACAGGTTCAAATGCTTGGGCACACCCAGCGCCCCAACCGTATCCCATATCCCGACATAGCGGATATTGAGGTCGGTTGGCGCTTCATTATCTTCATTGGGATATTGATCCTTGCGCCATTGCCGGTCGCCGGGCAGGCATAGCTCGCGGCAATGTTCAAATCGGAATTGCCGCGCGGCATCGCTGTCGGGCCGGGTATCTTCCTTTCGGCTTGTATACAGGTTTTTGGCCGCACCAATTTGATGCAGTGCGCGGCGCGACACTATTCCGCAATTGCGTACCATGCCGACAAAGGAACGCGCACTAAACGCCCCGCGTGAAAAGCCGAAGACATAAATATCGTCACCCGGTTCATAATTAAGCACCAGAAAATGATATGCTTCGGCAATATTATCCTTCAGCCCCCATCCAAACATACCCGCCGGCATTTTCAGCCATTTGCTGTTCGTTCCAACACCCTCGTCATAGTGGATAAGCTGCGCATGGTCATGCCTGTCCACGCGGCTGATTGCCTGTGCAATCCTGGCAACATTGGTGGGACTAGGACTGTCAATCCGGTTCCATGTGCCATCAAAGCAGAAAATCAGTTTCTTCATCGCATACCCCCTGTTTTGGTCGATATGCGGCCCGTTTTTCTTTTGGCTTATACACCAAAATCGGGTCAGAAAGAAGGATTAGCTTATATTATGCCAAGCAGCGGGTCAGCGGGGGCGGTTACCTTTTGCCTTATGCTTGACGCCATGTTTGGAATGCGGGCGGTCTTTGCCAAATCCGCCGCCTTTTTTCTTTGGTCCCTTGGGGCTTTCGCCGTCAAATTTTGCGGCTAGGGTCGGGCGTTTGTTCCTGCCGTCATCCTTGCCCTTATGCTCCTTGTCGCGCCGGTTTCCGCGCGGTTTTCCGGTGCTTCGTCCGCGCCCTTCATAATCCGGTTTGCCGCGTTTCCTGTTTTCCTTTGCCAAATCGCGCGGCGGAGCCTCTGACTGGGTGATTTCGACATCGGCATCCTCGTCACGGCCCGGTTTTTGCACTTGTTTGGCAAAAGCCTTTGCGCTGTTCGCGGCAATCCCGACAAAAGTTTCGTTGGCGGCAATGCGGATCGCGCCGACATCATTTTTGGTCACGCCGCCGCGCCGACAGATTAGCGGCAACAACCATTTGGGATCGGCGTTATTATTGCGCCCGACATTGATCCGGAACCAGATAGCATCGTCAAATCCGTTTCGATGTGATTCTTTGCCAACCTCTGGCCGCTTACCATCGTCCAGCAATTCTTCGGCCGATGGCATTTCCGCGCGGTGCATGGCAACCAGCTTTGCCGCGATGTCCGCAGGGCTTAGCGTCTCCAGCAAGGTCGCGCCCAATGCCCGGTCACCATCATCAATGTCGGTAGGCGCAAGCAGTTTTTCAAGCAAACGCTCATGGTCCTTTGCCTTAATCTCTTCGGCGGTGGGAACCTTGATCCAATCGGGATTTATCTTCGCCCCGCGCAGCATGGATTCCACGCGCTTACGCCGCTGATAAGGAACGACCAGCACCGCCGTTCCTTTCCTACCGGCCCGGCCGGTGCGACCCGAACGGTGTTGCAGCGCCTCTGCATCACGCGGGATTTCGACATGGATGACAAGGGTGACACTGGGCAGGTCAATTCCCCGCGCCGCGACATCGGTGGCGACACAGATACGGGCGCGTTTGTTGCGCAGCGATTGCAACGCGGCGTTGCGTTCCTGCTGGCTGTGTTCGCCCGATAGCGCCACCGCGCTAAAACCTCTATTGGTCAGCTTTGCGTGCAGATGCCGCACACTTTCCCTTGTTGCACAAAACAGAATGGCGGTTTCCGCCTCATATAGGCGCAGCAGGTTTACGACAGCATTTTCAATATCGGGCGGCGCAACGGTAACGGCTTGATAGGCAATATCGCCGTGACCACGTTCTTCACCAATGGTGCTGATCCGCATCGCGTCATTCTGATACCGTTTGGCGAGCGCGGCAATCGGTTTGGGCATGGTCGCCGAAAACATAAGCGTGCGGCGCCCGGTCGGGCTGGCGTTGAGCAGCTCCTCCAACTCTTCACGAAAACCCATGTCGAGCATTTCATCGGCTTCATCCAGCACCGCAACTTTCAACTCCGACAGGTCGAGCGCCCCGCGCTCCAGATGGTCGCGCAGACGCCCAGGCGTCCCGACAACAATTTGCGCCCCATTTTTCAAATTACGCCGTTCCTTGCTGGCGTCCATACCGCCAACACAAGTAGCGATGCGCACCCCTGCGCCCGCATAAAGCCAGCCCAGTTCGCGCGCGACCTGAAGCGCCAATTCGCGTGTCGGCGCGATAATCAACGCAGCAGGCAGCCCAGCCAAACTAACCAGCCCGCCATCCAAAATCTGCGGCGCCATGGCGAGACCAAAAGCCACGGTTTTGCCCGAACCCGTTTGTGCCGAAACGATCAAATCGCGGCCCGCCGCTTCGGGCACGACCACCGCAAGCTGGACAGGGGTTAGCGCGGTATATTCACGTGCGGCAAGCGCCTCGCCGAGCAGCGGGTGTATATGGTCAATGACATAGTGATTCCTTGGATAGTGGCGCCCTTTGCGCCTTATTTGTGCTAATGTCCATGCTGCACTGCAAAATAATTATTTTGCCCTTCGACATGGCTGCTGCTTCGCGCTATTCAAATGCCATGACCGACTCTTCCAAATTGCCGCCCATCTTTGACCCGGATATGATGCCCGACATGATGAAAGCCTTTACAGCGCAAATGGCAGGCAGCACGCTTCCCGAAGGTAGCGACCCGCTGACCGGTTATAAGCACGCAATGGATGCATGGGGAAAAGTGCTTGAACCAATGGCGAAGGCGGGGCGGGATAAAGTCAATCCGGCGGACCGCCGGTTTAGGGGCGAGGCATGGGAGCATCCGGTATTCGACCTGATGCGGCAAGGCTATAGCGTGATGAGCGACTATATACTTGGTGCGGCAGAGCAGATGGATGGCATTGATGCGGATCAAAAGGCAAAGTTGACCTTTGCCGTGCGGCAAGTTGTCGATGCGATGAGCCCGGCCAATAACGCCTTTACCAATCCGATTGCGCTGGACCGGGCGATAGAAACCAAAGGAGCCAGCCTGATGAAGGGCATGGCGCATATGATGGCGGATATTCAAGCCGGCCAAATGACCCATACCGATCGTCAAGCGTTTCGTTTGGGCGAAAATATTGCGGCGACGCCTGGCAAGGTGGTGCATGAAACCCCGCTTTATCAGCTTGTGCAATATGCACCAACGACGGACAAGGTTTTGAAAATTCCGCTGGTGATTTTCCCGCCATGGATCAACCGTTTCTATATCCTCGACCTGACAGCGGAAAAAAGCTTTATCAAATGGTGCACGGATCAAGGGATAACTGTTTTTATCGCCAGCTGGAAATCCGCCGATGCGTCGATGAAGGATGTGGTGTGGGACGATTATATCGCCGCCGAAATTGACGCGGTGGATACGATATGCGGCCTTTTGGATGTAAAGTCGGTGCATATAATCGGCTATTGTGTTGCGGGCACCACGCTGGCCGCCGCGCTGGCCGTTCTGGCCGCCAAGGGCGAAGCGGCAAAGGTCAAATCAGCGACTTTCTTTACGGCTCAAGTTGATTTCAGCGAAGCTGGCGACCTGCTTAGCTTCATCGACGATCATCAACTCAAGATGATAGAGGCGCTTTCGGGCGAAGGTTATCTGGATGGCCGTTTCCTTGCGCTGACCTTCAACCTGTTGCGCGGTAATGATCTGATCTGGTCAACGGTGGTCAAAATTATCTTTTGGGCGATGATTATCCCGCCTTTGACCTGCTGCATTGGAATGGCGATGTCACCAACCTGCCGGCCAAATGGCATAAGGCCTATTTGTGCGACCTGTACCGCGATAACAAATTGATCGAGCCTGGGCGTTTATCGGCGCTGGGTGTTCCGATTGACCTGACTAAGGTGGAAACCCCCGCCTATATTCAAGCCGGACGGGAAGATCATATTGCCCCTGCGAAAAGCGTCTGGAAAATGCAACATCATTTCAAAGGACCAATGAAATTCGTGCTGGCAGGCAGCGGCCATATCGCTGGGGTCGTTAACCCACCGGTGCTGGGAAAATATCAATATTGGCTCAATGATGATGACAAGGCCGACAGCCTCGAAGCCTTTATTGCCGGAGCAAAGGAAACCAAAGGCAGCTGGTGGCCCGATTGGCTGTCTTGGCTGAAAACACATAGCGATAAAATGGTTAAGGCCGATGGTGGCCGTATGCCAGGTGAGGGCAAGCTAAAAGCAATTGAAGACGCGCCCGGCCGCTATGTGAAAACACGATAGCTGCCGAATAGCCCCCGATGAATGCCAAGGTTCGGCGGGGTTATCGGACCCCGTCCTCGCGCCGCTGGGCAAACCATTCGCGTAGCGCTTTGGCCTGACATCCGGTGAAACCATTGCTGCCAACCGCCGAACAGCTGTCCGGCCTTGCCATACGGGCAATATTATCCAAACTCTCTGTTGCGGCGGCAAGGCTACGGTCACCGCTATGTGGCAATTCCGGTTTCTGGTAAACAGTGGCAGGGATGCGGTACCGCTCACTTTCCGGGCGTTCGGCGCAAACCACAATTTCGCCTTCTTCGGCCAGTGGACAGCGTTCTTCGCCATATGTGATTAAAAAGGACCAGCGTTCGGGCGGTGCTTCTGTTTCCGGAACGCTTTTCGCAATTGCGCAATGCGGATTGATGGCCAAGGATGCGAATATTATTGCAACGCCAAAGAACATCAATCTTTTCATATTTTTCTTTCTCCCTGTGTGCCGACGATAGTGATGCGGCCCGTTTTCTCGCTTGCAATGGATTGCATCCATAGGGGTTGACCTTTGATGAATCGCTTATTGCGCTCAAAAAATGGTAAAAATAAGGATGTCTGTTTCACGCAATAGGCATAAGGCAAAAACCTACCCTTTACGTAAACGTAAAGTAAGGCTATATTCCTTTTATAGCTTTTGAGGAGAATCGCCATGGATATGGAATTTAGCGCCGAAGACATTGCTTTTCGGGAAGAAGTGCGCAGCTTCATCACCGAAAACTACCCCGAATCATTACGGGCGGCGCAGGAAGAGGGAGAGGAAATGTCGAAGGAGAATTTCCTCAGTTGGCACCGCATCTTGGCGAAAAAGGGCTGGGTTGCGCCCGCATGGCCGGCGGAATATGGCGGTCCGGGCTGGACAGCGACGCAGCGTTTTATCTTTTCCGAAGAAATCGCTTCGGCCGACTGTGTGCAGATCATGCCCTTTGGCATCAATATGGTCGGTCCTGTCATTTATACATTCGGCACGCCGGAACAAAAGGCCCATTTCCTGCCCCGCATATTATCGGGTGAGGATTGGTGGTGTCAGGGTTATTCTGAACCCGGCGCAGGCAGCGACCTTGCGTCCTTGCGCACCACAGCGGTGCGGGACGGTGATGATTATATCGTCAACGGGCAAAAGACTTGGACCACCATGGCGCAGCACGCCGACTGGGGTTTCTTCCTTGTCAAAACCGATAAGGAAGCCAAGGCGCAGGAAGCCATTTCTTTCCTTTTAATTGACATGAAATCCCCCGGAGTCACGGTGCGCCCGATCATCACGCTGGGCGGCGAGCATGAGGTGAATGAGGTCTGGCTGGAGGATGTGCGCGTGCCAGTATCGAATCGCGTCTATGAAGAGAATAAAGGTTGGACCTGTGCCAAATTCCTGTTGGCGCACGAACGCACTGGTATTGCCGGAGTTGCCCGGTCCAAGCGCGGGGTGGAAAAGATTAAATCCATCGCTCGTAATGAAGTGGATGGTGATAACCCGCTGCTCCAAAACCCGTTTTTCAAACGCAAGATTGCGCAGCTGGAAATTGATCTGACCGCGCTGGAATTTACCGAATTGCGCTCGCTTGCCGGAGAAGCGGCAGGCAGGGGGCCAGGGCCGGAATCAAGCCTGCTCAAAATCAAAGGGTCTGAGATACAGCAGCGGATTACAGAATTGGCACTCGAAGCCGTCGGCCATTATGGCGCCCCTTATTTTCGCGGCTTTGGTGAAGGTGATAACGCGCATCCCATCGGCCCTGATTATGCCCACCGCGCCGCGCCGGTTTATTTCAACACCCGGAAAACCACCATCTATGGCGGATCCAACGAGATACAGCGCAACATCATCGCAAAAATGGTGCTGGGGCTTTAACGCGCATTTTTTGCATAAGCGCGTAATATTATAATCGAGGAACGAAAATGGATTTCACCTATACCGAAACGCAGGACATGATCCGCGATACGCTGGCCCGGTTTTTGGCCGACACCTATGATTTCGACAAACGCCGCGCGATGATTGACAGCGATTTGGGCCGCGATCCTGGCATATGGACCGCATTGGCGCAGGAGCTGGGTATGTTGGGCGCAGCCTTTGCCGAAGAGCATGGCGGCCTTGGCGGCGGCCATTTGGAAAATGCGATCATCATGGAAGAATTGGGCAAGGTGATGGCGATTGAGCCTTATCTACAAACCGTTGTGCTTGGCGGCGGGGCGCTGAAGGCCGTGGGCGGCGCTCATGCTGATGCGATGATCCCCGAAATAATCGCTGGCAATGCGATCATCGCCTTTGCCTATGCCGAACCGCAGGGGCGCTATAACCTCGCCAATGTGCAAACAAGCGCAAAGAAAAACGGCGGCGGCTATGTGCTCAATGGCCATAAATCGGTTGTCTATGCCGCGCCTTGGGCCACGCATCTGCTGGTCAGCGCCAGAACAGGCGGCGGGCAAAGCGAACGGGACGGCATTTCTCTGTTCCTGATTGATGCCACTCTATCCGGTATCGTTCGCCGCGATTATCCCACCGTCGACGGTTTTCGCGCGTCGGAGATTTATTTTGAAAATGCCTCTATCCCAGCCGAAGCCTTGCTGGGCGAAGAAGGCGGTGCATTGCCGGTGATTGAGCAGATCGTTGATGAAGCGACCGTTGCGGTCTGCGCGGAGGCCATCGGCGTGACGGCAAAACTGCATGAAGGCACGCTGGACTATAGCAAGCAGCGCAAACAATTTGGTCAGGAAATCGGCCGTTTCCAAGTGCTGCAACACCGTATGGTCGATATGTTTATGGAGGTGGAGCAGGCCAAATCAATGACGATTATGGCCATGCTGCATCTGGACAAACCGGCGGATGAACGCATGGCAGCGGTGAGCGCAGCGAAGGCACGGATCAGCAGGGGCGCCAATTTTGTTGGTCAAAATGCGATCCAGACGCATGGCGGTATCGGTATCACGCAGGAGCTTGCCATCGGTCATTATTTCAAACGCGCCACGATGATCGAGAATCAATTTGGTAGTGCAGACCATCATTTTGATCGGTATGAAGCTTTGACCCTGTCCGCATAACAGCGGGGAAGAATAATCGAATAAGGTTCGTGATGCCGATACAATATAGGGCGCCTGTGGCAGCCGATCTTGAAGCATTGGCCGGGCTGGGCCGGGAGACATTTTGCGATACTTTCGCCCATCTTTATGCGGCGGAGGATTTGTCTGCTTTTTTGGAACAGGTTTATTCTTTGCCTTCGGTGGAGGCTGATTTGAACAATCCGCGGCTGCATTATCAGATTGCGGAGGAGGACGGGCGGCTGGTTGGCTATTGCAAAATCGGCGAAGGGGTAACGCTCGACCATGATCCGCAGGGGCGCAGCGTTTTTGAACTGAAACAACTTTATCTTCGCTCCGGCTATTTTGGCGCAGGCATAGCCGATCGTTTGATACAATGGGCGCTGGAACAAGCGCAAAACCGCGGCGCGGATGATATGCTGCTTAGCGTATTCAGCGAAAATCCCCGTGCGCAACGTTTTTATAAAAATATGGATTCGCGCACATAGCGGATACTATTTTCATGGTCGGAAATCACGAAGATCATGAATATATATATCTTAAAAAATTGAAATAATACGGTAAATTAGTCATTTAGAAAATTTATTGTGCGCCGCACAAAAAATGCTTGACGTTGCAGTGCAGCATGGATATATTGCACTGCAACACAACAATGATGGTGCAATTAATGACTGATATAAAAACCCAAGCAGAAAAAACAGCGGCCCCAAAAGCCGCCCCAAAATCTGTGAAAGTTACAAAGCCAGCCGTTAAAGCAAAATCGGCCCCGAAAAAGCCCTCTCCCAAGAAAGTCGTGGCTGAAAAACCGCTGTCTATGTCACCTACAAAAGCTGTTGAAACAGCCGCAGTGGTCGCCGCACAGCCGGTAAAGGAAAAGCTGGTTAGCAAAATCGTCGCTGTTGAAGAAACCTTTAATATTAAGAGTGGAGTTGAAAAAATGACTAAGACCGCAGAAACAACAGCTGAAAAAGTAACGGCAACTGCAAAAGGCTTTTTTGCCGATATGCAGGTTCGCGCAACCGAAGCCGCTGAAAAAGGCAAGAAACTGGCCATGGACACCGTTGAATTCCAAAAAGCCAATTTCGCCGCTATCGTAGAAGCTGGTAAAATTGTTGCCAAAGGCGCACAGGATATGGGCAAAACCAATGTTGAATTTGCCAAGGCGAATTTTGCCGACCTGCAAGCTGCTGTAAAAGAAATCGCTGCTGTGCGTTCGCCTACTGACTTCGTTAAGGTTCAAACCGAATTGACGAAAAAAGCTTTCGATACTGCTGTATCGCAAGGTTCAAAGAACACCGAAGCGGCTGTTAAACTTGCCAGCGAAATGTTCCAGCCGATTTCGAACCGCTTTGCGGTTGCAACCGACCTTTTCAAAAAAGCCGCTTAATAGCCCGCTTTTTTTGAACACGCTGACCGGTTTGTAGCTAGCACCTGCCACCTCTCTCTCCTCCTCCCAGTGGTAGGAAGCAGTGGCATTCCGGTTAAGCCCACAAAGAAACCGTCCTTTCCTTTTCTTGGAAAGGGCGGTTTCCTTGTTTATAGCCGTCAATTTTTCGGTGCCCTGAAATTATGCTGAACGCTCTTGCGAGCGGGCGGCGCATATCCTATTTTGGCAATATGAATGCAGTAATGAACCAGAATGAGGATGATGGCGATAATGGCGGACGGCCCGGCGTCGGCCTCGCCACACGCACCCGGCCTAAAGCAAAAAAGCCAAGCCAATATAAAGTATTGTTGCTCAATGACGATTATACGCCGATGGAATTTGTCGTCCATGTGCTAAAAGCTTTTTTCCAAATGGATACCGATCAGGCAACACAGGTGATGCTCCACGTCCATCAAAAGGGCGTCGGTGTGTGCGGTATATTCCCCTATGAAATTGCCGAAACCAAAGTGACACAGGTAATGGATTTCGCCAAAAAGGCGCAGCACCCCCTGCAATGCACGCTGGAAAAGGCTTAGGGTCAGGATCTAGGCTGTTTAGACCTGATTGGCGGCAAGCATCATTGCGCCTGTTATTCCGCTATCTTCGCCTAGGCCCGGCGCGGCAATATGGTGCCGTGCAGTACCGGGGAGATAGCCCCTATTCAGCAGCGCTGCCTGTTCCCGCACCCTTGCCAGCAAGCCCGGCGCCTTGCTAACCCCGCCGCCCAATATAATCATCTCAACCGCCGATATTGCGTATAAACTATGGCAAAGTTGCGCCAGATAGGCGGCAACCCGGTTATGCGCTTCATGGCCAAGGGGTAAGTCAGATAAAGATGCGCCCCAACGCGCGATGATCGCAGGGCCGCTTGCCAAACCTTCCAGACAGTCGCCATGATGCGGGCATATCCCTTGAAAAGCGGTGTCGTCTGCGGCCCGGCGCGGAACAATATGGCCCATTTCCGGGTGCGCCGCGCCATGCACCGCCTGGCCATTGAGAACCAGCCCGCCGCCAATACCCGTGCCAACTGTTATATAGGCAAGCGAAGCGCAATTTTTGCCTGCGCCCAAATGATATTCGGCCAAAGCCGCGCCATTGACATCGGTATCAAATCCGCATGGCACGGCCAAATGCCGGGCAAAATATCCGGCGATGTCACAACCGGACCAACCGGCTTTGGGCGTGTTGGTGATATGACCCCATGTAAGAGATGTGCGGTTCAAATCAGCAGGACCAAAGCTGGCAATGCCCAGCGCCTTTATGCCTCCTTGCCCTGTGAACCATTGAACCGCCTCTGCCAATGTTTCCTGTGGTGAGCGGGTAGGGATGACATGACGGGCATGAATGTTTTCCGGTGATGTCCCCACCGCCAGCACAAATTTGGTCCCGCCTGTCTCAACCCCGCCAATCATGCGTATACCGGCTCGTCCAAGGTGCAGCGCTCCCCTGACAGTTTCAATCGCAGCAACGGCGCAGGCACACCGCCGAAATAATGATTGGCCCGGTCCCTATCCGCAGGCAGCTCCGCGCCCTTCAATCCCCAAAAATCAACGAAGCTCGATACCTGCAAATCGCCGGTCACACACCAGCTATAGCTTTGCATTGGTTCATCCAGCGGATTGCGCAGCACCAGACCACAGCCATTGAGCGGGCGGTATTCACCCAAAAGATTATCGGCGACCATCCCGTACAGCCCATTGGGGGCGTGCCGCAATTCAGGCGCAAATGTTGATCCCTGCGTCGCCCAGAAGGCATAATATAATCCATCATAAAATACGATATGCGCCCGTTCCAATTCATTATTCACCCCGTCGGCATGGATTAACGGCGGGAGCAATTGCCAACCTTCCTCTTCTTTGCGGGCAATACCCACCGCGCCATTATAATCGCTTTGCGCACCGGCAAGCGACCCAGTGAAAATCAGATATTCCCCGCCATCGGCAGGATCGCGGAAATAGGCGGGGTCGCGGAAAGCCTTTATCCTGCCCGCTTCGCCTTCATGCGCGTCGGCGGACATATAATAGGATGATGCGCCGGTGATCGAGGGGTGAGGCGCGCTCCAAATAAGCGGCAAGCCGCCTTCATTCAAAGAACCATGTGTTTCGTATAATTGTTGCTGGTAACCGCCCGGGCGGGCGCTGGTTCCTGCGGCGGTGAAATACAGGCTGATCCGGTTGCCGTCGGTGACCGCACTGCCCGCCCATTCGCGTTCATAGGCAATGGTAAAGTCCGGCAAGACATCGCCCAGATCAGCCCAGCCATTTTCCCGCCGTTCAAGCCAGCGTATCTTCGCCTCAAAATGCCGCTTGGCAGGATCGCCCCTGTCCGGCGCACTCAGCGCCATCCAATATTCGCGTCCCGCGATTTTGACAGGGATGCCATTTTGATCCTGCACCGGCCACATATCCCAATAGATACGGCTTTCCCAAAGTCCCGCGCGGTTAACATGGGTGATAGGCGGAATAATCGCCGCACGGGATATATCAATCCGGCGCACATCATCATCGGTCCAGGCGGTGGTCATGAACGCATCCTAACAATCTGGCCAAAAAGGAAAAGGGGCAGCGATGTCTCTCGCTGCCCCATGGAGGATCAAAAATCAAACCGTATCGAAGCCGATAGGGTGCGGCCATTGATCGAACGGGCGCGAATGAAGTTATTCACCCCGCTGGTAATCGATCCTTCCTCTGCCTCAGTGATACCGGTGACGTTGAACAGATTATTGGCGTTCAGCGACAATTCGATTCTGTCTACCGGCCGGAAATTCACAAAGGCGTTCACCTGTGTATAGCCCGGGAAGATCAGTTGATTGCTGTCTTGAGCAAAGGATTTGGTCGTCCCGACAATATTGAATCCTGTCCGCACTTTATCAAAATCCAGCGCCGGGGTGACCTGATAAACCAGATCGGCCTGACGGCGGGGTGTATTGCCTTGATTGGCAGGAGTGATGTTATCCTTTGATATTTTCGCATCGGTCCATGTTGCCCCGGCACGCAAATCGAAAACGCCTGATCTGTAAGCCGTTTCGAGCTCTATCCCTTTGGCGGTATAGGTGCGGTCAAAGAAACGTTGCGATGTGGCTTCGAAATTCTGTTCTTCGGTCCGTGCGTAAAAACCAGTGACAAAAAGGCCGAAACCGCCACTGCGATATTTTATGCCCAGTTCATATTGATTGACAAAGTCGATTGCATCGGCCTTGCGCACAGAACCATCGGGTTGCACCACGCCAAAGAGCAAGCGGTCGGCATTGGCTCGTCCGCCGCGGCTTGCGCGGCCAAAGATCGCCGCATCATGCTAACGCGGAAGTTTGCTCCGATCGACCAAGACAGATAGCTGACATCATAATTGATCGGGCTTCTGACAGCGGTGTTGATCAAGGAAACACTTTGTTCAACAGGTTGAATATTGCCATCGCCGTCGACATCAAAATCGGCGGCCTGAAGCGTGCCAGCATAGCTGCCCCGCGCCGACACATTATCATAGCGGACGCTGGCATCAAAAGTCAGCCTGTCAAAATCAAGACCAAGGGCCAGATAGGGCGCGTTAATATCATAGCTGGCATCATAGCTACGCTGGCAACAATTGCCCCAGAAAGGTACGCCATAGGCATAAAGGCCATTGCGCGTCAGTGTATCGCCGCTGACCGGATCGACCACATCGACAAGCGCCGCATTATCGCCGCGCACCTCCAACAGAAAACTGTCCCAGGTCCAATCCATATCAATATTTTGACGCGCTTTATAGAAACCCGCAGTCAGCGAGGCATTCCCCAATTCCTTGGTCAGTTTCAGATCATTGGTGAAGCCGCCAAAATCATTGATTTCCGTGTTGAACAAATGGGTCCGCATCAACAGGCCGTTGCTGTTGTTAAAGGCTTGCCCGGCGTTGGGGCCATTGGCATAGACCAGATCATAATTTCCGGCTGTGCCAGTGAGCAATTCCCCAACCGAATTGCCGATCCCGGCCGCGGCGCCAACCTCTGAGGGGAATGGCGAGACAAAACGGCCCGACACATCCGACCAGCGGAAGCGTTCCTCCAAAGTCAAGCCATCGGCAATTTCAAAAACCGCCTCCAATCCGACTGTAGTGACCAGCGGGTGCATCCCGTCGGTTATATCGGTAACACGGCGATTATTATTGCCGTCCAGCCCGGCAGCGCTGGTGAAAAAAGCGCTGTGCGGCGTGTCTGATAAAATATCAAAATTGGCAAAGGATTGGAAATTCGGATCGCCATTCGATCCGGTCACCAGCATCGGCATGGGCAGATAGCCAATCGCGCGGTCATTCAAATGCTTCGCGTAAATCCGCACATAACCGCCATCAAATTCCTGTGTTAAATTGGCCTTGATCTGATAGCCACTATTACCATTGTAACCGGCGTTACGTGGCCCCTCCCCTTCGCGCCAGAAACCGCCAATGTTGAATCTGGTATTTTCGCCAATGCTGGCTCCATAATTAAAGTCCAGTCGGTAATCTTCATAATCCAGTCCAACACTGGCCAATATGGTGCCGCCTTCTTTGCTGCCATCTTTTGATATAAAGTTGATTACGCCGCCAGGCGAGTTGGACGCCAAGGTAGAGGCTGATCCGCCGCGCACCGCTTGGATCGAACTGACCGTTTGATCGGCCCGCAGGAATATGTCGGCATTACCAAAGGCGATATCGCCAAATTGCAAAACCGGCAATCCGTCTTCCTGAAGCTGCAGGAATTTGGCGCCACCGGAGGCTACGGGAAGGCCGCGAACAGCGATGTTGGCATTGCCATCACCGCCCGTTGCCTCAGACCGTATGCCCGGAATTTGCCGGAAAATTTCCGCTGTCGTGCGCGGGGCCGCATCGGCAATGGCTTCGCTGTCCAGCGCACTCACCGACACCGACGATTCGAGTTTATTGGTTGGCCGCGGCGATGCGGTGACCACAATTTCGTCAAAGCCGAGCGCGTCGTCATTGGCGGCTTCTTCGCCTGCTACCGGCGCTGCGTCCTGCGCCCATGTAGGGGTAGCAATAGCGGGCAATAGGGCACCAAAGGCCAAAATATGGCGATATTTCATCTAAATTCTCCCTCTCTATCACGTGAGATACGCGATTCTCGCAATATGCATAACCCCATTGCAAACGTTTGCAACAGAAAAATGCAAACGTTTGCAAATTTTTATTTTCTGTGCCAGTCATAGTGTATGAACGGGCGGGAGGCCCTTTGGCGAGAGAGGGAAATATAATGCAGACCGGCACAAAGCCGCGGCTTTCGCTGCTGCGAATCATTGAAATGAATATCGGATTTTTCGGCCTACAATTCAGCTTTGGCCTGCAACAGGCGAATATGGGGCCAATATATGGGTTCCTTGGTGCAGACGAAGCGACCATGCCGCTTTTATGGCTGGCAGGTCCGATGACCGGCCTCATCATACAGCCGATTGTCGGCGCGATGAGCGACAGGACATATTCGCGCTTTGGCCGCCGCACCCCCTATTTCCTGATTGGCGCGATACTCTGTTCCATCTGCCTCTTCCTGATGCCCTATTCGGCGGAGTTATGGATAGCAGCGTCGCTGTTATGGATTTTGGATGCGGGCAATAATATAACCATGGAACCCTATCGCGCCTATGTTGCCGACCGGCTGGAGCCGCAGCAGCGGTCGGTGGGTTTCCTGACCCAAAGCGCCTTTACCGGGCTTGCGCAAACCCTATCTTATCTTGCGCCCACCTTGCTGACATCCATCTTTGCCAAGGATATGATCGACGCCAATGGTATTCCGCATATCGTTCGCATCGCCTTCATCATCGGCGCGATCTTGTCGATCAGCACTATTGTCTGGTCAATATGGCGCGTCCCGGAATTACCGCTAAGCGATGCAGAACAGGCCGAGCTTATGGCCAAACCGATGACAGTGAAGGCGACATTTGGCGAGATTTTAAGCGCTATGCACGATATGCCCCGCCCCATGCGGCAGCTCGCGCTTGCCATGCTATGCCAATGGTATGCCATGTTCGCATATTGGCAATATATCACCTTTTCAGTCGGCCGGTCGATTTACAATACAAGCGATAAAAGCAGCGCCGCTTTTTTGGATGCGACCTTAACCACACAACAGGCCGGTGCGCTTTATAATTTCATCGCTTTTTTAGGGGCTTTACTGCTTATGCCAATCGTTACGCGGCTGGGCGCACGGGTGGTCCATGCCTTTTGTCTGACTGCGTCGGGTGCCGCGATGCTGATGATACCGGGGGCAGAAACACCCATGGCGCTGTTCCTGTTAATGGGCGGGATTGGCATTGGTTGGGCCGGGATGATGGGCAATACTTATGTTATGCTGGCCGATTCTATTCCGCCTGAACGCAATGGCATCTATATGGGGATATTCAATATGTTCATTGTGATTCCCATGCTGATTCAGACGCTGACCATGCCGCTTATCTATAAACCGCTTCTTGGCGGCGATCCGCGCAATGTGTTGCTGATGGCTGGGATATTGATGATTGCAGGCGCAGCGGCGACATTGTTTGTTGATGCCGGGCACCGCGTGCGCGCGGCACAGGAGGAATAGCATGAGCGGTGACGAAAAATCGGTAAGACCGGGCATTGCGCCGGTTCGCACGATAACCGATCTCGCGCTGCTCGCCGGGGTATCCCCCGGAACGGTTTCAAGAGCGCTAGCGGGTAAAAGCCTGGTCAATGCAAAAACCCGCGAGCGCATTCAGAAACTGGCCCGCAAACATGGTTTCCAGCTCAATCAAATGGCCAGCAATTTACGGCGGCAACGCACCGGCGTGGTTGGTGTTGCCATTCCGCTGGGCCATGACCGGCGGCAACAGATTTCGGATGGCTTCTTTATGACGCTGCTTGGATATTTGGCCGACGAGCTTACCGAAAGAGGCTATGATCTGATGCTGCGCCGGGTGATCCCGGATCAAGATGGCGACTGGCTCGACCGGTTTATCGGTTCGGGCATGACCGACGGCTTGATCATCATCGGACAATCAGACCAGTTTGACCGGATAGAAGATGTCGCCGACGGCTATTTGCCGATGGTGGTATGGGGCAATCATCAAGAGGGGCAACGCCATTGCGTCGTGGGTACCAATAACCGGCTGGGCGGAAAACTCGCCGCTGAACGGCTGATTGCGGCTGGAGCAACCAATATCGCATTTTTGGGGGATACCGATCCGATTGAATTTGCCGCTCGTTTTGCAGGGGCGCAGGAAGTGGCGTCGAAAATGAACGTTCCGATTGCGGCGCTATCCACCCATTTATCGCCCGACCGCACCGCCCGGGAAGTATCGGCCCATATCGCAAGATTTGGCGGACGCATTGACGGCATATTTGCTGCATCCGATATGATCGGTATCGCCTGTCTGAAGGAGCTGCGCGACCGGGCAATTTCAGTACCCGGCCAAATTCGCGTTATTGGTTTTGACGACTTGCCGATTGCAGAGCAGACCGTCCCGCCGCTCACCACCATCCATCAGGATATTTCGGCAGGGGCGCGGGCGCTGGTTGACCTGTTGATGCGGCGCATGGCGGGTGAGGATACCGAAAGCCTTGTACTGCCGCCGCATCTGATCGTACGCGGAACAGCTTAAAGGATGTCAATCCTCGCTTTATCGCTTTGCCATGACCAATATATTTTCAACGTCCTTGCGGATTTTGAATAAGAGTAGCGGCGGGCTGCGCCATCCTTCCCGGCCCCCACCTTTTTGCCATTGATCATGACCCGGCTGGGCGCATTTTTCATATTATGAACGATTAGTTCAATCTGCCGTCCTGCGGGCTGTCCCTCATAGGCTTTGTGGCGTTCCCGGCTGAAGTCTAAACGCAATGCGCCTTGTGCATAAGCAGACCGGAAATCCAGCCGTTCATATAATCCCTTTTTTTCGGAATCAGGGGTTTTGCCATCATCATCATAGACTTCCCCAATGGACGCCGCCACGCTGTCATCATGATAATAATGGAGCGTCAGCTCATCGGTTTGGTAGTCGCGCGTCGTCATGATATCACCGACGGTTGGAATAAAAGCGCCGGCCCGGACAAAGACCGGGATATCAGCAATCGACACCGGTATGGAAACTGACTGACCGCCCAGATATTTCTGACCCGTCCAATAATCGAACCAGATGCCAGTGGGTAACGGAACCGTTTTTTGAACGGCGGACTTTTCCGTCACCGGGGCGACCAGCATATCATTCCCCCACAAAAACGCCGATTGGTCGGTAAAGGCCTGTACGCTGTCATCGGCAAAGGCGAGCGGGCGCATCATCGGTATACCTGTCCGGCTATTCTGCCACGCGGCGGTATAAAGATAAGGAAGCAGGCGATAGCGAGCGCGAATATAACGGCGGACAATATCCTGTGTCTGTTCATCCTGAAAAACCGGCTCGGATGGAATTTGTTCCTGACTATGCGGACGGAATAGCGGCTGGAAAGCGCCAAATTGCAGCCAGCGAATATAAAGCTCCCTGTCAAAAGCAACAGCCGTGACCCCGTCATCCACCACCGAATCCAGCGCCACAAATCCGCCCAGATCAGAATGGCTATATGCAAGGCCGACGACCCCCATTTGCAGTGCAATTTCGACCTGCGCCTGCAAGGCTGGCCATGTCTTGCTGACATCCCCCGACCAGGGAATGATGCCGTAACGCTGTGTCCCGGCAAAGCCCGAACGCATCATCAAAAACGGGCGGGATTGCGGAAAATCCCGTGCCCATTTCTCCGCCATCATCCGAGCCCATTGATGGCCATAAACATTATGAACATCATCGGCGGCCCAATTGGGGTAGTGGATGATTTCCTTCGGATGCGCTTCCGGTTCGCCTAGGTCGCCCCAGATACCGGCTACGCCCTGATCCAAAAGGGCACGGTTCTTTTCCCAGAACCATGCGCTCGCCGCCGGGTCAAACATATCGATAAGGCCGCCATTGCCGAAATAAAAATCGAATGATTTCACCTCGCCCGAAGCATCGCGGGCCAGCGCCTGATTGGCAAGCGCCTCCTCCCAGCGGTCCGATGTGCGCAAGATAAAGGGTTCAGTGATCAAAATGGTGTTCACCCCCTTTTGCTTAAAATCGGCAATCATGCCTTCAGGATCAGGGAAGGCGCGGCGATCCCAATCAAGGTTACCCATATGCCCTTTTATATCCGGCCCGAACCAGAACAGGTCCAATATCACCGCGTCCAAAGGAAAACCCTGATCGAAATGCCGGTCCACTACGCTGCGGGTTTCGGCCTCGGTGCGATACCCAAAGCGGGACGCCATATTGCCAAAGGCCCAGCGCGGTGGCAGCGGTTGATTACCGGTAATGCCGACATAATTTTGCACAATATCGCTATAGCTTTGCCCCGACACGACCACATAAGCGGCGCGGCCGCCCTGTGCCTTAACCTGAAGAATATCCGCTTCGCTTTTGCCCAAATCCATTTCACCGCGTGCGCTATTGTCGAATAGCAGCATATATTTGCGGTCTGAGATCACGGCTGGGACGCCATAATACATGGCATCGCTCCGGTCAGAATAGCCATAGGCGCCGCGATTATCGAGCGGCAATATCTCGCCGCGCCGGTCCATGCCCAGCACGCGTTGCCCCCCGCCCCACAGCCGCTCAACTGATGTCAGGTTAAACCGGAAACCCCGGCTATTCTCGTCCGCAAAAAAACCTGTTTCTTCCGATAATAATGGGCTTCCTTGTCGTTCATACCCTATGCGCAGCGGTGATTTCTCAATTGTCGCGCTCATCGCAGAGGTGATGAATTTGATGCTGTCTCCTGCATCTTCCACACGAACATCGGTCGGCGCTGTTTCGCCGGATAGCGCGAAGGAGGGAAATTGCGTATCATTCTTCACATCATAGACAATTTCAAACGCTTCGGCGCTCACCGCACGGATGGTGACATTGCCCTCGCTGGTCGTGATGGACAAAGTCTGTCCGTCCAGTTTGTGCTCGATATAATCGCGCGCAAATGCATCCGGTAACAACAGAACATTAAGGCTGATCAGCCAGAAAAGATCGAACCAAAAATACGCATTGTCTCTCCACTCCCATTACCCATTAAGGTCTAGGGAGCAGCATCTGGCGGCGCAACACGCATTCGTATACATGGTTGCAAAGCCCGCGTCTCTTCGCACAACAATGGGCAGGAAACCTGTAGTTGAAACAGTGGAGGACATATAGTGAAAAAGCATCGGGCCATCATGGCGGCCTTATTCCTTTTCGGCCCAGCGTTTAGCGTGCACGCTGCGGAACAATCCGCAGATAATAAGGCTGCTGATATTTGTGAAGGGAAAGGCACACTGCACGTCCCGTCGCCCGACTGGCGGGATCAGATTGTATATTTCCTGATGCTCGACCGTTTTGATGATGGCGATCCATCGAATAATGATCAGGGACTAGGCGAATATAACCCCGCCGACCATAGCCGCTATAGCGGCGGCGATATTAAAGGCGTGACATCCCGGCTTGACTATATCCAATCATTAGGCGCGACCGCCGTTTGGACGACGCCGCCCGTCGCCAATCAATGGTGGTCAAATATAAGCGGCTATGGCGGCTATCACGGCTATTGGGCGCGCGATTTTACGGCGATTGACGAACATTATGGCGATAGGCGGGATTATCAAATCTTGTCTTGCGCGTTGCATAGACGGGATATGTATCTGATCATGGATATTGTGGTCAATCATATGGGCGATTTTTTTAATTATGAAAATGGTTATGACCCGGCAAATCCCGCGAAAGGATATGAGCCGGTCAATCCCGCCAGCCCTACATCTGCGCCTTCATCCTATCCCTTTAATCTCAATGATCCCCGCCGCGCAGAAGACCGCGAGGCCGGTATCTATAACTGGACCGGAGAGTTGAAAAACTATGGCAACCGTGAAACAGAATTGACGCAGCAGCTTTCAAAGCTCGACGATATCAATACCCAGAACCCGGTTGTCAGGACGGCATTTAAAGAAATTTTTGGGGACTGGATCGCTCATGCCGGGGTCGACGCATTCCGCGTTGATACTGTCAAATATGTTGAACCGGCGTTTTTTGAAGATTTTTTCTATGGCGAAGACGGCATCATGGCGCGGGCGAAAAAAACCGGAAGGAATGATTTTTTTGTCTTTGGCGAGGTGAAAGAAAATGCCCCCGCTTATTCCCTATTAGCCGAAGCCAAAATGCAGGAATATTTTGGCTCCCGTCCGCTATTCCCTTCGCTGATCAACTTCCCCTTACAGGAAGAGATGCTGCGCGTTTTTGCACAAGGCCTGCCAAGTTCTGCGCTGACCTATCGGCTGGGGGCCTTCATGAGAACCAATCCAGACCCCAGCCTTGCCGCCAATTTTGTCGATAATCATGATATGCCCCGTTTCCTGTCCCAAGGCAGCAAAGCCGGTTTCAAACAGGCATTGGCGATGATCTTTACCCTGCCCGGTGTGCCAATTATCTATCAGGGCAATGAACAGGGTGAGGCGGAGACGCGCGCCGCGATGTTCAAGGGCGGATATGGATCGGATAAAGACCATTTCGATACCGGTTCCGAACTTTATCTGTTCATCCAGAAACTGGCAAAGATCAGAACCGCCGAACCCGCCTTGCGCCGCGGGGATTTGACCTTGCTCGCTGACAATAAAAACCTGCCGGGTGCCTTTGCCTATCGCCGCGATTGGAATGGCGAAAGTATTTTTGTCATCATCAATAGCGCCGATCATCCCACACTGCTCTCTGCTATGCCAACGGGGCTGGCTGCCGGGTCGCAAATGCCAGCGATCATGGGACCGGACAATCCGGCCATCACCGCAGAGGATGGCTCGCTCACCCTCAAACTGGCACCGCGCGAAATCCGGATATTGAAAATTCAGTCTGCACCCGGCGCTATACCGGCAAAACCAAAGGCCGGGGCGCATATCATTATCGACACCCCGCTTCCCAGCCAGCCCATTGAGAAGGATTATAAGCTTTCGGGGCGCTGGAGCGGAAAGGATACATCGCTCCTGCTGGTCACCGACGGCGATCTGGACAGTGCACAGACGATAAAGGTCGCACCGGGCGGACGCTGGAGCGCGATATTAAGCGCAAGCGATCTTGGCACGCATGATCATCTGGCGCAAATATATGCGCCGCTATCGGGCATAACCGGCCCTGACGTGCAATATAGCAGCAAACGAACGGCCGCCGATTGGCAGGCGGTATTTCGTGATCGAGAATTTGACGATCATGGCCCCGATGGCAGCTATAAAGCGCCCACCGATCCCGGTTTCAGGGGGCAACAGGATTTTGTCCGCGCCCGTTTGCGCACCGGCGGGGATATATTGGAGGTCGAATTGCAAATGCGGGCCACAGGGGCAGACTGGAACCCGGGTAATGGCTTTGACCATGTATCCTTCACCAATTTCTTCGAACTGCCCGGACACGAAGGGCGGTCCCGGTCAGAAGATATAGAAGCACCAATGCCCCAGGGATTCCGCTGGTCTGCGGTCCATACTATTTTCGGATGGGGCAATGGCATGACAATGCAGGATGGCCGGAAAGTCGGCCGCGCTCCCGGTGTTCAGGTGGACCATGAAAAACGCACGATCACCTTGTCCTACCGCGCAAGCAGCCTTGGCCTGAAAAGCTGGAAAGATGTGCGAATATATCTGACCACATTTGACCGCGAGGGCGAGGGCGGGTTTCGCCGTATGACCAAAGGAGGCGGCGCTATGATCATGAAGGGTGATCCCGCCGGACCAAAGATTATGGACGATATGTTGGTCGCCATTCCCTGATGATAACCGCGATTATAATGCCCAATAGGCGAAGCTGACGCTGGCGGCAAATGCGGTCAATGTCGCGGCGGCCACAGGGAGAAGCGCCCGCCAGCCATAGGATAAAATGGCATCCAGACGTGAATTCATTGCCGTTGCAATCACCGCAAGCAGCAGGAATGTCTTTGAAATAAGCAGTCCCGCCTCTGCAACAATGGTGGGCGCACTGATCATCGAATTGACCGCGACAACCCCAAAAAAGGCAATGATGAACCATGGGAAATGCAAATAATCCCTAATCCGTTTCTTGCGGGCTTGTCCGGTGCCGCCTGTTCCGCCGGAAGTACTGATCACTACAGCGATAATCGCCACAATCGGGGCGAGCAGCGCCACTCGCGTCAGCTTTACAATTGTCGCCACCTGTCCGGCACCTTCGGAATAGCCATAGCCGGCACCCAGCGACTGCGCCACATCATGGATCGCCGCTCCCATCAAAAACCCTGCCTGACGGTCGGTGAAATGCAGCGTGTCGGCCAAAATCGGATAGGCAGACAAGGCGACCGCGCTCGCCACTGTTATCCCCACAAGCGAAAAGGTGAAGCGGTCATATTCGAGCCGTTCCTTGCCAATGATCGCATAAATGGCAAGCGCCGCCGATGCACCGCAAATCGCGGTCGCACCGCCCGCCAATAAACCGATCAAACTGCCCTGCCCGCTCCATTTGGCGGCAAAAACGCCCGCCAATATCACCATCGCCATGATGGCCAGCAAGCCGAGCAGGGAAAGCGGACCCATGGCGGCAATTTGCCATAGGGTGATCTGCGTGCCGAGCAGGACAATGCCCCAGCGCAGCAGGCTGGTGCTGCACAGCTGAAACCCCTTTACCGTCTTTTCACTCGCCGAAACAAAATTGAGCGACAGGCCAAGCAGCAAACCGGCGACGATCGCCGGTATGCCGTAATGTTCGGACAGCCATGTCGCCGCCGCCGCCGCCACGCCGGTAATGATAAGACCGGGAAAATAGGCGCTGATCCGCGTCCGAACCTTTGGCTGCGGCTTATCTTGTTCGGCCAGCCAGATTTCGCCATAAAGATCCCCTTGGACAATGGCGTTCAGGCTGGGTCCGCGCTCAACCATTTTCAAGAGTGCTTATATCTATTATCGGGACATGATGTGCGGCGGCAAATTCCTCCATATCCGGCGCACGGGCCATGCTGCCATCCTCACGCATGATCGCGCACAACACGATACCTTCACCCAGATCATAACGGCGGCACAGCTCCAACCCTGCCTCCAGCGTCGATTTGCGCACGGCCAGACCGCCAGGATTGGCAATGAGCGGAAAGACATGGCCCGGTGTGACCAGATCGGCGGCGCGGGCATCGGGGGCAACGGCAACCGATATGGTATGGGCGCGATCATAGGCGGAAATGCCAGTGTCCACGCCGTGCCGCGCCTCGATCGACACGCCAAAGGGTCTGCCGCTGCTGGCATGGCTGCCACCATCTTGGCGGCCAATACCCAAATGCCATGCCCGCTCCTGACTGATGCCCAAGCAGATAAGACCGCGTCCATGCAGCGCCATGAAGTTGATGGCCTGCGCAGTTACCTTGCTTGCCGCCATGGCAAAATCCAGATCACCATCGCGCAGTTCATCGCCCGACAATATGATCATCCCGCCTGCACCCAGATGCGCCGCCAGATCACCGCGCCAGACCGGAGAAGAAGAATTGCCCGCCCGCGCTGTCATTTGAATATACCCGACGCGTCCAGCACTTGCTGTCCAACCAGTTCCAACTGCATCCGGGCGCCGACATCGCGTATCTCGCCTGCTTCGTCAAAAGTTTCTGGCGTGGTGCGAATGGCGGCCCCAATGGGCGTCGGCCACCCGCGCAGTGCGTGGGTGATGGTGCGCAGCGTCACCAATGTGCTCATCGTTGCCTGATGCCCAAAGCGGTGGCAATCAAGCCGACGGGGCGGCCATGAAAATAGGGCCGTTCGTCATTGGCCAGATCCTCCGCATAATCAAGCGCATTTTTGACCAGCCCCGATATGCTGCCATGATAGCCCGGCGATGCGATTATGATCCCGTCGGCACGGCGCAAATCTGCAACCATCTGTGCGCCTGCCTCCTTGCTATGTCCAGGTCCGCCATAAAAAGGCAGGCTTGCCATATAAGCCCCGTCATAGCGGCAGATTTCCGCGCCCCGATCCGCCGCCGCACGGCAAGAAATGGCCAGCGCCTTTTCCGTCGATGAATTGGGGCGCGGTGTGCCGCCCAATGCGACGATTATGGTCATTCTTATCCTCCCGGTGCAGCGCACAAAAGCCTGCCTATTGCATTATATCTGCCATGGTTTATGTCTACCGCTGTCATAGACCATGATTAAGCGATTAGTTTCATCATTTGCAAGGGCAAATGTCTATTCATTTGCCTCTTGCTATCAGGCGAGGCAAACAGGGGCAAGAGTGAGGGATTTTTATGGTAGAGGCAGACAAAAGCGGGGCGCCGCGTTCGCAAAAATGGATACGCTACGGCTTGATCGCGCTGATTTTTTTTGGCACCGCACTCAATTATCTCGACCGGCAAGTTCTGGCTCTGCTCAAACCGATGCTGCAGGCGGATTTCGGGTGGAGCGACCGTGAATTTGCCCATTTTGGCAGCTCATTTCAATTGGCGGCAGCCGCAGCTTTATTAGGTGTCGGCTGGTTTATCGACAAGGTTGGTGTGCGCTTTGGCTATGGTCTTGCGGTGGCGGTGTGGAGCCTTGCCGGAATGGCCCATGCAGCGGCGACCACGGTGCAGCAATTCGTTATGGCCCGGGTCTCGCTCGCCGTGGCGGAGGCGGTGAACACCCCGGCTGCAATTAAGGCCGCAGCGACCTATTTACCCGTAAAGGAACGCTCTATCGGTTTGGGCGTGATTAACAGCGCATCCAACATCGGTGCCATCCTCGCCCCGCTCGCAGTGCCTGCCATTGCGTTAGCGCTAGGCTGGCACGCGGCCTTTTTGATTACCGGTGCATTGGGTTTTGTCTGGCTGCTTTTCTGGTGGCTGGGTACGGCCAAGCTGGAGCCTGTTAAGACAATCGAAGCGGCCGTGAATGCCGAAAAAGCCGAAGGGTCGCCGCCTTGGAGTCAGCTGGTCAAAGATCGCCGGACATTAGCGGTCATCGGGGCCAAGACGCTGACCGATCTGGTGTGGTGGTTTGTGCTATTTTGGGCCCCCGATTTCTTCGCGCGGCAATTTAATCTGGGGCAGGGCGATATTGGCTATCCGACAGCCATAGTCTATGTGATGGCGGCCATCGGCGCATTGTCGAGCGGTTTTTTATTCCCGGCGCTGTTGGGCCGCGGCTTTACCGCAAACCGGGCGCGGAAAAGCTCTATGTTCGCTTATGCCCTGCTGATCCTGCCGCTGCCCTTGGCCCTGTTTGCGCCCAATCAGTGGGTGGCGGCGCTGATCATCGGGTTGGCGCTTTTTGCGCATCAGGGTTTTTCCACCAATATATTTGGTATGACCGCTGATATTGTCCCCGCCCGGCAAGTGGGCAGCGTGATCGCTATGGGCGCATTGGCGGGCAATTTATCCGGCGCGGCGATGCTGGAATTTACCGGATGGGCGCTCGACAGCGGGCTTGGCTATACGCCAATGTTCCTGATGTCAGCGTGCGCTTACTTACTGGCGCTGGCATGGATCCATGCGATGCAGCCGCAACTGGTCGTTGTGAACACCGATGAGGAGGGGTAAGCAGCTACAACGAACGTAAAATGAAAAAGGGCGCGGCGGCCATTTGGCAATCCGCGCCCTTATCCTTGCGACCCAAGGGGTTGTATTCAGACGGTTATAATTTGTGTGTCATCGTATTTTCGCGCTTAATGAGACACCAAAATACCGGTCGGCATCACGCGGGATTTGATAGCGTTGCCCGTTGCCGACATTCAGCAAGGCATAGCTGCTATCGCCAATATTGCGGGCATGGAAGGTCAGCCGGTATTTGTCATCGCTATCGCCAAGGCCAATGCTGGCATTCCATATGCCATAGCTTTCCAATGGACCGCCCTCTCCCAGATCGGAAAATTGTGAGCCGACATGGTTGAAACCTGACGCCAGATAGAGTTTCATTGCACCCAGATCTGCCTCATAATCACCGCCCACATTCCAGCTCCATTTCGGAGCGAGCGGAAGGCGCGTACCGTTGCGTGCATCGGGGGCACCTGATGGAGAATCGTTAAATTTGCGCACTTTGGCATCCGCATAGGCAACGCTGCCATTAAAGCTAAGCCCCGTAAACGGCGCAAAAACCGCATCAACCTCAAACCCTTTGGTCCGGACCTGACCCGCATTGGTCAAATTGGTGATGGTCGTGCCGTTTAACAAGATAAAGTTATTCGCCTGAAAACCATCATAAGTCGCTTGGAATAATGCAGTATTAAGCTGGATACGTCGGTCCCAAAATTGCGATTTCATCCCCACTTCAAATGCGTCCGATGTCTCCTCACCAATGGGCACCGCATTATTGGGCGCGGTGTGGTTGAAGAACACATTAAAGGCCGGCCCCTTATAACCGCGTGTAAAACTGCTGTAGAAAAGCAGATCGTCATTGGGTTCAAACTGCACCGACACCTTGCCCGATATATTATTGTTGCTGCTGCTGCCAAAGGAGGTGTTGGTGCCATTGCCGCCGCTCGCTATCGTGCCGCCTGCAGGATTGCCGGAAACACCGGGACCGGATAACGGCAAGCCGGTCACCGCATTCACGCCCGGAGCGCGTGTATGGTTATAACTTAGCACATCGCGGGTCCAGCGCAGACCGCCTGTCAGGCTCAATTGATCGGTAAAGCGGTAAGTGGCTTGGCCGAAAAAGGCGAGGTTGGAGCTGTTGACATCGCTTGCCGATGTTGCGGTTGGCCGGGTAGTGTTGACATTGTCGGTTAAATTGCACGGCACCGCCCCCGATGGCGTGGCGGGCAAGGTGGAACTGGCGCAGACAATATCGCGCCGGGTAAAATCCTGTTTGTTATCTGAATGCCAGATAAAGGCGCCGATTTGATAGAAGAACGACTTTGCCTGATCAGAGGCAAGCCGGATTTCCGCCGACATCTGGTCGGTTTTAACCAAGCCTTCGTCATGCAGCTCAGCCGTTCCGACAACCGCACGCGGCAGAAAATCCCCTTCACGAATTTCGGTATTCCGCCAATTGCGATAGCCCAAAATCACACTCAACACATGGTCGCTGAAAATATCCACGTCCAAATTGCTGGTCAAACTCCATTGCCGGTCGCGGGTTTCGGTGATCAGATTATGGTTGACGGTGCGCTGGTCAAGGCCAAGAGCCACGGGAAAGCCCAGCTCACCATCAAGCGCCGCACCCCGGCTGACCCCGGTTATGTCGGCACAGCAATCATCATTGGCTTTAAAATAGTCCGCAATGATACGCAGCCTTGCACCATCGCCGTCATAATCAATAATTCCGCGGGCGCCATAATGTTCATAGCCATTGACTTTTGTGTTATAAAAAATGTTGGTTATATTGCCATCATAATTGCCGTAAAATCCGGTCAGACGGGCGGATAGATTTTGCCCTAAAGGACCGGAGATTGAAGCCTTGGCACGGTATTCATCGCCTTCATAATATTCGGCGCGCAAATCCGCCTCCAAGCTTTCTGTCCCGCCCTTTGACACCATATTGACCAGACCCGCCGAAGCGTTCTTACCGAACAGCGTGCCCTGTGGCCCGCGCAGCACCTCGATACGTTCCAGATCGAGCAGGTCGGCAAAGGCCTGCCCCGAACGGCTTAACACAATGCCGTCTACAACAGTGGAAACGCTTGGCTCGGCAGCAACCGAAAAGGTGATCGTGCCAACACCGCGCATGATAATCGCGCTATTGGCGCTGGTCGTGCCTTTGCGAAAGGTAACGGACGGCACCAGCTTGCCAATATTTTCTAGGCTGACCGTGCCGGTTTCCGCTAACTTGTCGCCGGAAATGGCGGTAATGGCAATGGGAATATCCTGCACATTTTCTTCCACCTTTTGTGCGGTCACAACAATTTCTTCAACCTGAGCCTGTGCGGGTGCCGCCATGGTCAGCGCCAGCATCGCCACGCTGCTACTCACAAAAAGCGAACAAGTGATATTGGATTTTATAACGAACTGTTTCATAAAGACTTCCTCCCAAAATAGACAAGCCATATGACGGCACCTTCCCGGCGCTCTTGCGTCTATACTTGCGGAAGAGTGAAATAAAATAATTGCATTGTCAAGCGCTGTCATATACCGATTATTGCATCAACCTATAAGGCATTAGAGGTAGGGATTAGGGTGCATTTCACCGCCAAAACAGATGGATTTGATCTCACTATGAACGGCTTCACGCTGCTCAGGCACCGCGCGGATCAGCCTGCTTTTGCGGCATACCGGGGCGATCCTGCGATCAAAATGTATCGCGGTAATTATCAAATTGAAGACCATCTTTCCCCTCTGGCACTGCTGGGCGACCCCGAAATATCGGAGCGCAAAATCCTGTTTCGCGGCGATGATGGCATGGTCACATTTTCGGCGGAATTGGAGGAGGCGCCGCATGGCTTTCGCCTGACCCTATCGGCGCCTGCGCCCTGTGACCGGATATTCCTGCACCTGACCGCGCAGCCAAATGAGCATATCTGGGGCGGCGGGGAACAGATGAGCTATTTGCGGCTTAATGGTCGCCGTTTCCCGATATGGACCAGCGAGCCTGGCGTTGGCCGTGACAAAACCCGCGAGCTAACGCAGATCATGGACAAAGAAGGCATGGCGGGCGGCGATTTTTGGACCACCAATTATCCGCAGCCGACTTTCCTGTCCTCTCATCATTATGCCGGCCACTATACCGGATCCGCCTATAGCGTGATGGATTTTAGCAAGGCCGGCCGGCATAGTTTTGAAATCTGGTCAAACCGCGCGGCATTTGATTTCATCTTCGCTGATGATCTGCTGCAGCTTGTAGGCCGGCTTTCGGACTATTTCGGGCGACCTGCGCAGCTGCCTGACTGGGTGTTTGACGGGGCAATCATCGGGCTGAAAGACGGTATGCGCAGCTTTGAACGGTTGGAGCATATTATCAGTGCAGGCACCGCCGTCACCGGCCTGTGGTGCGAGGATTGGATAGGTATAAGGCAAACCAGCTTTGGCAGGCGGCTGTTCTGGGACTGGTGCTGGTCGGACGTGCGTTATCCCGAACTGCCCTCACGGATTAGGGATTTGCGGCGGCGCGGTATTCGTTTTTTGGGTTATGTAAACCCCTATCTCGCTATTGACGGGGGGCAATATCAGGAAGCAGCGCGGCTTGGCTATTTGGCGCTGCGGCTGGACAGTGACGAACCTTATATAGTTGATTTCGGTGAATTTGATTGCGGCATAGTCGATTTCACCAATCCCGAAGCGGCGCTATGGTTTGCGGACCGTGTGATTGGCCAGGAAATGCTGGATTTCGGCCTGTCGGGATGGATGGCGGATTTTGGCGAATATCTGCCCACCGATGTGCGGCTGTTTGACGGCACAGACGGAATGCTCGCGCATAATATGTGGCCGGTGCTATGGGCAAAAGTGAATGCCGATGCGATTGCCCGGCGCAATAAGCAGAATGAGGCCCTGTTCTTTATGCGGGCCGGATATTCCGGTGTTCAGGCGCATTGCCCCCTGCTTTGGGCAGGCGATCAGTGCGTCGATTTTTCGCGCCATGACGGTATCGGCACAGTGATCACCGCCGCCTTGTCGGCAGGGCTTGTCGGCAATGCGGTCAGCCATAGCGATACCGGCGGCTACACATCGCTGCACGGGGTGGTGCGTACGGCGGAATTATTCATGCGCTGGACCGACATGGCGGCCTTTACGCCGGTTATGCGCACCCATGAAGGCAACCGGCCCGATGATAATTTACAAGTCGATAGCAGCGCTGAAATCCTAACTCATTTCGCTGTGATGAGCCAAATTCACGCGGCGCTTGCACCCTATTTACGCGCGCTCGCAGGTGAAGCGCAGGAAAGCGGCCTGCCCATGCAAAGGCCAATGTTTCTGCACTATCCGGGCGAAACAATGTTTGCCGCTTGTCAGGACCAATATATGCTTGGCCCCGATATGATCGTAGCGCCGGTCATAGAGGAGGGTGTCACCAGCCGCGATGTTATGATACCGCTGGACAATGATTGGATATATCTTTGGTCAGGACAGCAGATTGCACCTGGAATGCATAACATTGCCGCACCTGTTGGTGCCCCGCCAGTATATTACCGCGCGGACAGCGCATTTGCGCCGCTATTCCGCTCGCTTCGCGGTATCCGCGGAGATTTAATCCCATGAGCCAGCGCAGCAATATCGGCGATGTATCCCGGCGCGCCGGTGTATCTGTCAAAACCGTCAGCCGGGTGCTGAATAACCATCCTTATGTCAGCGACGCGATGCGGGCTAAGGTCAATGCAGCGATGGAGGAGCTGAATTTTCGACCCAGTGTTGCCGCGCGGATATTGGCCGGAATCAAATCGGCGCAAATCGCGCTTATCTATGACAATCATTCGCCTTATTATATCAATCTGATCCAATCGGGATGCTGGGAACGCTGTCATGAGGACAATGTACGTTTATTGGGACAACCGGTGGATGTCGCCGATCCCGATATCGGCAATCAGGTGCGCGGTTTGATCAATGAAACCCATGTTGACGGCGTGGTGCTGTCATCGCCGGTGACCGATTGTGATCCGGTGCTGCGGGCGCTGGAAAGCATGAACATCCCCTTTGTTCGCATATCACCGGGCACCAATCACGCGATGACATCCTCTGTCTATATGGACGATGCACAGGCGGCCGATGATATGACCACCTATTTAATCAATTGTGGTCACCGCCGGATCGCCTTTATAAAGGGGCACCCCAACCATATGGCATCGGATGAACGGCTGTTCGGTTATCGCCGTGCGCTCGATCGGGCAGGGTTGCCGTTTGATCAGCGTTGGTATGCGGACGGGCTATTTGATTTTGAAAGCGGATTTGACGCAGCCGAAAAATTCCTTGCCCTGACGGAACGACCTACGGCGATATTTGCCAGCAATGACGATATGGCTGCGGGGGTTCAGGCTGCTGCACATAAGGCAGGGCTGGATATTCCGGGCGATATATCGGTTGCAGGTTTTGACGATACCACTTTGGCCCGCATGGTCTGGCCGCCGCTCACTACTATTCGGCAACCGACATTTGAACTTGCCAAAACCGCCACTGACCTGCTGCTCAGCGGCCAAACCTTGGTGCATAGGCGGCTGGATCATAAACTCATCGAACGCCAAAGCGTTGCCAAGGTCGGCGCCGCATTAGAAAATGAACAAACAGAGTAATTGGAAAAATGATATGAGCCTTCTTCCCCTTCCCCCCCGCACCCGCAAATTGGGCGGCACCGATATTGAAATTTCTTCACTCGCATGGGGAATGTGGCGCTTTACCGATGTGGTAGAGGGCCATGCCGCCCTTGTGCACACCGCAATAGATAACGGTATGACTCTGCTCGACACCGCCGATATTTATGGTTTCAAGGGACCGGACGGCTTTGGCGATGCGGAAAAATTACTGGGGCAGGTTTTTGCGGCGGAACCCGGCCTTCGGGGAAAAATCATTTTGGCTTCAAAAGGCGGAATTATGCCGCCGCTGCCCTATGATAGCAGCGCCGCCTATTTGGAAGGCGCAATTAACGCCTCGCTCATGCGGCTCAACACCGATTATCTCGATCTGTGGCAAATTCACCGGCCCGATATTTTAACCCACCCTGCCGAAATTGCCGCAACGTTGGAAAAAGCGGTCAGCGCCGGTAAGGTCCGCAATATTGGCGTGTCCAATTGCACAGCGGCGCAGATTGACGCGCTGCAAAGCTTTTTGTCGGTCCCGATAGTCAGCACGCAGCCGGAATTTTCGCCGCTATGTATTGATACCATCAATGACGGGCAGCTGGACCATGCGATCCAGCATCGCCGCACCGTTTTTGCCTGGTCTCCTTTGGGCGGAGGGCGGCTGACAAAGCCAGAAAGCGAGCGCGATCATGCCGTCGCCGCCGCTTTGGACAAGGTCGCAGGCGAACAGGGCGTCGCCCGCGCATCCGCCGCCTATAGCTGGATCATGGCGCATCCGGCGGGTGCCATTCCCATTGTCGGAACGCAAAATCCAGCGCGTATTGCCGAAGCTGCGCAGGCTTATAAGGTGCAATGGAGCAGGCAGGACTGGTATGCCGTTCTGGTCGCCGCAAGAGGAGAAAATTTGCCATGACCGAAATAAAATCCCCCGATAAGCCATGCGAAGTCAGCTGGTTTTCAGCGTTATGTGATGATGATTATGAATTTTTGGGTCAGCCCGATCCCAGACTGCAATCCAGCTGGGAGCATTGCCGCAATATCGTGCTGACCGCTGAAAAAGGGGGGTTTGACAATATATTGCTGCCATCGGGTTATCAGCTCGGACTCGACACCACCGTCTTTGCATCAGCTATTGCTCCCTTTTTGCGCACGATGCGCCTGCTTATGGCGGTGCGCATTGGGGAGGACTGGCCGCCGCAGCTTGCCCGGCGCATTGCCACGCTGGATCAGATATTGGGCGGACGGATGACCGTCAATATCATCTCTTCCGACCTGCCGGGGCAACAAATGGATAGCGATCCGCGCTATGCCCGCACGGTGGAGGTGATGAAAATCCTGAAGACCATGCTCAACGGACAGCCGCTCGACCATCAAGGCGAATTTTACCAGCTAAAGCTTGACCCGCCGCGTATGAAAACCGTTTCAGGAAAGTGCCCGCCGCTGTATTTTGGCGGATTAAGCCCCGCCGCACGCGAAGCCGCAGCCGAGGCGGCGGATGTCTATTTGATGTGGCCCGATACCATGGACAAGGTTCGCGAAGTCGTCGCAGACCTTACCGCGCGGGCGGCGGCCAAGGGACGCACATTGAAATTCGGATACCGCGCCCATGTGATCGTCCGCGAAACCGAGGCGGAGGCCCGCGCCTATGCGCAGCGGCTTTTGTCCAAGCTGGATGACGGGGCGGGCGAGGCGATTCGCAACAAATCGCTCGACACCAACACGGCCGGGGTCGGCAGGCAGAATGAACTGCGCGCATCGGCGCAGGAGGATGGTTTTGTTGAGGATAATCTATGGACCGGCATTGGCCGTGCGCGGTCGGGGTGCGGCGCCGCGATTGTGGGCGACCCGGATCAGGTGCTGGCCAAAATCCGCGCTTATCAAGAGGCGGGCATGGAGGCGTTTATCCTATCTGGATACCCCCATGCGGCGGAATGCGACCTGTTCGCCCGCCATGTCCTGCCGCATATCAACCATGGTCCGTTGATGCTATAAGCGTCCTGCTAGATACTCAAAAACAGCCCAGCCAAAGCAGCGCTCATCAAATTGGAAAGCGAACCTGCCGCCAGTGCCTTAATGCCAAGCCGCGCGATCACCGGTCGCTGGTTCGGAGCGAGGCTGCCGGTAATAGCAATCTGGATTGCTATCGAAAGGAAATTGGCAAAGCCGCATAACGCAAAAGTCACAATAGCAACCGTCGTCTGTGACAGGTCTTTGGCAGCGCCAAGATCAATGAAGGCGACAAATTCATTGAGTACAATCTTTGTCCCAAAAAATCCGCCTGCGCGGGCGGCTTCATCCCATGGAACTCCAAGCAAAAACATGACGGGGGCAAATATCTGCCCCAATATAGCCTGAAAACTCAGGTCCGGATAGCCAAACCATCCACCAATACCGCCCAACAATCCGTTGGCCAGCGCAACCAGTGCCACAAATGCAAGGACCATCGCACCGACGGCAACTGCAAGCTTTACGCCTGTCTGCGCACCTTGCGAAGCGGCCATGATAATATTCACCGGTTTTTCCTCGCCATCCTGGAAATCCGGTTCAACCTCCGGGCTGGGATGCGGATTTGTGAGCGTAGGTTCGCCATCGATCGGCGCTGGCGGTGGATCATCGGGCATAATCAGCTTCGCCATCAATATCCCGCCCGGTGCGCTCATGAAAGCGGCGGCGAGCAGATAATCGATGCGGATACCCATGCTGGCATAAGCGGCCAATATCGTTCCGGCGACGCCCGCCATGCCGACGCTCATTACACAGAAAAGCTGGCTTGGCGTTAATCCGGCAAGATAGGGACGGATGACCAAAGGCGATTCAGACTGCCGACAAAAATATTGGAAGCGGCGCACAGGCTTTCGACCTTTGATATGCCGGTAACTTTTTGCAATCCGCCGCCGACCCAACGGATAACAAATTGCATAATGCCGAGATAATATAGAATTGAAATAAGGGCCGCGAAGAAAACGATCACCGGCAAGGCGGCAATCGCAAAGCTGTTGCCACCGATTTCCGGGCTGGCAAGATTGCCAAACAGAAATTCCGTTCCCGCTTTTGAATAGCCTAGCAGATTGGATACGCCCTGCGACGCGCCGTTCAGCAGGGCTTTCCCCCAAGGCACATAGAGCACCAACGCGGCAAGTCCGGCCTGAAGCGCAAAAGCGGCAAGCACAACGCGCGGGCGAATGGCCCGGCAGTTGGATGATAGCGCCAACGCAATCAGAATGATCAGCGCCATACCCGCTAGGCTGGATAGAATAGACATGATCGAAATTTCCCCGGACATTGCGATTTTGCCTTTGGTAGCGTGCTAGCGGCTCTTGCGCCAATGAAAATAGACGCTAACAGGATGGATATGACCGATCACAGCCCGCCATCCGGAATTCCGCGCTCGCTTTTCGCTTTTTCTGTCTTTTATGGCGGCATGGTATGTCTGGCAGGCGTGCTGGCCAATAAACAGGTCGCCTTTTTCGGGTTGGAGGTGGAGGCCGGAATTTTTGCCTTCATCCTGCTTGTCATGCTATCGAGCGCCGTTGCCGAACTACATGGCCGTGCGGTTGCCAACCGCTTGGTCGCCTTTGGCTTTGCACCGTTGATTTTTTCGATATTGCTTGCCCTGTTCGTGCTGTTCTTGCCCGCGCCTGCGCATATGCCGCCGGAACAATCCGCGAGGCTCGATGCGTTCAACATCATCATGTGGGCCACCCCGCGTATCTGGGCGGCGGGCATATTGGCCTATGGCGTGGGGCAGTTTTTGAATGTCTACATCTTCTCCCGCCTGACTGTGGCGACTGGCAAATTTGTGGCCGTGCGCGGCGTAATTGCGGGTGTTTTATCACAGATTGTCGATACGCTCATCTTTATCACCGTATCATTCTATGGCGTATTTCCGATCACGGACCTGCTTTTGGGGCAGATGCTGGCAAAGGTCGTTCTGGCGGTGATCATCGTGCCCCTGATGATCGTGATTTTCGTCAAACTCGGCCGCTGGCTCGATGGAGAAGCGCAATGAGCGGCCATGTGATCGACCCCGCTATGCTTGCCAAAGCCGAAACGCTGACCGAGGCTTTGCCTTATTTACAGCGTTATGCGGGCAAAACCTTTGTCGTCAAATATGGCGGCCACGCCATGGGCGATGCGGCGCTGGCGCGGGATTTTGCGTCCGATATTGTCCTGTTAAAGGCAGTGGGCATCAATCCGGTGGTCGTTCATGGCGGCGGGCCGCAAATTGGTGCAATGTTGAAACGGGTTGGCGTCGAAAGCAATTTTATCGACGGTTTGCGTGTCACCACAAAAGAAACCGCTGAAATCGCCGAGATGGTGCTGTCAGGTGCGATCAACAAGGAACTGGTCGGCTGGATCAATGCCGCGGGCGGACGCGCGGTCGGCATATCGGGCAAGGATGGCGGCTTTGTCAGAGCGGCCAAGCTGCGCCGCACAAAAAAAGACCCCGACAGCAATATCGAACGGATCATCGATCTGGGCTTTGTCGGCGAACCGGAAACCGTAGACCGCACCGTTATTGATACAATCAGCGGTGCAGGCATGATCCCCGTTATCGCCCCCATTGGCGTTGGCGATGATGGCCATACCTATAATATCAATGCCGATACGATGGCCGGTGCGGTGGCGGCGGCGCTGGGTGCAGCGCGGCTGTTGCTTTTGACCGATGTGGCGGGCGTGCTGGATAAATCGGGCCAGTTGCTGACCGATCTGGACCCTGTTAAAATCGCGGCATTGCAGGATGACGGCACCATTAGCGGCGGGATGATCCCAAAGCTGGAAACCTGTGTCGCGGCGGTAAAGGCAAAGGTAGATGCTGCGGTCATATTGGATGGGCGGGTGCCTCATGCGATGCTGATCGAAATGTTCACCGACAGCGGCGCGGGCACGCTGATCCACAAATGATAGCATTGTTTCTTCTATCGCTTCACTGTTTTACCGGGTTGATACAGCTTGCCGCCTAGGCTAACCGTATCTGTAACGCAAATTCGGAGATTGAAATGCTTTTCGCCCTCATCCAAATAATCAGCTATCTTACGATGATCTTGGTCACTGTTGTGATCGTGCAATTTGTGCTTAGCCTCGCCATCGCCTTTAACATTGTCAGCATGACAAATCCCTATGTCGCGGCGATATATCAAAGTTTGAATATGATATTGGACCCGTTCCTAAATCCCATTCGCAAAATCCTGCCCGATACCGGTATGATCGACTTTTCGCCTTTGGTTTTGATCGTTGGCCTGCGTGTTTTGCAAATGCTGCTGGGTGGGCTGGCCATGGATATGGCACAGGCCGGTGTATGACAACGGCATTGGTCATTGACGGTAAAGCTTTTGCCGCCGGTCTGCGCGACAGGATTGCGGCGGCGGTGCCAGCCTTTATGGAAGTCATGGGCCGTGCGCCCGGCCTGGCCGTTGTGCTGGTCGGTGATGATCCTGCCAGCGCGGTCTATGTCGGGTCAAAAGGCAAGGCGACGATCGCGGCTGGCATGGAAAGTTTTGAATATCGCCTGCCTGGAAATTGCACCCAAGCGGAAGTCGAGGCGCTGCTGCAAAAACTGAACGCCGATGACAAGGTCGACGGCATATTGCTGCAATTGCCGCTGCCATCGCATCTGGACGAACAGTCCGCGGTGGGAGCCATTAATCCTGACAAGGATGTGGACGGCCTTACCCCGATCAGCGCGGGCCGCCTTGCCCTTGGTATAGAAGGGCTGGTCCCTTGCACCCCGCTGGGCAGTTTGATGCTTTTGCAAGAACAACTGGGCGATTTATCGGGGCTGGAGGCGGTGGTGATTGGCCGGTCTATTCTGGTCGGCAAGCCGATGGCCCAATTGCTGCTTGGTGCCAATTGCACGGTTACATTAGCGCATAGCCGGACCAAGGATTTGCCCGATATTGTGCGCCGCGCCGATATTGTCGTGGCGGCAGTGGGCCGGGCGGAAATGGTGAAGGGCGACTGGTTGAAACCCGGTGCGGTGGTCATAGATGTCGGTATCAACCGTCTTGCCCCTGCGGAAGAAGGGGCTAAGGGGCGTCTTGTCGGTGATGTCGATTATGGCAGCGCACAGGCCCATGTGCGGGCCATCACGCCGGTGCCCGGCGGCGTTGGACCCATGACAATTGCCTGCCTGCTGCGCAACACTTTGGTCGCCGCCCACCGCCGGGCGGGCCTATCCGATCCGGAAGGGATTTGAATGAAAAAGCTGTTTTTCGCCGCGCTGCTGCCTGCCATCATCTTGTCTGCCTGTGCCGGGCCGCAGCAGCGCGGCCCGAAACGACCGCTAAAACTGGATGCAAACCCCAGCGCATTGTTGGCGCTGGAAATTGCGATGGAACAATTGGGCAATGAAAAAGGCCGCAGCGAAGGGCTGCGCAGCTATGCCGCGCCCGATGCGGTAATGTTTGTGCCCGATCTGGTCATGGCACCTGCTTGGCTGAAAAACAATAAAGCCCTGCCGTCAATTGATCTGGATGTGTACAGAGTGATCATGTCGTGCGACGGCAAAACCGGTGTCACCACGGGTGCATGGACGGCTTCGGATAGTCTGAAGGGCTATTTCACCACTGTTTGGCAATGGTATGAACGGCGCGATGGCAGCGGCGAGTGGCGATGGGTGCTGACCCATGATGACCGCCTGACAACGCCGCGCAAAGCCCCCGAATTCATCCAGACCGAAACCGCCAGTTGCAAGGGCAAAGCGCCCGCAACCCTGATTGCACCGGATGAAGGCGTGCAGATGAAACAAGGGCTGTCGCGCGATCAATCGCTTAGCTGGACCTGGCAATATCGGGCGGATAAATCACGCAGCCTGACCGTCGCCCTATGGGACGGGGAGAAAAACAATACCGTTTTGCAGGATGATGTTGCGGCGAAATGACAGAGCTGTTCCTCTCCGCCTTCATTACCTTTTTTGTCGTCATCGACCCACCGGGCTGTGCGCCCATCTATGCCAGCCTGACCAGCGATGCGGATAAGGCGCAGCGCCGTTCAATGGCGCTGCGCGCAGTGTTTGTTGCGATATTGATCCTGCTGGTTTTCGGCCTTTTTGGAGAGCAATTGTTAAAAGCCTTGGGGATCAGCCTTGATAGTTTCCGAATTGCAGGCGGTATCATGCTGTTCCTGATCGCGCTAGAAATGGTGTTTGAAAAACGCACCGAACGCCGCGAGGCCCGGGCGCAGGAGATTATCGAAACACCAGAGGTTGAAGATGTATCCGTCTTTCCTATGGCGATGCCGATGATTGCGGGGCCGGGATCCATTGCAACATTGATGCTATTAATGAGCCGGAATGACGGCTTGGAAAGCTCTTTGGTGATATTGGGAGCATTGGCACTGGTCCTTATACTCACGCTATTTTCCTTGCTTGCTGCGGGGCCGTTGATGAAGCTATTGGGCGCAAAGATTGAGGCAGTGATAACCCGCGTTTTGGGCGTGCTGCTCGCCGCGCTTGCCGCGCAATTTGTGATTGACGGCTTACGCACAAGTTTTGCGGGATAGCGGCGCTTTCATTACCTGTTTGTCTGCACGATGCGCCATGGCTTCTCCAATAAGCAGTAAGGCAGGACCGCAGCCCAAAGCGGTTTTGGCGGTTAGCGGCAACAAATCGAGCCGCGTAAAAAATTGCCGTTCGCCCGGCAGGCTGGCATTTTCAATCAAGCAAACCGGCGTATCTGCCGCCAACCCCGCCGCCATTAATTCGCGGGCGACCATATCGGCGGATGATTTGCCCATATAGACAGCAAGTGTCGCCTCCGGATCGGCAAGCGCCCGCCAATTGATCGACAATGGTTCATCGCCTCTGGCATGGGCGGTCACAAAAGTCAGCTTCCTTGCCAATCCGCGCAGGGTAAGCGATTTACCGATGCTGGCTGCCGCGGCGCTGGCCGCTGTTATGCCGGGACATATGGCATAGGGAATGGAATGCATGGCAAGCGCCTCCATCTCTTCGTTCGCGCGGCCGAAAATCGAGGGGTCACCCCCCTTTAACCGCACCACCCGTTCACCCGCCAGCGCGGCTTCGACGATCAGGTCATTGATGCTGCGCTGGTCCTTGCTATGGCGGCCCGAACGTTTACCGACGCAAACGCGGATGATATGCGGCGGAATCAGGTCCAAAACGCCATCACCGACCAACGCATCATAAAACACCACGCTTGCGCTGCGGATCAGCTTTTCCGCCTTGCGCGTCAACAGATCGGGATCTCCAGGCCCTGCACCGACGAGCCAGACGGTGCCGGCTGCTATCATGTTGTCATTCATTCGGCGGCCTCCTTTATGTTTGCATCGGTGCTATTCTGCACCTCCGCGATCAGTTTAGCGATAGCCGGACGCAGCTGCCGCAATTGGTTCCGGCATTCAGCGCGGCACCGACAGCTTCGACCGTGTAAATACCCTGCTGCGTTACAGCCTGCAAAATTTGTTTTGCACCCACATCAAAGCAGACGCAAACAATCGCGCCCTTATCCGGCGCGGGATTGCGGGGCCGGGCGGCGAGCAAAGAGGGACTATCTGCCTCATCCCCGCTCACCAGCTGCGCCGCGATCCAGTCGCGCGAAGGCAAATGGCCACTGCGCGTCAGGAACAGGGCGGCGCAAAGCGTGCCATCTGCGTCCTGCACCGCGATCCGGCGCATTCCGCGCTTCATATCCACCGCCTCCATCCGCTGCCCTTGCGGTAAAAGCTGATCGAGATCAATATGACCTGTGCCGGCCATTTCGGTAAGCCAGCCGCCCGCCACACGCGATTTGCTCCAATATAACAAAGTAGGCAAGATCGGCGCGGCGCGGCTGACCAGAAAGGCCCGCCATTCGGGCTGCACAGGTTCAATTGCCACCGCGTTATTCTTAAAGCCCGGCTGATGCGATACCGGATCGACGGCGCTGTCCACCATCCGGTTGCTGCGGCCGCCAAGCGCATATTGATCGGTCCAGTGCATGGGCACAAAAATCTCTCCGCGCCGCTGGGCGTCGGTAACCATGGCCCGGAAACCGAATGCCCGTCCGCCGATTGCACCCGGGCCAATGCGCCCTGTTTTATGCCATATAGCACCGCATCATCGGGGTGGATTTCGATCAACGCCTCACGCCGGTACTGCGACAGGCGGGCGCTAAGCCCGGTGCGTGTCATTGTGTGCCATTGGTCCCGGTAGCGCCCGGTATTGAGCGTGAGCGGATAGGCCGGATCACGCTTCGCCGTCATGGGAGGCCGCGCCATTACCAGCCTTGCCCGCCCGCCCTTATGGGTGAAGCCGCCGTTGGCAAAGGGAGATGATCCGTCCCCGCTATTGCCCCACGGTTGCGGCTCCCACGCCTCATATTCCGCATCGCTTATGTCCGACCATGCGCCGAGATCCAGTTTTCGTTGTCCGTCATTGCGAAACGCGGTTTGCCCGGCATATTCACGAAACACTGCCGCCGGGCCATCAAAGCGGAAAGCATCGGTAAAGCCCATATGCTTTGCGACTTCGGCCAGCGCCCACCAATCTGGTTTCGCCTCTCCGGGAGGCGCGAACAGGCCGCGCTGGCGGCTCATCACCCGTTCGCTATTGGTTACCATGCCCGCTTTTTCACCCCAAGCCAATGCAGGCAGTTTGACATCGGCATAGGCGGCCGTATCCCCTTGCGCCAACACCTCGCTGACCACCAGAAATTCACATTTTTCAAGAGCTTCGCGCACAAAACCGGCATCGGGCATCGACACGGCGGGGTTGGTGCCCATCACCCATAGCGCCTTGATCCGGCCATCATGCACCGCGCGGAACATATCTACCGCCTTCAACCCCGGCGCACGGGCGATGGCGGGGCTTTGCCAATAATCCTGCGCGGCGGCGCATTCTTCGTCGCTAAAACCCATATGCACGGCCAACATGGAGGCAAGCCCGCCCACTTCGCGCCCACCCATTGCATTGGGCTGCCCGGTCATGCTGAACGGGCCTGCGCCGGGCTTAGCAATGCGGCCCGTGGCGAGATGCAGGTTGATGATCGCATTGGCCTTGTCGGTGCCGCTTACCGACTGGTTCACGCCCATGGAGAAGAGCGTGACCATTTTGGGGTGCTTGGCAACCAGGTCGGCGAGCTGACTGAAATCAGCTTCTGTAATTCCGGCGCTGCTATGGTCACCGCTTAGCCTATCCCAAAAATCATCCGGCACATCGACATGATCGGCGAGATAGCCCGCATCCACCAAGCCCCTCGCCCGCATTTCAGCCAGCAAGCCGCCAAACAACGCGACATCACCATCGGGCGCCACCGCAATATGCAGGTCGGCACATTCCGCCGTTTCGGTGCGGCGCGGATCGATGACCACCAGCTTTGCGCCATTTTTTGCGCGTGCCGCTTCCATACGCTGCCAGATAACCGGGTGGCACCATGCGGTGTTGGAGCCAACCAGCAGGATCAGCTCCGCTTCCTCCAGATCGCTATAACGGACCGGAACGACATCCTCACCAAAGGCGCGGTTATGGGCGGCAACCGCGCTGGCCATGCACAGGCGGCTGTTGGTGTCGATATTGGCGCTACCGATAAACCCTTTCATCAGCTTATTGGCGACATAATAATCTTCGGTCAGTATCTGCCCCGATACGTAAAAGGCAACGCTATCGGGGCCATGATCGCGCACGGCATCGGCAAAGCGGGAAGCGATGAGCGTGAGCGCTTCCTCCCATTCCACCCTGTCACCGCCAATTTCGGGATAGAGCAAGCGCCCTTCAAGCCCTACGGTATCGCCCAAATGCGTGCCTTTGGAACAAAGCCTGCCGCCATTGGCCGGATGCGCCGTATCACCCTTTATGATGGCGGTGCGCTGTCCGGTCACCTGTGCCTTGATACCGCAGCCAACCCCGCAATAGGGGCAGGTTGTGCGCACAGTTTTCATGCGGCGGCATCCGCCTTAGTCAGGCTGATGTGGATCACATCGCCGATAATTTTTACAGGGATGACCGGCGTACAACCCTTATCCTCTCCCAGCGCCTGTCCGGTTTCCAAGCTGATCCGCCAATTATGCAGTGGGCAGGCAACAGCATTGCCGTGAACAATGCCCTGGCTCAGCGGGCCATGTTTGTGCGGACAACGGTTTTCAAGTGCGAAAATCCGGTCATCCAGCGTGCGGAACACGCCAATATCCGGACCATTTTTGCGGCCCACTGTGCGTGCGCCCTGCCGCGGAATATCAGTGATCCGGCCTATTTCAATCCAATTATCTTCCATCTTGATCAATCCACTTCGGCCAGTAAAGGGGCGTGGAGATGCGCGTCTTCGCCTTTGGCCCGTTTTTCCCAAGGATCATGCTGGCTATAATTTTGGCTGAAATAGAAACGCTGCGCTAGGTCGGCGCGATTATCACCATCTTCGACTATTTTCTGCTTGATCAAGTCCAGCCCGACCCGCTCCACCCATGGCGCCGTGCGTTCCAGATACCAGGCATCTTCGCGGTAATATTGCACAAAGGCGGCGGCATATTCGAGCGCTTCCTGCTCGGTTTCCACTTTGCAAAGCAAATCGGTGCCGCGCAAATGGATACCACCATTTCCGCCAATATGCAGCTCATAACCGCTATCGACACAGATCACACCGAAATCCTTGATCGTCGCCTCCGCACAATTGCGCGGGGCACCCCGACACCGCCATTTTGAACTTATGCGGCATCCAGCTTCCCCAACTCATCCTTTCCAGCTTAATCCCCAGCCCGGTTGAATCCTGCGTGCCAAAACGGCACCATTCGCTGCCGACACAGGTTTTTACGGTGCGAAGCGACTTGCCATAGGCGTGGCCCGATACCATTCCAGCAGCATTCAGATCGGACCAGATGGCTGGCAAATCCTCTTTCTTAATCCCGAATATATCGAGCCGCTGGCCGCCTGTTACCTTTACCATGCCCGCATTATATTTTTCCGCCGCATCGGCAATAGCGCGCAGTTCGCGCGGGTTTGTCACCCCGCCCCACATTCGCGGCACTACCGAATAGCTGCCGTCTTTTTGGATATTGGCGTGCAACCGTTCGTTGACGAAGCGGCTTTGCAGATCGTCAATATATTTGCCCGGCAAGGCGCAGAGCAGATAATAATTCAATGCAGGACGGCACGAAGAACAGCCATCGGGCGTCGACCAATGCAGTTCCTGCATCACATGGGGGATGCTGCTTAGTTGTTTTTCGAGTATCAAACGGCGTACATCGCTATGCCCAAAGCTGGTGCATTTGCACATGGTCTTGACGCTGCGTTCGCCGTCAAATTCATCACCCAATGTGATGGCGAGCAGGCTTTCGACCAAATTGGTACACTGCCCGCAGCTTGCCGATGCCTTGCAACCGCTGCGCACGGCGTCCAAATCCGCAGCTCCGCCATTGATGCACGCAATAACCTGACCCTTGGAAACGCCGTTGCAGCCGCAAATTTCCGCATCATCGGAAAGCGCCGCAACGGCCGAATTAGGGTCCGTGAGCGCACCCCCAGACGCAAAGGCCTGCCCAAAGATCAGCGCCTCCCGGATTTCTGATATATCTTCTTCTTTTTTGAGCAGGTCAAAATACCACCCGCCATCGGTGACATCGCCGTAAAGCACCGCACCGACCAGCCTGTTGTCCTTCACCACTACGCGCTTATACACGCCGCGCGATGCATCGCGCATGACGATGTCTTCGCATTCCTCACCGCCCGAAAAATCCCCGGCGCTGAATAGGTTGATGCCGGACACTTTCAGCTTGGTGGATGTCACGACCCCTGATAGCCAGCCGTCACGGTGCCGGTGGTCGCATCG